>NZ_JAKRMS010000131.1 GCF_022346185.1 Cellulomonas sp. ACRRI | reverse complement strand
GGGGGCGGGGGGGGGGGGGGGGCGGGGGGGGGGCGCGCCCGGGGGCCGGGGGCGCCGCCGGGCGCCGGGGCGCCCGGTCCGGGTGCGGCGGGTGCGCGCGCCGCGAGCGGCGCGGTGGACGCGGTCCAGCCCGGGGCCGGGTGCTGCGGCGCGGTGCGCCCCGGTGCTCGACATCGCTGTCAGTCCTTCGGTCGCGTCCCGCGCGCGGGCCGGCGGCGTCCCGGGCGGCGCCGTCGCCGCTCGCCGTCAGCGGCACGGACGCTGCGCCGGGGACCGTGGGCGGGGTCCGCGGTAAGGACATATCGGACAATTCGGACAAGGGCGACCCTAGGGGGCGGCGCGGCGCGGGACAAGACTCCGTGCCGCGCGGGAGCGGGCGAAAACGCGGCGGCCCCGCGATCGTGGTCGCAGGGGGCGCCCGGCGTCGGTGCCGCCCCGAGATCCGCCGGGCCGGCACCGAGCCGCCCCCCGGGGGTGCCCGAAAAGGACGCGGTGGGTGTCGGTGGGGGTGGCTACCCTGTCGGAGCCGATCGCGGACGGTCCCCCCCGCCGCCCCGTGGTCGCGGACCTCGTCGCCCGCCGACCCCTGGAGACCCACGTGCTCGCCCGCTTGCTCACGCGCTACCTGCGCCCCTACCGCTGGCTGCTCGCCGGCGTGCTGGTCTTCCAGCTCTGCTCGGCCCTGGCCATGCTGTACCTGCCCAGCCTGAACGCCCGCATCATCGACGAGGGGGTGGCCCAGGGGGACACCGGGTTCATCTGGCGCGCCGGCGGGTACATGCTCCTGGTGTCGCTCGGCCAGATCATCGCCTCGATCACCGCCACCTACTTCGCCGCGAGGGCCGCGATGCAGGTCGGCCGGGACCTGCGCGACGACGTGTACGGCCGGGTGAGCGGGTACTCGGAGCGGGAGATCTCCCGGTTCGGCGCCGGGTCGCTCATCACCCGCAACACGAACGACGTCCAGCAGGTCCAGATGCTCGCGATGATGGGCGCGACCATGCTGGTCAGCGCCCCGATGCTCGCGATCGGCGGCATCATCATGGCGCTGCGGCAGGACGTCGGGCTGTCCTGGCTCATCGCGGTCTCCGTGCCGGTGCTGCTGCTGATCGCCGGCCTGATCATCAGCCGGATGGTGCCGCTGTTCCGGTCGTTCCAGTCCAAGCTCGACGCCGTCAACCGGATCATGCGCGAGCAGCTGACCGGCGTGCGCGTCGTGCGCGCGTTCGTGCGGGAGGACATCGAGAGCGAGCGGTTCCGGGGCGCGAACACCGACATCATGGTCGTCGGGCGCAAGATCGGCTCGCTGTTCGTGGTGCTGTTCCCGCTCGCGATGCTCGTGCTGAACGTGACCGTGGTCGGCGTGATCTGGTTCGGCGGCATCGAGGTCGACAACGGGAACGTGCAGGTCGGCACGCTGTTCGCGTTCATGCAGTACATCGGCCAGATCCTCATGGGCGTCCTCATGGCCACCTTCATGACGGTGATGATCCCGCGCGCCGCGGTGTCGGCCGAGCGGATCACCGAGGTGCTGACCAGCGACTCCACCCTCGCCGTGCCCGCCGAGCCGGTCCGCGGCACCCCGCGGCCGGGCGAGGTCCAGCTCGACGACGTGACGTTCGCGTACCCCGAGGCGGAGCACCCGGTGCTGTCCGGGGTGTCCTTCACCGCCCGGCAGGGCCAGACGGTCGCCGTGATCGGCTCGACGGGCGCGGGCAAGACCACGCTCGTCTCCCTGATCCCGCGGTTGTTCGACACGACCGGCGGCACCGTCCGCGTCGGGGGCGTCGACGTCCGGGACCGCGACGTCGAGGAGCTCTGGGCGGGCATCGGCCTGGTCCCGCAGCGGCCGTTCCTGTTCGCCGGGACGGTCGCGTCCAACCTGCGCCTCGGCCAGGAGGACGCCACCGACGCCGACCTGTGGCGCGCGCTCGAGATCGCGCAGGCCAGCGACTTCGTCTCCCAGATGGAGGGCGGGCTCGAGGCGCGGATCGCGCAGGGTGGCACCAACGTGTCCGGCGGCCAGCGGCAGCGGCTCGCGATCGCGCGCGCCCTCGTGCGGCGCCCGGCGGTGCTGCTGTTCGACGACTCGTTCTCCGCGCTCGACCTCGCGACCGACGCCCGGCTGCGGCAGGCGCTCTGGCGCGAGCTGCCGGACGTCACCAAGATCGTCGTCGCCCAGCGGGTGTCGACGGTGACCGGCGCGGACCAGATCCTCGTCCTCGAGGACGGCCGGGTGGCCGGCCTCGGCACGCACGACGAGCTGCTCGAGACCAACCAGACGTACCGCGAGATCGCGGAGTCCCAGCTCGCGGTGGAGGCCGGCGCATGAGCGACCAGAAGACGCGGACGAAGCCGGCCGAGCCGGAGCTGACGGAGGAGGAGAAGCTCGAGATCGAGCTCGGGGAGGCCGCACGCCTCGCGTCGGACTCCTGGGACTCGGTCGCGCCCGGCAAGGCGGACAACTTCGGGCAGTCGTTCGGCCGGATGCTCGGGCTCCTGCGCCCGTACCGGTGGGCCCTGGTGGCCGTCACGATCATGGGTGCCGCCGGCGTCACGCTCACCGTGCTCGCCCCGCGGGTGCTCGGCCGGGCCACCGACGCGGTGTTCACCGGCTTCCTGGGCCGGCAGCTGCCGGCCGGCCTCACCCAGGAGCAGGCGGTCGGGGGCCTGCGCGCCGGCGGCCAGGAGCGGGTCGCGGACATGGTCGCCGCGGCGGAGAACCTGGTGCCCGGCTCGGGCATCGACTTCGACCTGCTCGGCCGGCTGCTGGTCACCGTGCTCGCCCTGTACGTGGCGGGCGCGCTGCTCATGTGGCTGCAGGGCTACATCATCAACGTGATCATGGTCCGGGCCATGTGGCGGCTGCGCGAGCAGGTCGAGACCAAGATCAACCGGCTGCCGCTCGCGTACTTCGACAAGGTCCAGCGCGGCGAGCTGATCTCCCGCGTCACGAACGACATCGACAACATCACCCAGACGATGCAGCAGTCGCTGTCCTCGGCGCTGACCTCGATCCTCACGGTCATCGGCGTGCTGGTGATGATGTTCTCGATCTCGTGGCAGCTCGCCCTGGTGGCGCTGGTGTCCATCCCGCTGATGGGCGTCATCTTCGGGGTCATCGGCCCGAAGTCGCAGAAGGCCTTCGGCACCCAGTGGCGCAAGGTCGGGCGGCTCAACGCGCGCGTCGAGGAGTCGTTCTCCGGGCACGCGCTGGTCAAGGTCTTCGGCCGCCGGCAGGACTTCGCGGACAAGTTCAAGGCGGAGAACGAGGAGCTGTACCAGGCGTCGTTCAAGGCGCAGTTCCTGTCCGGGATCATCTGGCCGGGCATGTCGTTCGTCAGCAACCTGACCTACGTCGGCATCGCGGTGCTCGGCGGGCTCATGGTCGCGAACGGCACGATGCTGCTCGGCAGCGTCCAGGCGTTCATCCAGTACACGCAGATGTTCACCCAGCCGCTGTCCGAGCTCGGCGGCATGGCCGCGGTCGTGCAGTCCGGCACCGCGTCCGCCGAGCGGGTGTTCCAGCTGCTCGACGAGGACGAGCAGAGCGAGGACGACCCGCAGGCGCCGGCGCCGGCCGAGGGCGACGGGACCATCGAGTTCGACCACGTCGCGTTCTCCTACGACCCCGAGCACCCGCTGATCACCGACCTGTCGTTCACCGTCCGCCCCGGGCAGACGGTCGCGATCGTCGGCCCGACCGGCGCCGGCAAGACCACGCTGGTCAACCTGCTCATGCGGTTCTACGAGCTCGACGGCGGCCGGATCCTGGTCAACGGCCAGGACATCGCGACGCTGTCCCGGCACGACGCCCGCGCCCGCACCGGCATGGTGCTCCAGGACCCGTGGCTGTTCGCCGGCACCATCCGGGAGAACATCCGCTACGGGCGGCAGTCCGCCACCGACGAGGAGATCCTCGCCGCGGCGCAGGCCACCTACGTCGACCGGTTCGTGCACTCCCTGCCGCACGGGTACGACACCGTGCTGGAGGAGGACGCCGCCAACCTGTCGGCCGGGGAGAAGCAGCTCATCACGATCGCCCGGGCGTTCGTCGCGCGGCCGTCGGTGCTCATCCTCGACGAGGCCACGTCCTCCGTCGACACCCGCACCGAGAAGCTGCTGCAGCAGGCGATGGCCTCGCTGCGGCAGGGGCGGACCTCGTTCGTCATCGCGCACCGGCTGTCGACCATCCGGGACGCCGACCTCATCCTCGTGATGGAGCACGGCGCCATCGTCGAGAAGGGCACCCACGACGAGCTCATCGCCGCCGGCGGGGCGTACCACCGGCTGTACCAGTCGCAGTTCGCCGGCGCGGTCGTGGGGGAGGACGCGTGACGGGTCCGGTCCCCGGGGCTGCGGGCGGGGTCGGGGCGGCGGCAGCGCCGTCCCGGCCCGCCCGGGCGCGCGGACCGCTCGGCGCGGTGCCGACGGCCGTGCTGGCGGCGGTGACCCTCGTGGCGGCGTTCGCCGTCGCGCAGGGCACCGGCGTCCGGGCGCTCGGCGGGGTCGTGCTGGTGCTGGGCGTGGCCTGGTGCGCCTGGCGGTCCTGGGGAGCCGGGGCCGCGCGGGTGGTGGCGGTGGTGCTGCTCGGGGCGGCGTGCTTCGTCGCGTCGCACGTCCTCGCGGGCGCGACGGGCGCGTGGCCGTCGGTGCTGCTCGCCGCGGCGGTGCTCGGCGCGGGAGCGTGGCTGCTGGTCGACCGCCGGGGCTGACGGCGACCGGACCAGCACCGGGACCTCTGGGGGCGGGTACTAGTACCAAGGTCCGATCGCGCGGCAGACCCGCGGCGCGGGAGAACTGACTCGTCGGATCCACCACCCACCCGAGGAGTCCCCGTGAAGCGCACCCTGGTGTTCACCGCCGCCGCCGCGCTGGCCATCGTGCCGGCCGTCGTCGGCCTCACCGCCAACCCCAGCCTCAGCCGGGAGGTGCCGGTCTCGGTGCCGAGCCAGGCGCCGACCGCCGACGACCGCGGCGGGGCCACCGACCGCGACCTGCGCACCGAGGCCGGCGACGACCGACGGGTGAACGGCACCGGCGCCGCCACGTCGCCGTCGGACGACGCGACGCCGTCCGGCTCCTCCTCGCCGTCGGCCGTGCCGGACGACCACGGCGGCCGCGTCGACCGCGACGACCGCGTCGAGCCCGGCGACGACCGCCGGGTGAACGGGACGGGCACCGTGGCGCCCGTGGCGCCCGCCGCCCCGGCGGCCCCCGCCGTCCCCGCCGCCCCGGCCGACGACTCCGGCCACCACGGAGGGTCGTCCGGCGCCGACGACTCGGGGCACCACGGCTCGTCCGCGGGCTCTGACGACTCCGGCCACCACGGCGACGACGACGGCGGCGGCGGCCGGCACGGCGGCCACGGCAGCGACGACTGAGCCGTGCCCGCAGCACCTAGGGTGGCGGCTGTGCAGACGCCCGCGCCCGCGGCCGAGGACGGCCGAGTCGTCCTCAGCCGCGGCGCGCCGCCCGCGGCCTCCGTCGCCCCGGTCCGCACCTGGCGGGTGTTCCTCCAGGTCGGCGCCGCGGCCGCGGTCGTGCTGGTGCTGGTCGCGGTGCTCGGCCTGAGCGCGAGCCGCCGGATCGCCGAGCAGGAGTCCGTGAACGACGCCGCGCGCAGCACCGACCTGCTGGCCGACGCCGTCGTGCAGCCCGCGCTGACCGACGGGGTCGCCACCGGCGACCCGGAGGCTCTCGCGGCGCTCGACGCGGTCGTCCGTGAGCGGGTGCTCGGTGACGCGGTCGTGCGGGTGAAGCTCTGGGACGCCGAGGGCCGGATCATCTACTCGGACGAGCCCCGGCTGATCGGCGACGCGTTCGGCCTCGGCGACGACGAGCGCGCCGTGCTCGCCGACCCGGCGACGCAGGCCGAGGTGAGCGACCTCGACGAGCCCGAGAACCGGTTCGAGCGCGACCAGGGCCGGCTGCTCGAGGTGTACCGGCCGGTGTGGACGCCGGACGGCACGGTGCTGCTGTTCGAGACCTACAGCCGGTACGACGTCGTCACCGAGCGCGCCGCCGCCGTGTGGCGTGGGTTCGCCGGGATCACGGTGACCAGCCTGCCGCTCCTGCTGGTCCTGCTGCTGCCGGTGCTGTGGACGCTGCTCGACCGGCTGCGCCGCGGGCAGGACCAGCGCGAGCGGCTGCTCCGCAGCGCGGTCGACGCGTCCGACGCCGAGCGCCGCCGGATCGCCGCGACCCTGCACGACGGCGTGGTCCAGGAGCTCGCGGCGTCGTCGTTCGCCCTCGCCGGTGCAGCCGAGCGCGCGGAGCGGGCCGGCGCACCCGACGTCGCTGCCGACGTCCGGGCCGCGAGCAGCACCGTGCGGACGAGCATCCGCGGGCTCCGGTCGCTGCTGGTCGACATCTACCCGCCGAGCCTGCGGACCGCCGGGCTGGGCGCCGCCCTGGCGGACCTGGCCGGCGGACTCGCCTCCCGGGGCGTGCGGGTGCGGGTCGAGGTCCCCGACGACGCCCTGGCCGGGGTCGGCGTGGACGCGCAGCAGCTCGTCTACCGCGTGGCGCAGGAGACGGTGCGGAACGCCGTCGCCCACGCGGGCGCGGACGAGGTGCGGGTGACCCTGGCCCGGTCGGGTGGCCTTCTGGTGCTGGAGGTCGACGACGACGGAGCGGGGTTCGACGCGGCGGCGACGCTGGCCGAACCGCCCGAGGGCCACCTCGGGCTGCGCGTGCTCGGCGACCTGGCGGCTGCGGCCGGGGCGGACCTGACCGTCGCGTCCGCACCCGGCGCGGGCACCCGCTGGCGGCTCGCCGTCGACCCCGACGTGGAGGTGCGATGACCGAGGACATCACCGTGCTGCTCGCCGACGACCACCACCTGGTGCGCTCCGGGCTGGCGGGGCTGGTCGACGCGGCCGACGGCATGCGGGTGGTCGGGCAGGCCGCGGACGGCGCCGAGGCGGTCGCCCTGGCGGCCGAGCTGGACCCGGACGTGATCCTCATGGACCTCTCGATGCCCGGGACCGACGGCGTCGAGGCGACCCGCGAGGTGCTGCGGGCGCGTCCGGCGACGCGTGTCGTCGTGCTGACGTCGTTCTCCGACCACGACCGGGTGTCCGCGGCGGTCGCCGCCGGGGCGGTCGGCTACCTGCTGAAGGACTGCGAGCCGGAGGAGCTGGTCGCGGCCGTGCGGTCGGCAGCCCGGGGCTACTCGCCCCTCGACCCCCGGGTCGCGGGCGCGCTGCTGCCCTCCGCGGCGGCGCCGCGCCCCGCGGACCGGCTGAGCGCCCGGGAGCGGGACGTGCTGCGGCTGCTGGCGCGCGGGCTGGCGAACAAGCAGATCGGGCGCGAGCTCGGGATCGCGGAACGGACCGTGAAGGTGCACGTCGGGCACGTGTTCCGGCTGCTCGGGGTGGCGGACCGGACGAGCGCGGCGCTCTGGGCGCGCGACCACCTGCCGGAGGCGTGAGACCCGGCTCACGGGCGGGGCACAGGCCCGGTCCGGGCCGGGTGCCCGCCGGATCGTCGGGAGCCCACCCGATCGATCAGCCGGCAGCGCGACGATCCGGCGGGGACCGGCTCGCGCGGCCGACGGACCGGGGTCAGGCGAGCGCGCCGGTGGCCGGGTCGCGGTCGGTCAGGCAGTACCGCCGGCCCGCGGGATCCCGCAGGACGGTCCAGTGCTCGCGGACCGCCTCGACGGTCGCGCCCAGCGCCTCGTGCCGGTCGGTCTCGGCGCCGCGGTCCGAGCAGGCCAGGTCGAGGTGGGCGCGGACCGGGCCGGCCGGCTCGTCGAGGCGCTGGAGGAGCAGGCGCAGCGGCAGGCCGTCGGGCCGGTGGAGGGGGATCAGGGAGGCGCCGGGCGCGGTCGTCCGCTCGGGCCAGCCGGTGAGCTGCGACCAGAACCGCCGTTCGGTCTCCCAGCCGGCGGCGGGCACGTCCACCGCGAGCTGGTCGAGCAGGCTCGCGTGGGTCCCGCCCGCCGCCCGCGGCCACGTCGCCGGGGCCGGCCGGCGCGCCGGGTACGCGTCGACGAAGCAGAACGCGAACCCACCCGGCGAGGTCAGCACGACGTGGTCCGAGGCGGCGACCTCGACGGCGCCCAGCCCGACGGCCGCGTCCGCGGCGGCGCGGATGTCCGCCACGTGCAGGTCCAGGTGGACGCCGCCGGGCCCGGACCGGACGCGCTGCGCCCGCAGGAAGGCGTCGCCGTCGGACGGGACGAGCGTGACGAACTCCGCGTCGGGGCCGCGGAACGCGGACAGCGTGGTCGCGGTGGCACCCTGCCAGAACGCGAGCGTGCGCTCCCAGTCGCCCGCGGTGGAGTCCAGGAAGCCGGTGGCCCACGTGATCATGGGCCGACCGTAGCGGCCGCGGCGCGCGGCCCGGGAGCGAAATGTGCTTCGGGCGTGTGGGTGGCTCGCCCTAGGGTCGACGCACGATGCTCGGAACCACCACCACCGCCCCGCTCCCGGTCGACGCCGCCGCCGGCCGGGTCCGCCGTGCGCCCGCCGACCCCGCCCGCCGCCTCGACTGGCGCCGGCTGCGCGGGCCCGTCGCCGGGCTCGCGCTCGTCGCGCTGACCATCGCCTCGGTCGGCGCCGCGTTCGGCACGGTCGTCGCCGGCGACCTCGCCGAGGACCCGACGGCCGCCGGGCTGTGGCTGCTGGCCGCGTGCCTCGTCGGCGCCGCGCTCGTGGACACCGTCGGCCAGGTCGCGTGGGCCGGCGTCGTCGACCGCGCCGAGGGCCGGCTGCGGGGCGACCTGCTCAGCGCGGCGCTGCACCAGCCGCTCGGCACGCTCTCGGAGCAGGCCGTCGGCGAGGTGCTGGACCGCGTGGACGACGACACGCACGCGGTCGGCACGCTCGTCCGCCGGCAGGTGTGGGGCCTCGGGCGCACCGTGGTCGGCTGCGTGCCGCTGTGGATCGTCGGCGGCCTGACCTGGTGGCCGGCCTGGGTGCTGTTCCCGCTGCTCGGCGGGGCCACCGTGCTGGTCGTGCGGCCGTCGCTGGGCGAGATCGCGCGCCGCAAGGTGGTCGAGGAGCGCGCGTGGACCGACAACGCCGCCGCCTTCGAGGAGGCGGTCGCCGCCCGCGACGACCTGCGCACCAGCCGCGGGCAGGCGTTCGCCGTCCGGCGCCTGGCCGAGGCGTCCGCGGTCGTGCACCGGATGCTCGACCGCGTCCTGGCGGTCGAGACCCGGATGACCGCCAAGGCCGGGACGCTGCTGCACGCCCTGCTCGCCGGCGTCGTCGTGGCGGGCGTGGTGCTCGCGGGCGCAGGCGACCTCTCCGTGGCGCAGCTCGTGACGCTGTTCCTGGTCACCGCGTCGTTCGTGGGCCAGTTCGACCAGCTCGCGCGGCACCTGCCCGACGTGCAGGAGGGCATCGGCGCGATCGTCCGCATCCGCGAGCTGCTCGACACCGAGCCCGAGCCGGCCGGCGGGCGCGCCGTGCCCGGGGGGCCGCTCGACCTGGAGCTGCGCGACCTGCACTTCTCGTACGCGGAGGGCACGTTCGCCCTGCGCGGCGTCGACCTGCGGGTGCCCGCGGGGCAGACGGTCGCGCTCGTCGGCCGCACCGGCTCGGGCAAGTCGACCCTCGCGTCCCTGCTGTCCCGGGCGGTCGAGCCCGAGCCCGGCTCGGTGCTGCTCGGCGGCGTCGACGTGCGGGAGCTCGACCTGCAGGCGTTGCGCGGCGCCGTCGGCGTGGTCACCCAGCGCACGGAGATCCTCGCCGGGACGCTCGCGGAGAACATCGCGCTGTTCGCCGACGTGCCGCGCGCCGACGTCGAGGGCGCCGTGCACGAGCTCCGGCTCACCGACTGGGTCGCGGGCCTGCCCGGCGGGCTCGACACGCTGCTGGGCCCCGGCGGGACCTCGCTGTCCGCGGGGGAGGAGCAGCTGGTCGCGTTCGCCCGGCTGCTGGTGCGGGACGTCCAGGTGGTGGTGCTGGACGAGGCGACCGCCCGGATGGACCCGCTCACCGAGGCGCGCGTCGTCGCGGCGTCGGAGCGGCTGCTCGGCGGGCGGACCGGCGTGCTCGTGGCGCACCGGCTCGGCACGGTCGAGCGCGCGGACCAGGTGGTCGTGCTCGACCACGGACGGGTCGTGCAGCAGGGTGACCGGGCGGCGCTGGCGCGCGTCGACGGTCCGTTCCGGTCGCTGATCGAGGCGAGCCGGGCCGAGGGGCACGCGGGCGCGCTCGACGTCGCGGGGACCGACGCGGGGTCCGGCGCGGCGGCCGACCGGCCGGGCGAGCCGGGCGCGCGTGCCGCCGACCCGGCGGCGGACACCGCCGAGCGCGCGGCCGAGGTCGGCGCCCGCCGCCGCACCGGCCCGCCGCCCGCGCTGCGCGACCCCGGGACCGGGCCCAGCCTGGCCCGGGGGATCGCGCACGCCCTCGTCGTCAAGCCCCGGTGGGGCCTGTTCGGCGGGCTGCTGTTCCTGCTGTCGAGCCTGTTCGCCGCCCAGGGCGCGGTGACCGGCTACCTGTGGGGCCACACCGTCGAGGGCCTGCGCGCGGGGGAGCCGACCACGGGCCTCGTCGTGGCGCTGGCCGTCACCCTGCTGCTCGTCGCCCCGTGCAGCTCGCTCGCGTTCCGGCTGTACCCGAAGTGGTGGATCGAGCTGCTGCTCCGGGTGCGGATGTCGGTGCTCGTCGGGCAGACCCGGCAGCACCGGCTGCGCCGCACACCGCCGGGCGAGGTCGTGGCGCGCGCGCTCGACGCCGACCGGTTCGTCCAGTACGCCGACCGCTGGGTCGACCTGGCCAACGGCCTCGTGCTGGTGGCGGTCACGGCGGTGCTGAGCTGGTCGCTGCTCGCGGGCGCGGTGCTGCTCGCGGTCCTCGTGGTGAGCGCGGCGTGCGCGCTCGCCGGCCGCGGCGTCGCCGGGCGCTCGGCCACCCGGTCGGCCGCGGCGCGCGCCGGCTTCGGGCGGTCGCTGGTCTCGGCGCTGGACGCCGCCCGGACGGTCAAGCTGGCCGCCCGCACCCCCGAGGTGCACGCGCACCTGCGCCGGGTCGACGACGGCCGGGTCGAGGCCGCCGTGTTCGAGCACCGGGTGCAGGCCGTCCTCGACGGCGTGCCGATCATCATGGTGCAGGTCGGCGCGGTCGTGGCGTGGGGCGCCCTGCTCGCGGGGGTCTGGGACCTGGCGAGCACGCTGCTGGTCGCGGGCGCCGTCGCCGGGTTCAACTGGTTCGGCGTCGTCGCGGGCGCGGTGGTGACCGAGGCGCCCGGCACCCGGGCCTGGCAGCAGGCCACGGCATCGTTCGCAGGTGGCGCCGACCTCGTGGCCGAGGCACCGGGAGTCGACCTCTCGACCGGCGCGGCGGCGCGTCCCGGTCCGGACGCGCGGGACCGGCTCGACACCCTGGAGCTGCGCGGGGTCGGCGCGGTGCACGACGACGGCACGATCGGCGTCGCCGACGTGGACCTCACGGTCGCGCGCGGCGAGCTCGTGCTCCTGCTCGGGCGCGTCGGCGCGGGCAAGTCCAGCCTGCTGTCGGCGCTCGCCGGGCTGATGGCGCACACCGGGCGGATCCGGTGGAACGGCACCGCCGTCGAGGACGCCGAGGCCTTCCTGCGACCCGGCCGCGTCGCGCACGTCGCCCAGGTGCCGCGCGTGCTGTCCGGGACGTTCGCCGACAACGTGCGGCTCGACCACGACCGCGCCGTCGACGGACCGCTGGCCGCGGCCCGGATGACGACCGACGTGGCCGAGGCGGGCGGCCCGGACGCGCTCGTGGGCCACCGTGGCGTGCGCCTGTCCGGCGGTCAGGTGCAGCGGCTCGCGCTCGCGCGGGCGCTGGCCACCGAGGCCGAGCTGCTGCTCGCCGACGACGTGTCCAGCGCGCTCGACGCGACCACCGAGATCGAGCTGTGGTCCGCCCTGCGGGAGCGCGGGACGACCGTGGTCGGGGCGACGTCGAAGCGGGCCGCGCTGGCGCGGGCGGACCGGGTGGTGGTGCTCGAGGAGGGCGCCGTGGTGGCGGTGGGGCCGTGGCGCGAGCTCGCGGGGCGG
>NZ_JAKRMS010000130.1 GCF_022346185.1 Cellulomonas sp. ACRRI | reverse complement strand
CCGCCTACGGCTTCCGGCCCGGCCCACGCCGGTCCGCGGTGGCCGCGCCGGAAACCGTGGGCGGTGCGGGCGCGGCGCCCGCGGCGAGGGCCGCGCGCCACCCGCCGAGGTGCGTCACGTCCGCGGCACCCGGCGCGGCGCCGGGCTGGCCGACGAAGCCGACGAGCTCGCGGCCGTCGTCGGTCCGCACCCGGCCGAGGCCGAGCGGCGCCGGGATCGACAGCAGGAGCCGGCCGAGGGCGTCGGGCGTGAGCAGGTACTCCTCGCCCGCCAGGGACCCGCCGGTCCCGGGGGCGACGGCGTGCACCAGCGGCTTGGCCGGGGCCGTGGCCAGCGCGAGCATCCGGTAGTCCGGCGCCGTGCGGACCGGGCCGACCCAGCGGGCGCCGAGCGCCAGCAGGTCCGGGTGCAGCGGCTCGCCGCGGAGGTGCGCGCCGAACACGACGACCGGCACGCCGGTCGTGGGCAGGGGAGCGGGTGCCGGGGCGTCGGCGGCGGGCAGGTCGCGCCACCCGGCGTCGTCGGCCCGGCCGTCCCGCTCCAGCAGCGCGGCGAGGTCGAGCGCCACCTGGTCGTCGAAGGCGCGGGTGAGCACCGTGACCCCGGCCTCGCCGGCGCCGGTGGGGCCGAGCGGCATCGCGACCCCGGCCATGTCGAACAGGTTGACGAAGTTGGTGAACAGCCCGAGCCGCGCGTTGGTGGTGAGCGGCGCGGCGGCGACCTCGGCGAGCGTCGGGTGCTCCGGGGCGGTGGGCACCAGCAGGGCGTCGCAGCCGTCGAGGGAGGCCAGCGCGGCGGAGCGCAGCGCGGCGACCTCGTCCCGGGCGGCCTGGTACTCGGCCGCGGTGACCCGGCCGGCGTCGGCGGCGATGCGGGCGACCGACGGGTCGGCGCCCTCGGGGTGCTCGGCCAGGAACGCGCCGAACGCCGCGTACCGCTCGGCGACGAGCCCGCCGCCGTACAGCAGCCGGGCCGCGGCGAGGAACGGCGTCAGGTCGACGACGCGCGTGGTCGCGCCCGCCTCGACCAGCCGGGCGACCGCCGCGTCGAACCGCGCCCGGACGCCCGGGGCGACCTCGGCCAGGTCGGCGTCCCGCGGCACCGCGACGACGGGCGCCGTCGGGGCGGCGAGCCGCACGTCCGCGGGCCAGGTGCGCGACGACGGGTCGAGGGCGCTCGGGGCGGCCATCACCGTCATCGCCCGCCGCGCCAGGTCGAGGTCGCGGGCGAGGACGGTCACGCAGTCGTACGAGGCGCACGCCGGCACGACGCCGTCCTTCGGCACCAGCCCGAGGGTGGGCTTGATGCCCACGACGCGGTTGAACGCGGCGGGGACGCGCCCGGAGCCGGCGGTGTCGGTCCCCAGGGCCAGGTCGGCGATCCCGAGCGCGACGGCGACGGCCGAGCCGGAGGACGAGCCGCCCGACACCCGGTCCGGCGCCACCGCGCTCGCCACCGCCCCGTACGGGCTGCGGCTGCCGGTGAGCCCGGTCGCGAACTGGTCGAGGTTGGTCTTGCCGAGCACGACGGCGCCCGCGGCGCGCAGCAGGTCGACCACGGTGGCCGACCGGTCGGCGACCACCTGGTGCGCGGGGTGCGCGGCGGTCGTCGGCAGGCCCGCGACGTCGATGTTGTCCTTGACGGCGAGCACCAGGCCCGCCAGGGGCAGGTCCTCGCCGGCGGCGACCCGGGCGTCGACGGCGCGCGCCTCGGCCTCGACGTCGGCGCGGTCGCGGACCAGCGTCCACACGTCGGGGCGGGCGGCCGCCTCCAGGGCGGCGAAGGCGCGGTCGACGCGGTCGAGGGCGGTGCCGCCGGTGGTCGTGGGGGTGGCGGTCGTGGCGGTCATCGCTGCTCCTCGCGGGCCATCAGTCGGGTCATCTCCAGCGCGGCGGCGGCGCGCTCCATCACGACCTCCCGCGAGGCGCCGACGTGGGCGCGCAGCGCCTCCAGCGCCTGGGGCAGCCGGTCGCGCACCACGAGCTCGGCGATGCCGATGTGCTCGTCGATGGTCGCGGCCATCCGGTCCTCGGTGAGGTAGTCGTACATCCGCACCGACCGGATCCGGCGGTTCGTCTGGGCGAGCGCCTGCGTCAGCGCCGGGTTGCCGGACGCGTCGAGCAGCGTGAAGTGGAACCGCTCGTCCTGGCTGACGAACCCCGCGTCCGGCGCGGGGCGGTCGTCGCGGAAGCCGTACCAGTGCGCGAGCTCGCCCTCGAGCCGGGCGCGGTCGTGGTGCACCGTCGGGTCCTCGAGCGCCCGGGTCAGGCCGCGCAGCTCCAGGGTGATCCGCAGCTCGTAGAGGTCGGTCAGCTCGCGGAAGCTCGGCACGTACAGGTGCAGGCCGCTCTCGCGCTTGACCACGATCCCGTCGGCCAGCAGGCGGGCCAGCGCCTCGCGCACCGGGGTCCGGGACACGCCGTGCCGCTCGGCCAGCCGCTCCTCGGTCAGCCGCTCGTACGGGGAGACCCGGCCGCTCATCAGCTCGTCGCGGATGGTCAGGTAGACGCGCTCGCGGCGCGAGGTGGCGGAGCCCTCGGGGCCGCTCGGTGCCGCCGGCGACCCGGGGACGACGTCTGTACTCATGTCTGTATACAGAACCGGGTACATGTTTCCGCACGTGGCGGCGGATGTTGCGGGCGCGTGACGTTTCGCGCGGGGACCGACAGCTGCTCACCGCGCCCGCGCGCGAGGGAGGGGGCCTGGCGGGTCGAGTGGAAGGTCTGGCCGGACACGCCCACGGCGTGTCCGGCCAGACCTTCCACTTCGAGGAGCGGGGCCCGGTGAGCCGGTCGTCGTGCGGGGCGGTGCGGGCTGCGGGACGCTGCGGGCATGACGGTGCCGGGAGCGGGCGCGGACGGACGCGGGGGTGCGTCGACCGACGACGGCGACGTCGTGGACCCGCCCCCGCCGACCCGGGCGCCGCCGACCCGGGAGGAGCGGCGGGCGGCCGCCGCGGCCGCCGGCTGGCGGCCGGTCCGCGCCGGTGACCTCCCTGGCGTCGCCTGGACGCTCGCGGCGGACGGCGTGCCCGTGCGTGCGCGGGGCGTCCTCCGCGGGGCACTGACGGCATGGTGCTGGCCGGCGCGGCTGCTCACGATCGGCCGCAACCGGTACCACCGCGACGACCGGCGGACCACGGTGTCGTTGAGCCGCACCGTGTCGCCCGGCGTCGCCATCGCGATCGGCGCCGCGGTCTGGCTGCTGTTCCGGCCGGTGGTCCGCGGCGTGCCCCCGACGGCCGTGTTCGTGGTCGCGGGCGTCTTCTACGGCTACCTGCTGACCCTCGGCGTGCTCCAGTGGCTCCGCAATCGCGCGGAGCGCACCGCGGAGGAGCGTCGCGGGCTGTTCCGCGTCGCACCGCAGATCCGCACCACCTGGTGGCTCGGCCGGGTCGCCGTGCGGGACCCGGGAGCCGACCGTGCCGCCGCCCTCGCGGGCGCCGTCACGTTGTGCCGGCTGGTGGTCGCGCCCGGGGAGACGGTGGGAGCCGTGGCGGCGTCGGACCGGCAGCAGGCGGAGCTGGAGGCCGCGGGCTTCCGGGAGCCGCGGGGCAGCAAGGGCATGGTGATCCTGGACGGAGGTGGGTGACCAGCCGGCGACGCGCCGCGACACGCCGGTGCTGGTGCGACACGCCGGGTGCCCGACGCGCCGCCGTCCGGGCGACCTGCGTCACCCCCGCGGGGTGCGGGGGGGAGTTGTCCACATGTGGCCCGGCCTGTGGTCGACCTGGGGATATCTGTGGACGAACGCGTGGATGTGCAGGGCCTCCGCGCTCGTCCTGTGTGTCAGTGGTCGCCCGTAGCCTGTGGATGGAACTGGACATCGACGATCGTGCACAGGCTGTGGAAACGACACGTGTGTAACACCAGCCCTTGTGGTCTCTTGCCGGGCGCACCACTAGGTGTAGTGTCGTGACTCGCCGCTGGAGGAGGGCCTGGGGACGTCGGGAAGACGCCCGGGGGCCCGGCCGCAGCGGCCGAGAGCAGCATCACCAGCAGCATGCGGGGCGGGCGCGGGGGCGCACGTACCAGCCAGGCCTTTCACACCGGGGAGACAGCGATGACCATCACCGTCTACAGCAAGCCGTCCTGCGTCCAGTGCAACGCGACCTACCGCGCCATGGACAAGGCCGGCCTGCAGTACGAGGTCGTGGACATCACGGAGGACGCCGACGCGCGTGACTACGTCATGTCCCTCGGCCACCTGCAGGCGCCGGTCGTCGTGGCCGACGGCAACCACTGGTCGGGCTACCGCCCGGACCAGATCAAGGCGCTCGCCGACCGCGCTGCGGTCTCCGTCGCCTGACGCGGCCGTGCGCCGCCCGGTGACCCGGGCGGCGCGGCCGCACGGGTCCACGATCCACCCGGGGCGAGGAGGGGTGGGGCGTTGAGCTCCCTGGTCTACTTCTCCTCCGTCTCGGAGAACACCCGCCGGTTCGTCGACAAGCTGGACATCGACGCCACGCGGATCCCGCTCCGTCCGTCGGAGCCGTTCCTGCACGTGCAGGACCCCTATGTGCTGGTGGTCCCCACGTACGGCGGCGGCAACGAGGGCGGTGCGGTCCCGCGGCAGGTCGTCAAGTTCCTGAACGACGTGACCAACCGCTCCCTGATCCGCGGCGTCATCGCGGCGGGGAACACCAACTTCGGCGCGCACTACTGCATGGCCGGAGACATCATCGCGGCGAAGTGCCAGGTCCCGTACCTGTACGCCTTCGAGCTCATGGGAACGACCGAGGACGTGCGACGCGTCCGAGAGGGATGGGGACGATTTTGGCAGCGACACTCACCGACGCCGGCATGACCGACGCGACCGAGGTCATCACCATCACGCCCGAGATGGACTACCACTCGCTCAACGCGATGCTGAACCTCTACGGCGCCAACGGGGAGATCCAGTTCGACAAGGACCGGGAGGCGGCGCGGCAGTACTTCCTGCAGCACGTCAACCAGAACACGGTCTTCTTCCACGACATCGAGGAGAAGCTCGACTACCTGGTCGAGAACAAGTACTACGAGGCCGAGGTCCTCGCGCAGTACACCCCGGAGTTCATCAAGGCGCTGTTCAAGCACGCGTACTCGAAGAAGTTCCGGTTCCAGACCTTCCTCGGCGCGTTCAAGTACTACACCTCGTACACGCTGAAGACGTTCGACGGCAAGCGGTACCTGGAGCGCTTCGAGGACCGCGTCACCATGGTGGCGCTCGCGCTCGCCGAGGGTGACGAGACCTTCGCGACGCAGCTCGTCGACGAGATCGTGTCCGGCCGCTTCCAGCCGGCGACCCCGACGTTCCTCAACCTCGGCAAGGCGCAGCGCGGCGAGCCCGTGTCCTGCTTCCTGCTGCGCATCGAGGACAACATGGAGTCGATCGCGCGCGGCATCAACTCCGCCCTGCAGCTGTCCAAGCGCGGCGGCGGCGTGGCCCTGCTGCTGTCGAACATCCGCGAGCACGGCGCGCCCATCAAGCACATCGAGAACCAGTCGTCCGGCGTCATCCCCGTGATGAAGCTGCTCGAGGACTCCTTCTCCTACGCGAACCAGCTGGGTGCCCGCCAGGGCGCCGGTGCCGTGTACCTGCACGCGCACCACCCGGACATCATGCGGTTCCTCGACACCAAGCGGGAGAACGCGGACGAGAAGATCCGCATCAAGACCCTGTCGCTGGGCGTCGTCATCCCGGACATCACGTTCGAGCTCGCGAAGAACAACGAGGAGATGTACCTGTTCTCCCCGTACGACGTCGAGCGCGTCTACGGCAAGCCGTTCGCGGACGTGAACGTCTCCGAGAACTACCGCGCGATGGTCGACGACGGGCGCATCCGCAAGCAGAAGATCAAGGCCCGCGACTTCTTCCAGACGCTGGCCGAGCTGCAGTTCGAGTCGGGCTACCCCTACATCCTGTTCGAGGACACGGCCAACAAGGCCAACCCGATCAAGGGCAAGATCACGCACTCGAACCTGTGCTCGGAGATCCTGCAGGTCTCGACGCCCTCGACCTTCAACGAGGACCTGTCGTACGACCACGTCGGCCGCGACATCTCCTGCAACCTCGGCTCGATGAACATCGCGCTCGCGATGGACTCGCCGGACTTCGGCCGCTCGGTCGAGACCGCGATCCGCGCGCTCACCGCGGTGTCCGACCAGACCGACATCGAGTCGGTGCCGTCCGTGAAGCGGGCGAACCGCGGCGGCCACGCCATCGGCCTCGGGCAGATGAACCTGCACGGGTACCTGGCACGCGAGCGGATCTTCTACGGGTCCGCCGAGGGCCTGGACTTCACGAACATCTACTTCTACACGGTGGCGTACCACGCCATCCGCGCCTCGAACCTGCTCGCCAAGGAGCGGGGCCAGGCGTTCGCCGGCTTCGAGGACTCGACCTACGCGTCCGGCGAGTACTTCCGGAAGTACATCGAGGGCACGTGGGTCCCGAAGACCGCCCGCGTCGCGGAGCTGTTCGCCACCTCCGGCGTGCACATCCCGACGCAGGACGACTGGCGGGAGCTGGCGGAGTCGGTGCGCGAGCACGGCATCTACAACCAGAACCTCCAGGCGGTCCCGCCGACCGGCTCGATCTCGTACATCAACAACTCGACGTCGTCGATCCACCCGATCGCGTCGAAGATCGAGATCCGCAAGGAGGGCAAGCTCGGCCGCGTGTACTACCCGGCGCCGTTCATGACGAACGACAACCTGGAGTACTACGACGACGCGTACGAGATCGGCTACGAGAAGATCATCGACACGTACGCCGAGGCCACGCAGCACGTGGACCAGGGCCTGTCGCTGACGCTGTTCTTCAAGGACACCGCCACCACGCGCGACATCAACAAGGCGCAGATCTACGCCTGGCGCAAGGGCATCAAGACGATCTACTACATCCGCCTGCGGCAGATGGCGCTCGAGGGCACCGAGGTCGAGGGCTGCGTCTCCTGCATGCTCTGACGCGACGTGCGCCGGCCGGGCCTGACGCCCGACCGGCGCGCTCGCGCGAGGGTGCACCATTGGGGGCAGACCCAGGCGGGGAGCCCCGCACGAGCCGCGGTCGGCGCGGCACCGGACACGACATGGAGCAGTGATGGCCGAGAAGCTGAAGTTGGTCGACCGGGTCCAGGCGATCAACTGGAACCGCGTCGAGGACGAGAAGGACGTCGAGGTCTGGGACCGGCTCGTCGGCAACTTCTGGCTCCCCGAGAAGGTGCCGGTGTCGAACGACATCCAGTCCTGGGCGACCCTGACGGACGTCGAGAAGCAGATGACGACCCGCGTCTTCACGGGCCTGACCCTGCTCGACACCATCCAGGGCACCGTCGGCGCCGTGTCGCTCATCCCGGACGCGCTGACCCCCCACGAGGAGGCGGTGTACACCAACATCGCGTTCATGGAGTCGGTGCACGCGAAGTCGTACTCGTCGATCTTCTCGACGCTGATCTCGACGCGCGAGATCGACGAGGCCTTCCGCTGGTCGGAGGAGAACCCGAACCTGCAGCGCAAGGCCGAGATCGTCCTCGACTACTACCGGGGCGACGAGCCGCTCAAGCGCAAGGTCGCCTCGACCATGCTCGAGTCGTTCCTGTTCTACTCCGGCTTCTACGCGCCGATGTACTGGTCCTCGCGGGCCAAGCTCACCAACACGGCCGACCTGATCCGCCTCATCATCCGCGACGAGGCCGTGCACGGGTACTACATCGGCTACAAGTTCCAGAAGGGCCTGGAGCGGCTCACCGAGCCCGAGCGCCAGGAGCTGAAGGACTACACCTTCGAGCTGCTCTTCGAGCTGTACGACAACGAGGTGGAGTACACCCAGGACCTGTACGACCCCCTGGGCCTCACCGAGGACGTCAAGGCGTTCCTGCGGTACAACGCGAACAAGGCCCTGATGAACCTGGGCTACGAGGCGCTGTTCCCGAAGGACGAGACGAACGTCAACCCGGCGATCCTGTCGGCCCTGTCCCCGAACGCCGACGAGAACCACGACTTCTTCTCCGGCTCGGGCTCCTCGTACGTCATCGGCAAGGCCGTCAACACCGAGGACGAGGACTGGGACTTCTGAGACTGCTCGGAGGATCAGCCGCCCGGAGCGACTGACCAGAGGCCCGGCACCGCAGGATCCTGCGGTGCCGGGCCTTTCCGTTCCCCGAGGGCAACTCGCTCAGGGTGTTACTGGTGCATGACGGTCTCGATCTTGTAGGCGGGTTCGAGCGCGACGGCCGTGCGAAGTCGCTTCGACGTCTCTGCCGCGTCGGGCGCGGCGGTGCGGTCGGGCAGCGGCTCGCCCCAGAGACCGAAGTACTCCTCCAGCCCGGGAGGGGTGACCATGCACAGCATGCGGACGTCGTTCTCGGACGCGTTGACGAAACGGTGCGGGGCGCGGGCGGGGATGTTGACCGTGTCCCCGGCGTGGGCGACGAGATGCTCGTCGCGGAACGTGAACTCGACCTCTCCGGACAGGACGTGGAACATCTCCTCGAAGTCGTGACGATGGAGCGGGGGACCGCCTCCCGGCGGGACGTGCATGTCGATCAGCCCGTAGCGGCCGTCGGTGTCTGCGCCCGTCAGCAGGATCGTGTAGGTATCGCCGACGACGCCGAAGTGCGGCAGCCCGTCCTCTGTCTCGGCGTGGCGGACCGTGATGTACCGGGTGGTGTCGTCAGGTGCGACAGAAGGTGTCGATCGGCGGCGGAACCGGATCACGGGCATCAGGCGCCCCGCCTTGGCCTGGTAGGCGGCGAACGCCGGTGCTACCTCGACGAAGCGGTCGAAGGCGGTCTGTCGTTCGGTGCCGACGAGCTCGGAAGCGCGCACAGGGATCGTCCTGACCTCGCCGTCGACGACGGCCTCGATCTCGACGTCGGGCTCCGCCCGGAGGTTGACCGCCCATGCGGGATCGTGCGGCGCGCCCATCTTCGATGCCACCACGAGCCAGTCGTCGCCGTCGCGCAGTGACATGGCGGGGTTGACGTAGGCGTTGCCGGTGCGTGCTCCGCGGTGGTGCACCAGGACGAGGCTCTCGCCCCACCCTCCGACGCGTCCGTTCTGTGCGTGGAACTGGTCGATGACGCGCTCGTTGAAGCTGGTCACTGTCATGCTCCTTTCTCCCTCGGTGCCGATTGCCTCAGGCCGCGGCGGGCGAGTGCGCGAGGGTCGGATAGTCGGTGTAGCCGCGGTGATCGCCGCCGTACGCCTTGGACATGTCGGGCAGGGCGAGCTCCGCGCCGGTGGCCAGGCGGTCGACGAGGTCGGGGTTGGCGATGAACAGGCGCCCGAAGGAGATGAGATCGGCTGCCCCCTGATCGACCAGGGCCAGCCGCCCGGGGTGGTCCTGGGGTTCCGGGGTCGCGGGGTTGAGCATCAGCACCCCGGGCCAGAGGCCTCGCAACACCGGCGTCAGCCCAGGGTCGCCCGCCTCGACGAGGTGGAGGTAGGCCAGGTCGAACCGGCCCAGCTCACGCACCAGGGTGGTGTAGGTCTCGACGTGGCCGGCCTCGACCGTGTCGCCGAGTCCGTTGGCCGGGGAGAGCCGTAGCCCCGTGCGGTCGGCGCCGATGGCGTCGACCACCGCCGCGACGACGTCGAGCGTGAGACGTGTCCGGTTCTGCGGGCTGCCGCCCCACCTGTCGGTGCGGCGGTTCGCATTGGTCGACAGGAACTGGTGGAGCAGGTAGCCGTTGGCGCCGTGGATCTCGACGCCGTCGAAGCCGGCGTCGATCGCGTGCCGGGCGGCGGTGGCGAAGTCCTGGATGGTGGAGGCGATCTCGTCCTCCGTCAGCGCACGGGGGACGACGTTCCGCTGCGGGCCGGTAGGCGTGAACACCTGACCGCCCGCCTGCACCGCGGAGGGTCCAACGGGTGTCAGCGGTCCGTGGCCGGCGGCCTCGGTGGTGCTCGGGTGACCGATCCTGCCCGTGTGCATCAGCTGGGCCACGATCGAGCCACCGGCGTCGTGGACGGCGTCCGTGACCCGGCGCCAGGCGGCGACCTGCTCGGCGGAGTGCAGCCCCGGCGTGTCGGGGTAGCCCTGGCCGATCGGGCTGGGCTGGATGCCCTCGGTGACGATGAGCCCGGCGCCGGCGCGCTGCGCGTAGTAGACGGCCATGTCGTCGGTCGCGCGGGTCCCGAAGGCCCGGCTGCGGGTCATCGGCGACATCACGATGCGGTTGCGCAGCCGCAGGCGGCCGGCAGTGGTGGGCTGGAAGGCGGTGCTGGGCTGGACGTCCATGGTCGTGCTCCTCGTGACGTTGACGAACAGAACACTTAGCCGAACAACGAACCTGCCGGGTTATTCCTTGTCCGGCTAACTACGTGCTGGGTGCCTCCGTCGACGAGGACGTACCCTTCCGGCGTGGACGATCCGAACGGCCTCGGTGCTCACCCGCTGAGCTACGCCATCTTCCGGCTGGCCCGCCTGCACAAGGCGCTCGCCGGTCGCCTGCTCCGGGACGCCGGGTTGCGCCCCGGGCAGGAACTCGTCCTGATGACGCTCTGGCAGAACGGGCCCCAACGCCAGGTCGACCTGGTCCGCACGCTCGACTCCGACGCCCCGACGATGGCCCGAAGCATCGCGAGACTCGCCAACATCGGGCTGGTGCGACGAGAGCCATCTCCCACCGATCGCCGCGTCGTGATCGTCCACCCCACCGAAGCCGCCCTGGACCTCCGGCAGAAGGTCACGGAGGCGTGGGACGAGCTCGAACGGGCTACGGTCGGGGAGCTCACCCCGACTCGCGTCCAGGAGATGCTCGACGCTCTCAGTGACCTGGAGGCGAACCTCGCCGCGGTCGATCCTGCGGGCGGGTGAGCTCGCCATGGCGTCGTCGAGCTCCGTGTCGACCGGGTCGAGGGCGCCGCGCTGCGGGACCACTCGCCGACGCTCCGTCCGCCGAGACCTTCTTCGGCCTCCCACCCGAGAGCTTCCCGACCATCTGGGTCGACCTCGGCCCGTCGTCGCCACACCGGATGCCGCAGGGAAGCCTGTGTCTCTCTTCTTCCCCGACGACCCGCCGCACAAGAGAGGGATCGCTCGCCGTGACGGCCTGGAGACCCTGCTCGTTCTCGTGCAGGACCACTTGTCCGCCGAGGACGTGTGGCGCCTCTCCGGCGGGCTGACCGGTGGGAAGTGGAATGCTGGAGGGGGCGCTCCACGGCTCCCCCGAGGGGCGTGAGCTCGGGTGAGCATCGTGCTCTGCCCAGGTGCGGACGCGCCCGACCGTCGCCGCATCTGAGACGGGGCATCACCGCACAGCGCGAGCCATCGGGCGCATCTCGACCTCGGCGTCCGAACGACCGCGGGTGCATCTGCGACCTCGGCAGATCGCGCACCTGCGCCGTCGCGCGGGGCGCCCGGCCTCGGCATGCCTCGCCCGGCGTCGCCCGACGGGCAGTCCGACTGCCTCGCCGCACGGCACGCTGATCGGGGGGTGGGTCAGGTCGAAACCTCAGGTGTTCACGAGCATCTCGGTCGCGGCGTTCACGTCCTTGCCGGCGGGCGCCGGCCAAGGCCTGACCGCACCCACGGCGGCGGTGCGTCGTCACCACCACTCGAGAGACCGCGCGACCCCACGAGGTCCTCCGAGCCACCCGCTCCAGCAGCGGGTGCATTCGACTCCGGTTCCGGCGTGGCGTCGGTCTTCGGAGAGTTCTGTCAGGCGGTGTGGCCCGTCGGGCCCCCGTGCTCGGCGGTGCCTTGCGCGGCTGGACCCGGCGCCGTCATCCGTCCGCGCGCGTGCCGTCGACGAGCACCGTCACCTGGTCGTCGTCGACCACGACGAACCCGCCGGTGATGTGCACCTCGACCTCGGGCCCGTCCGCCGGCAGGACCCGCACGGCGCCCGCGGCGAGCAGGGCGGCCACCGGCTCGTGGCGCGCGAGGATGCCGAGCGAGCCCGCCACGGACGGCACCGTGACGCGCACCGCCGGTCCCGTCAGCAGCACCCGGTCCGGGGCGACCACGGTGACGGTCATGGCACGGGGGGCGGTCGGGCCCGACGCGGGGTCGGGCTGGGG
>NZ_JAKRMS010000012.1 GCF_022346185.1 Cellulomonas sp. ACRRI | reverse complement strand
GCCGAGGGGCGGGTACGGGTGCGCCGGTCGCCGGCGGCGCGGGCGCCGCGCCCGCCGGGTTCGCGCCGGGCCGCCCGAGCGGCGACCGGAGCACCACCAGCGCCCCGCCCACCGCCGCGGACACCCGGACGTCCCGGGACAGCCGCACCCGCACGGGCCGCAGCAGCCGCGCGAGCGCCCCCGCGTCGACCACCTCCTGCACCCCGGCGACGTACAGCGGCCCCGCGACGCCGAAGGCCGGGCCGGCCAGCACGACGGTATCGAGGTCGAACAGGTTCATCAGCGTCACGGCCGCGGTGCCGAGGTGCCGCGCGGAGTCCGCCAGCAGCGCCGCGGACGCCGCGTCGCCGGCCACGGCGGCGCGCGCGACCCGCTGGAAGTCGGCCAGCACCGCGTCCTCGCCGCCGGCCAGCCCGAGCCGGCCCGCGAGCGCCGGGTCGCGCAGCGCGGCGGCGACCACCGCGCCCGGGCCCGCGAGCGCCTCGACGCACCCGCGGCTGCCGCAGGCGCACGCCGGCCCCGCCGGGTCGACCGGCACGTGCCCGATCTCGACCGGGTTCGCCGTGCCGCCGCGGTACACCTCGGACCCGGCGATCACCCCGCCGCCGACGCCCGTCGCCATGTAGAGCACGCCGAAGGTGTCGACGTCGAGGGCGCCGACCCACTGCTCCCCCACGGCGGCCGCGGTCGCGTCGTTCTCCAGCAGCACCGGCAGGCCCAGCAGCCGGGAGAGCGTCCCGGTGAGCGGGTAGTCGCGCCACTGCGGCGTCGGCTGACCGGTGAGCACGGCCCCCGCCGCCCGGTCCTGGGGACCGTGCGTCACCAGCCCGACGCCGAGCACCCGGTCGCGCGGGATGCCGGCGCCGGCCAGCAGCAGGTCGATGTGCCGGGCGAGCACCGGGAGGGTGTCGTCGGGGGCGCCGCGACCGACGCCGCGCACCCCGGTGGAGGCGACCCGGCGCCCGGCGAAGTCGGTCACCACGACGCTGCTCGCGCACCGGTCGAGCTGCACGCCGACAGCGAACCACGCGCCGGCGTCCAGCTCCAGCAGCCGGCGCGGCGAGCCGACGCCGCCGGTGACGCGCCCGACCTCGTGCACCAGGCCCTCGGCCATGAGGTCCCGCACGACGTGCGTGATGGTCGCCGCGGTGAGCCCGGACCGGTCGGCGAGCTCGACCCTGCTGACCGTGCCGTGCGTGCGGATCAGGTCGAGGACGAGCGCCCCGGTCGCGGCACGAGGTGCTCGCATGTCCCGACCATATCTTGACATGCTTAATTTAAGCACGTAACGATATGCCTGCGTTTCCCCGGGCCGCGACGACGCGGCCACGACCAGACCGTCGGCCGCGACGGGTGGAAAGGACCAGCGATGTTCCTCAGGTCAGCACGCACGCCCCGACGCCGCGCTCGTCGCGTCGTCCCCCTCGTCGCCGGCGCGGCGACGCTCGCCCTCCTCGCCGCGTGCAGCGGCGGCGACGGCGGCGGCTCCGGCAGCACCGGCGCCTCCGGCGACGGCACCACGCTCGTCGCCTACACCGGCCAGTCCGGCGACTACCAGGTCAACTTCAACCCGTTCTCCCCGTCCCGGATCGGCGGCCTGGGCGCGATCTACGAGCAGCTGTTCTTCATCAACAAGGCCGCCGAGTCCGACCCGGTCCCCCTGCTCGGCACCGAGTACGCCTGGAACGAGGACGGCACCGAGCTGCAGGTCACGCTCCGCGAGGACGTCACCTGGTCCGACGGCGAGCCGTTCACGGCCGACGACGTCGTGTTCACCTACGACCTGCTCGCGAGCACCCCCGCGATCAACAACGTCGGCTACGCGGGCACCGCGACCGCGACCGACGACACCCACGTGACGTTCACGTTCGAGGCGCCCGCGTTCGTGCAGGGCCCCGACGTGCTGTCCGGGGTGCCGATCGTGCCCGAGCACCTGTGGGCCGACGTCGACCCGACCGCCGACGTGGTCGAGAACCCGGTCGGCACCGGCGCTTACGTGCTCGGCGACTTCAAGCCCCAGGCCTTCACCTACACCGCGAACCCGGACTACTGGGGCGGAGAGCCGGCCGTGAAGACGATCCGGTTCCTGTCCCTGTCCGGCAACACCGCCGGCGCCGACGGCATCGCGAACGGCACCATCGACTGGCAGACCGGCCCGGTGCCGGACATCCAGAACGTCGCCGAGAACTTCCCCGGCTACGACACGCTGACCGCCGCGCAGAACCAGATGGTGCTCGCGACCTGCTCCAGCGTCGAGCTCGGCTGCTCCGGCCCGCAGACCGACCCGGCCGTCCGGCACGCGCTCTACCTCGCGATGGACCGGACCCAGCTCAACCAGCTCGCGTTCGAGGAGACCGCGTCCGAGATCTCGCCGACGTTCGCGCTGACCTCCACGCAGGAGGCCACCATCTCGGCGGACGTCGAGCAGCCGGTCGCCCCCGAGGAGGCCGACCCCGAGGGCGCCGCCGCGGTGCTCGAGGCCGCCGGCTGGGCCAAGGGCTCCGACGGCATCTACGCCAAGGACGGTGAGCGGCTCACCGTGACGGTCGAGGTCGTCACCGGCTGGACCGACTACATCACCGCGGTGCAGACCATCGCGCAGCAGGCGAAGGCCGCCGGCATCGACGTGCAGACGGCGCAGTCGTCCTGGAACGAGTGGACGGAGCGCCGCACGCAGGGCAACTTCCAGCTGGCGATCGACTCGCTGTGGCAGGGCCCCGCGCCCGACCCGTACTACCTGTACACGTACTTCTTCTCGTCGGCGACGGGCGCCCCGGTCGGCGAGGCGGCGGGCAACAACTACGCCCGGTACGCGAACCCGGACGTGGACGCCGCGCTCGACGCGCTCAAGACGATGCCGCTGGACGACGCCGCGGCACGCCAGCCGCACTTCGACGCGATCCAGGCGGCGATCGTCGAGGACATGCCGTACATCCCGATCCTGACGGGCGGCACCACCAGCGAGTGGAACGTCGGCGGGTTCACCGGCTGGCCGACCGAGGACGACATGTACGCCTTCCCGGCGGTGTGGTCCGCGTTCGACGCCGCGGAGATCTTCAAGCGCCTGGAGCCGGCGGAGGGCTGAGGCGAACCGGGCCGGGCGGCACGCAGCCGCCCGGTCCGGGCCCCGCCCCCCGCCCCGCCGTCGGAAGGTCGCGACGTGAACTACGTCCTGCGCAAGCTCGGCTTCTACGCGGTCGCCCTCTGGGCCGCCGTCACCCTCAACTTCCTCATCCCTCGCCTGCTCCCGGGCAACCCGGTCGACATCCTGCTGGCCAAGCTCCAGCAGCGCGGCGGGACGGTCACCCCCGAGACGCGGGAGGCCTACTCCGCCCTGCTGGGCGGCGACACCACCGACTCGCTGCTGCAGCAGTACGGCACCTACCTGTCGAACCTCGTGCACGGCGACCTCGGCGTCTCGGTCACCTACTTCCCCACCCCGGTCAGCGAGGTCATCGGCACGTCGATGCCGTGGACCGTCGTCCTGGTCGGCATCGCCACGGTGCTCGCCGCGACCATCGGCGTGCTGCTCGGCGCGTTCGTCGGCTGGCGGCCCGGCACCTGGCTGGACTCGGCGGTGCCGCTGACCACGCTGCTCGCCGCGGTGCCGTACTTCTGGCTGGCGCTCGTGCTGGTCTACCTGCTGTCCCGGGTGCTCGGCTGGTTCCCGTCGCAGGGCGGCTACGACGTCGTCCTCGACCCCGGCTGGTCGCCGGAGTTCATCGGGTCGGCGATCGAGTACGGCTTCGTGCCCGCGCTCACCATCGTGGTCGCGTCGATCGGCGGCTGGTTGCTCGGGATGCGCAACATGATGGTGTCCACGCTGTCCGAGGACTACGTGCTGACCGCCCGCGCGAAGGGCCTGCCGCACGGGCAGGTGATGCGGAACTACGCCGCGCGCAACGCCGTGCTGCCCTCCGTCGCGGGCTTCGCGATCTCGCTCGGGTTCGTCGTCTCCGGGTCCGTGGTCACCGAGCAGGTGTTCTCCTACCCCGGCATCGGGTCACGGCTGCTCGCCGCGGTCACCAACAACGACTACGCGCTCATGCAGGGCGTGTTCCTGTTCATCACCCTGGCCGTGCTCGGCGCGAACCTCGTCGTCGACCTGCTGTACGGCCTCATCGACCCGCGCACCCGCGCGAAGGGCTGAGGGGAGCCGGCGATGACGAACATCGGACCGGACGTGCAGGTGGCCGTCGAGGGCCCCGGCGGACCCGTCGAGACCACCCCGACCACCACCACGCCCGAGCCCCGCCCCGCGGGGTCCCGCGCCCGCCCCGCGTGGCGGATGCTGCTGCCGACCATGACCCCGTGGCTCGCCACCGGGCTCGTGCTGATCGCCGGCGTGGTGCTGCTCGGCGTGGTCGGGCCGCACCTGGTCGGCGACCCGGACGCGATCAGCGACGTCGGCCTGGCCCCGCCGTCGGCCGAGCACTGGCTCGGCACGACCCAGACCGGCCAGGACGTGCTCGCCCAGCTGGCGTACGCGACCCGCGGGTCGCTGCAGATCGGCCTCATGGTCGGCGTGCTCGCCACGCTGCTGTCGGCGTTCTTCGGGATCTACGGCGCCTACCTGGGCGGCGCGGCGGACGAGGGGTTCTCGCTGCTGTCGAACGTGTTCCTGGTGATCCCCGGCCTGCCGCTGGTGATCGTCATCTCGGGCTTCGTGCCCCGGGAGAGCCGCGGGCTGTGGACGATCGCGGTGGTGCTCGCCCTGACGTCGTGGGCGGCCTCGGCCCGGGTGCTGCGCGCCCAGACCCTGTCGGTGCGGTCGCGCGACTACGTGGCCGCGTCCCGGCTGTCGGGCGAGAAGCCGTGGCGGGTCATCGGCGTGGAGATCCTGCCGAACCTGCTCCCGGTGCTCGCGTCGCAGTTCGTGTACGCGGTGATCGCGGCGATCCTCGGCGAGGCCGGCCTGTCGTTCCTCGGCCTCGGCGCCTCGAACGCCTCGACGCTCGGGACGATGCTGTTCTACGCGCAGAACGGGTTCGCCCTGCCGCTCGGCGCCTGGTGGTGGTTCGTCCCTCCCGGCCTCGTGATCGCGCTGTT
Organism: Cellulomonas sp. ACRRI; assembly: GCF_022346185.1. Classification (GTDB taxonomy): domain Bacteria; phylum Actinomycetota; class Actinomycetes; order Actinomycetales; family Cellulomonadaceae; genus Cellulomonas. Next base: position 44,766 of record NZ_JAKRMS010000012.1, on the reverse strand, counting down.
CGGCATGGGGCTGTCCCTGGTCAACTTCTCGATCGACGAGATCATCAACCCGCGCCTGAAGAACGCCCGCACCGCCCGCCGTCGCGCGAAGGCGGCCGCCCGCGTCGCCAGGAAGGCCGCCTGATGACCACGCTCACCGACCGGGTGCCGCACGCCGCGGCGCCCGCGCGCCGCCCCGTCCTCACCGTCACCGACCTCACCGTCGTCTACGACGTCGAGGAGCCCGTCACCGCCGTGAGGGGCGCGAGCCTGCAGCTCGGCCGCGGCGAGATCCTCGGCCTGGCCGGCGAGTCCGGCTGCGGCAAGACGACCCTGGCGTACGCGATCAACCGGCTGCACCAGCCGCCGGCCCGGATCGCGTCCGGCTCGGTCGTGTTCCACGACCGGGACGGCGGCGACGTCGACCTGCTCGGGCTGGACGACGAGCCGCTGCGCCGGTTCCGCTGGTCGCAGCTGTCGATGGTGTTCCAGGGCGCGATGAACTCGCTCAACCCCGTCCGTACGATCGGGGCCCAGCTCGACGACACCCTGCGGGCGCACGCGCGGATGTCCCGGGCGCAGCGCCGGGCCCGTTCGGCCGAGGTCCTGACCCGGGTCGGCGTCGACCCCGCCCGGCTGCGGTCCTATCCGCACGAGCTGTCCGGCGGCATGCGGCAGCGGGTGATGATCGCGATGGCCATGCTGCTCGAGCCGCAGATCATGATCATGGACGAGCCCACCACCGCCCTCGACGTCGTGGTGCAGCGGGAGATCCTCCGGGAGATCGTCCGCCTCCGGGACGAGCTCGACTTCGCGGTCGTGTTCATCACGCACGACCTGCCGCTGCTGCTCGAGATCAGCGACCGGATCGCGGTGATGCTGGCCGGCGAGATCGTCGAGCTGGAGACCGCGGCGCGGCTGCACCGCTCCCCCTCCCACCCGTACACCCGCCGGCTGCTCGGGTCGTTCCCGAGCCTGTCCGGCGAGCGCGGCGCGTTCATCCGCGACGGCGTCGACCCCGAGGAGGCCTGATGACCAGCGTGCACGTCACCAACCTGACGAAGGACTACGCCCTGCGCTCCGGCCTGCGCCGCAGCTCCCTGCGCGCGGTCGACCGGGTGTCGTTCGACCTGGTGCCCCGGCGCACCGTCGCCCTGGTCGGCGAGTCGGGCTCCGGGAAGTCGACGATCGCCAAGCTGCTCACCCGGATGGAGAAGCCGTCCGCCGGGCGGATCGAGGTGCAGCTGGACGACCGGACGCCCGTGATGGGCTCCGTCTACCAGCGGCACGTGCAGATGGTGTTCCAGGACCCGTTCGCGTCCCTGAACCCGTTCCACTCCGTCGAGCACCACGTGGCCCGCCCGCTGCGGATCCACCGCCGCACCCACGACGCGGCGTCCACCCACGCCCGGGTGCTGGAGATGCTGGAGCGGGTCAACCTGCACCCGGCGGAGGACATGGCCGCACGCCGCCCGCACGAGCTGTCCGGCGGGCAGCGGCAGCGCGTCGCGATCGCCCGGGCGCTCGCCCCGGGCGCGCAGGTGCTCATCGCCGACGAGCCGGTGTCGATGCTCGACGTGTCCATCCGGCTCGGGGTGCTCAACCTGCTCGGCCGGCTGCAGCGGGAGGACAACCTCGCGGTCCTGTACATCACGCACGACCTGGCGACCGCGCGGCACTTCTCCGACGAGATCCTCGTGCTGTACCGCGGCCGGGTGGTGGAGCGCGGGCCGGCGGACGCCGTGATCCTCGACCCGCACCACGACTACACGAAGCTGCTCGCGATGGCCGCGCCCGACCCGGACCGGGTCGGCAGCGTCGGGCGCGAGGGTGACACCGCCGTGGCGCGCGACGGCATCGACAACTCCGTCTGCTACGACCACGGGCTCGGGGCGTGGGTGCCGATCGACGAGGCGGAGGCCGCGGCCGTCGCCGCGTCGTCGGTCGCGAAGGAGCGCGCGCGTGCCTGAGTTCGTCAGCGCGGTCGTCCCGCCGCCGCCCGCCGCCGCACCCCCGCCGGTCCACCTGGTCGACGGCCTCGCGTTTGGCGGCGACTACAACCCCGAGCAGTGGCCCCGCGCGGTCTGGGACGAGGACGTCGCCCTGATGCGCGAGGCCGGGGTCAACCTGGTCACCCTCGGGGTGTTCTCCTGGGGCCTGGTCGAGACCGCCGACGGCGCCTTCGACTGGACCTGGTTCGACGAGGTGGTCGAGCTGCTGCACGCGCACGGCATCGCGATCGACCTGGCCACCCCGACCGCCGCCCCGCCGTCGTGGCTGCACACCGCGCACCCCGAGGTGCTGCCGTACGACGCCGACCTCTACCAGCAGCCGCCGGGCGGCCGGCTGGCGTGGTGCCCGAGCAGCGCGGTGTTCCGGCGGTACGCGCTGCGGTACGTCGAGGCGCTGGCCGAGCGGTACGGCCGGCACCCCGCGGTGCGGCTGTGGCACGTGAGCAACGAGCTCGGCGGCGGCAACGCGCGGTGCTACTGCGACGTGTCGGCCGCGGCGTTCCGGGACTGGCTGCGCGCGCGGTACGGGTCCGTCGACGCGGTGAACGCCGCGTGGGGCACCGCGCAGTGGGGGCACCGGTTCGGCGCGTGGGACGAGATCCTGCCGCCGCGCGGCAAGCACGGGGCCCCGAACCCCGGGCTGTACCTCGACTACGAGCGGTACTCCTCGGACGCGCTGCTCGCGCACTACCTCGCCGAGAAGGAGGTGCTGGAGCGGCACTCCGACGCCCCGGTCACCACGAACATGATGGTCGGGCCCGGCGCGCAGGTCGTCGACTACGCCTCCTGGGCGCCGCACACCTCCCTGGTCGCGAACGACCACTACACGCTCGTCGACGACCCGGACCGGGAGCAGGACCTCGCGTTCGCCGGCGACCGGATGCGCGGGATGTCCGCCGGGCGGCGGCCCTGGCTGCTGATGGAGCACTCCACCGGGGCGCCCAGCTGGCAGCAGCGCAACCGCGCCAAGGACCCCGGTGAGATCGCGCGCAACGCCCTGGCCCACGTCGCCCGCGGCTCCGACGGCGCGCTGTTCTTCCAGTGGCGCGCCTCGACCGCGGGGGCCGAGCAGTTCCACTCCGCGATGGTGCCGCACTCCGGGACCCGGTCCCGGATCTGGCGGGAGGTCGTCGCCCTCGGGCGCGACCTCCGGGCGCTGGCCGAGGTGCAGGGCACCGTGGTCGAGCCCGCGCGCGCCGCGATGGTCGTCGACGACCCGGCCGGGTGGGCGCTGCAGCACGGCCTGACACCGCACCGGGCGCTGCGGTACGGGCGCGAGCTGCGCACGTGGCACCGGGCGCTGTGGGAGCGGCAGGTGCTGTGCGACGTCGTGCCGCCCGGGACCGACCTGGCCGGCTACGACCTCGTCCTGGTGCCGACGCTGCAGGTGCTGTCCGACGCGGAGGCGGACCGGCTGCGCGCCGTGCCGGAGCGCGGAGGCACGCTGCTGGTCACCTACCTGTCCGGCGTCTGCGAGCCGACCGGCCGCGTGCGGCGCGGGCTCGGTGCGCTGCAGGACGTGCTCGGCGCGTGGACCGACGAGTTCTACCCGCTCCAGGCCGGCGAGCGCGTCCGGCTGGACGACGGCGCGGAGGTCGCGGACTGGACCGAGCGGGTCGAGCTCGACGGTGCCGAGGCGGTCGTCCGGTACGCCACGTCGTCGCTCGCGGGCGGGCCCGCCGTGACCCGGCGGTCCGTCCCCGGCGGCGGCTCCGCCTGGTACGTGGGGGCCGCACTGCCGCGGGCGGCCGTCGACCGGGTCGCGGGCCGGCTCGTCGAGGAGGCCGGGCTGCCCCGCACCGCCGAGGCCGACCCCGGCGTCGAGGCGGTCCGCCGCGTCGGCGACGGGCGCTCCTACCTGTTCCTGCTCAACCACTCCGACGCGGACCGCACGGCCACCGCGTCCGGGACCGACCTGCTGACCGGCACGGACGTCGGGCCCGTCACCACGGTGCCGGCGGGCGGCGTGCGCGTCGTCCGCGAGCGCCGCTGACCTCCTGCGACACCCCTGCGCCACCCTGAGCCACCCCTGCGACACCCGGGAGCACCCGTGCAGCACCACACCCTCGCCGACGGCTGGACCGTCACCGCCACCGCCGGCCCCGTGCCGGACGCCGTCCTCGCCGCGGGCGCGCTCGCCGCCGAGGTGCCCGGCTCCGTGCACACCGACCTCCTGGCCGCCGGCCTCATCCCGGACCCGTACTTGGACGCGCACGAGGAGTCCGTGCGCTGGTTCCACGGCACGGACTGGCGGTACGAGCGGGCGCTCGCGCTGGAGCCCGCCGCGGACGGCGAGCGGGTCGACCTCGTGCTGGAGGGCGTCGACACCGTCGGCACCGTGACGCTGGGCGGGCGGGTGCTCGGGACGACCGCGAACATGCACCGGTCGTACCGGTACGACGTGCGGGACCTGGCGGACGGGGCCGCACGCGCCCTCACCGTCGACCTGCGGTCCGCCACCGCGTACGCCGACGAGGTGCGGGACGCCCTGGGCGACCGCCCCTCGGCGTACAGCCCGGTGCCGTACAACTTCGTCCGCAAGATGGCCTGCTCGTTCGGCTGGGACTGGGGGCCGGACCTGCGCACCGCCGGGCTGTGGAAGCCGGTGCGGGTCGAGCGCTGGTCCGTGGCCCGCCTCGCCCGGGTGCGGCCGCTGGTCACGCTCGACACCGACGGCACCGGGCGGGTCGCGGTGCACGTGGACGTGGAGCGCTCGGGGCTCCTCCCGGACGGGGCCCTGACGGTGCGCGCCGCGGTGCTCGGGGTGTCGGCGTCGGTGACCGTGCCCGCGGGGTCCTCGTCGGCCGCGGTCGAGCTCGCGGTCCCGGGCGCCCCGGTGTGGTGGCCGGTCGGGCACGGCGAGCAGCCGCTGGCGGACCTGGACGTGACGCTGGCGGTGGCCGACGGCGACGACCGCGCCGCGCTCGACACCTGGCGCCGCCGGGTCGGCTTCCGGTCGGTCGCCCTCGACACCGCCGACGACGAGCACGGCACCCGGTTCACGCTCGTGGTCAACGGCCGCCCGGTCGCCGTGCGCGGGGCGAACTGGATCCCCGACGACCACCTCCTCACCCGGATCACCCGCGAGCGCCTGGCGCGCCGGCTCGACCAGGCCGCGGACGCGCACCTCAACCTGCTGCGCGTCTGGGGCGGCGGGATCTACGAGTCCGAGGACTTCTACGAGGCGTGCGACGAGCGCGGCCTGCTGGTCTGGCAGGACTTCCTGCTCGCCTGCGCGGCGTATCCCGAGGAGGAGCCGCTGCGCTCCGAGATCGAGGCGGAGGCCCGGGAGAACGTCGTGCGGCTCATGCCGCACCCGTCGCTGGTGCTGTGGAACGGCGGCAACGAGAACGTCTGGGGCCACGAGGACTGGGGCTGGAAGGCGCAGCTCGGGGAGGCGACCTGGGGCCGGTGGTACGCCGAGGAGCTGTTCCCGGCCGTGCTCGCCGAGCTCGACCCGACCCGGCCGTACGCCACCAACAGCCCGTACACGCCGCGCCGCGACCCGGCCGACGTGCACCCGAACGACCCCGACCGCGGCACGCACCACCAGTGGGAGGTGTGGAACCGCGTCGACTACACGGTGTACCGCTCGGAGATCCCGCGGTTCTGCTCCGAGTTCGGGTTCCAGGGCCCGCCGGCGTGGCGCACGCTGGTCGAGTCGGTGCACGCGGTCGACGGCGGCCCGCTCGCCGACGCGCCCGAGCCGCAGGAGGACCCGGTGTTCCTCGTGCACCAGAAGGCCGAGGACGGCAACGGCAAGCTGGACCGCGGGCTGGCCCCGCACCTCGGCGTGCCGCGCGCGTTCGCCGACTGGCACTGGGCGACCCAGCTCAACCAGGCCCGCGCCGTCCGGCACGCGGTCGAGCACTACCGCGCCTGGTGGCCGCGCACCGCGGGCTGGGTCGTCTGGCAGCTCAACGACTGCTGGCCGGTCACGTCCTGGGCCGCCGTCGACTCCGCCGAGCGGCCCAAGCCGCTCTGGTACGCGCTACGCGCCGCCGGCGCCCCGCGCACGCTGTTCCTCGCCGCGCGCGACGGCGGGGTCGTGCTGGTCGCGACCAACGACACCGACGCGCCCTGGTCCGGCACCGCGCACCTGCGGCGCGAGACGCTCGGCGGCGTGACCGCCGCGGCCGCCGGGCTGCCCGTGGCGGTGGCGCCGCGGTCGGTGGCCGTCCTGCCCCTGCCCGCCGACCTCGCGACCCCGGGCGACCCGGCGGGCGAGGTCCTGGCGGCGCGGCTCGCGGACGGCCGCGCCGAGCGCCGGGCGGCGCACGCGTTCGTCGAGGACGTGGACCTGCGGCTCGACCCGGGCGCGGTGCGGGCCACGGCCGTCCGTGAGCCCGGCGGCTACCGCGTCGAGGTCGTCGCGCGGTCGTACGCGGCCGACGTCACCCTGCACGCCGACCGGCTCGCGGCGGACGCGCGGGTCGACGACGCGCTGGTGACGCTGCTGGCGGGCGAACGGGCGACCTTCCACGTGACGACCGACGCCGTGCTCGACCCGGCGGACCTGACCGCGGCGCCGGTGCTGCGGTCGGCGAACGACCTGCGGGGGGTGCCGCTCGCGGGCGAGCCGGACCTCGAGGCCGACCTCGAGGCGGCCCTGTGACCGGCGCGCGCCGGTTCCCGGACGGGTTCGTCTGGGGCGCGGCCACGGCCGCGTACCAGGTGGAGGGCGCGACCGACGCGGACGGCCGCGGCCCGTCGATCTGGGACACGTTCTCCCGGACACCCGGCGCGGTGCTCGGCGGCCACACCGGCGACCTCGGCACCGACCACTACCGCCGGTTCGCCGACGACGTCGCGCTGATGGCCGACCTCGGCCTGCGCGCCTACCGGTTCTCGGTGGCGTGGCCCCGTGTGCAGCCGACCGGCCGCGGCCCGGCGAACCAGGCCGGGCTCGACTTCTACCGGCGGCTGGCCGACACCCTGCGGGCGCACGGCATCGACCCGGTCGTCACGCTCTACCACTGGGACCTGCCCCAGGCGCTGGAGGACGCCGGCGGCTGGCCGGCGCGGGACACCGCGTGGCGGTTCGCCGACTACGCGGGCCTGGTCGCGGACGCGCTCGGCGACCGCGTCGCGCTGTGGACCACGCTCAACGAGCCGTGGTGCTCCGCCTACCTCGGGTACGCGTCCGGCGAGCACGCCCCCGGCGTGCAGGACCCCGCCCGGGCGCTGTCCGCGGTGCACACGCTCAACCTGGCGCACGGGCTCGGCGCCCGCGCGGTGCGCGCCGCCACGGGGGACGCGGCGCCGGTCTCGATCACGCTGAACCTCCAGGTCAACCGGGCGGCCTCCGCGGCGCCCGAGGACCGGGCCGCGAAGGCGCGGCTCGACCGGGTGGCGAACGAGGTGTTCCTCGGGCCGCTGCTCGACGGCGCCTACCCGGAGGAGGTCGTCGCCGAGACGGCGCACCTGACCGACTGGTCGTTCGTGCGCGACCGCGACCTGGAGCTGATCCGCACGCGGCTGGACGCGCTCGGGGTGAACTACTACACGACCGCGCTCGTCGAGGCGGACGGCTCGGTGCCCGGCGGGGGCGCACCCGCGGAGGCCGACGTGCAGGCGGCCTCGCCCGCGGGCGCGGCCCGGCCGCCCGCCAACCTCGTCGAGGGCGTCCGCTGGCGGCACCAGCCGGGCCCGCGGACCGCGATGGGCTGGGTGGTCGACCCGTCCGGGCTGACCGAGCTGCTGGTCGACCTGCACCGCCGCCGCCCCGACCTCCCGCTGCACGTCACCGAGAACGGGGCGGCCTACCCCGACGTCGTCGCACCCGACGGGGGCGTGCACGACGCCGACCGCGTCGCCTACCTGCACGCGCACGTCGACGCGGTCGGCGCCGCGCTCGACGCCGGGGTTGACGTCCGGGGCTACTTCGCGTGGTCGCTGCTGGACAACTTCGAGTGGGCGTACGGCTACGAGCGCCGGTTCGGGATCGTGCACGTCGACTACGCGACGATGGCGCGGACCGTGAAGGACTCGGGGCACTGGTACCGGCGGCTCGCGACCACGGGCGTGCTGCCGCCGCCGGGCGGCGCCGGGGGCGGCGACCCGGTGGGCGCCGCGGCCGCCGTCGCGGCGGGCTGAGCCGCTCCCCCCCTTGCCGGGCCGGGACGGCGCGAGCATCCTCGTGCCGTCCCACCCGGCCGCCACCTGGGCGACCGGTGCCCCGACCGCCCCCAGGAGGCGCCGTGCTGACGCTGGAGCTGATCGTCGTCGTGCTGCTCGCGCTTCTCACGGGGACCGCGCTCGGGCGGCGCTGGCGGGTCGCCCCGCCGCTGGTGCTGCTGGTCCTCGGCCTCGCGCTGGGGTTCCTGCCCGCGTTCCGCGGGCTGACCGTCCCGCCCGAGCTGGTGCTGCTCGTCGTGCTCCCCGCGCTGCTGTACTGGGAGAGCCTCACGACGTCGCTGCGCGAGATCCGGGCGAACCTGCGCGTGATCGTCCTGGTCAGCGTCCTGCTCGTGGTGCTGACCGCCGGCGCCGTGGCGGTGGTGCTGCACGCGCTCGGGATGGACTGGGGCCCGGCGTGGATCCTCGGCGGGGTGCTGGCGCCGACCGACGCCACCGCCGTCGCCGGCGTGGCCCGCGGCATGCCGCGCCGGACCCTCACCACCCTGCGCGCGGAGAGCCTGGTCAACGACGGCACGGCACTGGTGATCTACGCGATCGCGGTGCACGCCGTCGCCGAGCCGGTCACCGGCGGCTACCTCGCGGGGCGGTTCGCGATCTCCTACCTGGGCGGCGCGGCGGCCGGCGTCGCGGTGTGGTGGCTCGCGGTGCAGCTCCGGGAGCGCATGCACGAGGCGATCCAGCAGAGCGTCATCAGCGTGCTGACCCCGTTCGCGGCGTTCCTGCTCGCCGAGCTCGTGCACGCGTCCGGCGTGCTGGCGGTCGTCGTCGCGGGACTGCTGCTCAGCCAGAGCGGGCCCCGCGTCATCCCGGCGGCCGCGCGCGTGCAGTCGCAGGCGTTCTGGGCCGTGGTCAGCCACGTGCTGAACGGCGCGCTCTTCGTGCTGGTCGGCATGCAGCTCGTCACGGCCGCCGACGGCCTGTCGTCGGCCGGCCTGGTCGAGGCCCTGGGCTGGACCGCCGCGGCGTTCGGCGCCGTGATCGGCACCCGGCTGCTGTGGTTCCACACCACGCCGTACCTGATCCGCGCGGTCGACCGCCGCGCGGTGCAGCGCGCCCGCCGGGTCTCCTGGCGGCACCGGATGCCCGGGGCGTGGGCCGGCTTCCGCGGCGCGGTGTCGCTCGCGGCGGCGCTCGGCGTCCCCGAGACCACGGCCGACGGCACGCCGTTCCCCGGGCGGGACGTGATCGTCTTCGTCACGGGCGGCGTCATCCTCGCGACCCTGCTGGTGCAGGGGCTCACGCTGCCCGCCGTCGTGCGCTGGGCGCGGCTGCCCGCCGACGACGGCGTCGAGGGCGAGCGGCACCACGCGGAGAAGGCAGCGACCCGCGCGGCCCTGGAGGCGCTGCCGGCCGAGGCCGCGCGGCTCGGCCTGGAGGGGAAGGTCGTCGCGAAGCTGGAGGCCGAGTACCGGATGCACGCGGAGGCGCTCGCGGAGGCCGGCGACGGGCCCGCAGAGGACGGCCGCCCGCGCGAGGCCGACTTCGACGCCCTGCGGCTGGCGGTGCTCGCGCACAAGCGCGCCGCGGTGGTGCGGCTGCGCGACGAGCGGACCATCGACGACATCGTGCTGCGCGAGGTGCAGGCGCAGCTCGACGCGGAGGAGGTCCGGCTGACCCGCGGCGCGCTCTCCCCGGAGTGAACCGGGCTCGCGGGTGTCGGTGGTCGGCGGCAGGATGACGGACGTGCTGCTCGCCGACGTCGCCGCCACCAGCGCGGGCCTGGCCGCGACCCGCTCGCGCCTCGCCAAGCGGGCGCTGCTCGTCGACCTGCTCCGCCGCACCGGCCCGGCGGAGGTGCCCGTCGTCGCGCGGTACCTCGCGGGCGAGCTGCGGCAGCGCCGCACCGGCCTCGGCTGGCGGTCCCTGCGCGACCTGCCGCCGCCCGCGGCGGAGCCGACCCTGGACGTGCTCGCGGTGGACGCGGCGTTCGAGCGGATGGCCGGGCTCTCCGGACCGGGCTCGGCGGGCGCACGGGCCGCGCTGGCGGCCGACCTGTTCGGCGCCGCCACCGCCGGCGAGCAGCGGTTCCTCGCCGGCCTCGTCGCCGGGGAGGTCCGGCAGGGCGCGCTCGACGCGCTGCTGCTGGACGCCGTGGCCGAGGCGGCGGGCGTGCCGGTCGGGACGGTCCGGCGGGCGGCGATGCTGGCGGGCGGGAGCGAGCCGGTCGCCGAGGCGGCGCTCGCCGCGCCCACCCCCGAGGCGGCGCGGGCCGCGCTGGACGCCTTCGGGCTGACCGTCGGCCGCCCGGTCCGGCCCATGCTCGCGGCGTCCGCGCCGGACGTCCCCGCGGCGGTCGCGGGGTTCGACGGCCGGGCGGTGGTCGTCGACGCCAAGCTCGACGGCATCCGCATCCAGGTGCACCGGGACGGCGACGACGTGCGCGTCTACACCCGCAGCCTCGACGACATCACGGCGCGGGTCCCGGAGGTCGTCGAGGTCGCCCGGGCCCTCCCGGTCCGCGCGGTCGTCCTGGACGGCGAGGCGCTGGCCCTCGGCCCCGACGGCCGCCCGCGCCCGTTCCAGGAGACCGCCGCCCGCAGCGCCACCCGGGACGCCGAGCTCGCCGCCACCACCGCGCTGCGGCCGTACTTCTTCGACGTCCTGCACCACGACGGCACCGACCTGCTCGACGCCCCGCTGACCGACCGGCTGGCGGTGCTGGACGCGATCGCCCCGGACCACGCCGTCGAGCGGGTGGTCACCGCCGACGCGGAGGTCGCGCAGGAGGCGTTCGCCGGCTGGGTCGCCGCCGGGCAGGAGGGCGTGATCGTCAAGGACGCCGCGGCGCCCTACGAGGCGGGCCGGCGCGGCGGCGCCTGGGTCAAGGTCAAGCCGCGGCACACCCTGGACCTCGTGGTGCTGGCCGTCGAGCGCGGCTCCGGGCGGCGGGTCGGCTCGCTGTCCAACATCCACCTCGGCGCGCGGGACGGCGACGGCGGGTTCGTCATGCTCGGCAAGACGTTCAAGGGCATGACGGACGAGATGCTCGCCTGGCAGACCGCGCGGTTCCGGGAGCTCGAGGTCGCCGACGACGGCTGGACCGTGACGCTGCGGCCGGAGCAGGTGGTCGAGATCGCGTTCGACGGCGTGCAGCGCTCGACCCGGTACCCGGGCGGGCTGGCGTTGCGGTTCGCGCGGGTGCTGCGGTACCGCGACGACAAGACCGCGGCGGAGGCGGACACGATCGACACGGTGCGGGCGCTGGCGGCGCCGGGCGGCTCCGCGGGCTGAGGCGCGCGGGTCCCGAACCGAGGCCACCCGCCGCCCGGGACCGAGGTCCCTTCCACACCCCCTCGCGCCGGGGCCGCGCGCGGTGCGGACGGGTGATCCACCCGCAGGTCAGGCGCTCGCCGGGGTGCTCGCGCGGGAGGATGGAGCCGTGGACCACCACCCCCGGTCCACGGGCCGCGAGGACGCGACCGCCTCCCCCGCGGCGACCCAGCCGGTGGCGTGACCCGCCACCCGTACCGTGCAGGAGGATCCCGTGCACCCCGACCTGTTCCTCGTCGTGTACCGCCAGCAGGAGCGCGAGCTGGAGCACCGGCTCGAGCACCGGCGCTCGCAGGCCGCCCGGGGCGACGCCCCCGAGCGCCGGGCGCGGCACCGCCGCCCGCTCGCCGCGCTCGCCGCAGCCCGCCGCCGGCACTGACACCGGCGCCGCGCCCGCTCGCACGCGCGCTCGCCGAGCCTGCGCCAGATGCGGGATTCCCGGCCCGGGATCCCCGCATCTCGTGCCTCCTCGGCGGCCCGGCGGCGGCGGGCGCGCGGGGCGGGCGCCGCTACCCCAGCGCGGGGAGCACCTGCCCCGGCCCGAGCAGCGCCCGGAACGGATCGCCCCGCTCCGCCACCCGGTCGAGCACCGTGCGGATCGTGAACGCGTCCGGCCGCAGCCACGGCTCGTCGAGCTCGTCCCAGGTGATCGGCGCGGACACCGGCGCCCCGGCCCGGGCGCGCGGGCTGTACGGCGCCACCAGCGTCTTGTTGATCGCGTTCTGCGTGTAGTCGAGCCGCGCCTGCCCGCCGCGGGCCTTGACCTCCCACTTCCAGCTCACCAGGTCGGGCACCACGGCGCCGACGGTGCGGGAGACTCGCTCGACCCACGCGCGGGTGTCGTCGAAGGAGGGGCCGGTCGCGATCGGGATCCAGATCTGGATGCCGCGCTGCCCGGTCACCTTGGGCACCGCGCGCACGCCCAGGTGCTCGAACGCGTCCCGGTGCAGCCGGGCCAGCAGCAGCACGTCCTCCCACGCGGTCGACGGGCCGGGATCGAGGTCGACCAGCGCGTACGTCGGGCTCCGGGGCGCGTCGGTGCGAGACGTCCACGCGTGCCACTCCAGCGCCCCGAAGTTCGCCGCCCAGATCAGCGCCGCCGGCTCGTCGACGACGAGGTACGTGCGGCTGTCGCCGGAGTCGGCCTCGGGGTTGTCCCAGCGCGGCAGCCAGTCCGGCGCGTGCGTCGGCAGCTCCTTGTGCCAGAACCCCGCGGTCCCGGCGCCCTGCGGGAACCGGTGCATGTTGAGCGCGCGGCCGTGCAGGTACGGCAGCACCACCGGCGCGACCCGCGCGGCGTACCGGAGCAGCTCGCGCTTCGTCACCGGCTCCTCGCCGTCGCGCGCCGGGAACAGCACCTTGTCGAGGTTCGTCACCTTGAGCCGCCGGCCGTGCACGTCCCAGGTCCCGCCGTTCGGCCCGAGGTCGTCGAGCGCGGCCAGCTCGTCGTCGGTCGGCGGGTCCACCTGCGGCGCCCGCAGGTCCACCGCCGCCTCCGCCGCCGGGAGGTCGGAGCGCCACAGCCGGTCCGGATCGGCCTTCACCTCGTCGTTGGTCCGGCCGCTCAGCACCGACCGCGGGTGGTCCTCCGCGTCCCAGCCCTTCACCGCGTGCTCGTCGTGCTTGTGGACGAGGATCCACTGCTCCTTGCCGTCCGCCCCCGGCCCGCCGCGGCGCACCAGCACCAGGCGGCCGCGCAGCTTCTCGCCGTGCACGTCGGCGTGCAGCTCCCCGGCGGCGATGGTCGCGGCGGGGTCGTCGGTGCCGTGCGGCTCCCAGGTGCCGCGGTCCCAGACGATGACGTCCCCGCCGCCGTACTCGCCCGCCGGGATCACGCCCTCGAAGTCCTCGTACTCCAGCGGGTGGTCCTCCACGTGCACGGCCATCCGCCGCGCGTCCGGGTCGAGGGTCGGGCCCCGCGGCACCGCCCAGGACACCAGGACGCCGTCGACCTCGAACCGCACGTCGTAGTGCAGCCGCCGGGCGCGGTGCCGCTGGACCACGAACCGCCGGGGCGCACCCGGCGCGGTCGGGGCGGGCGTCGCCGCCCCCGCGGGCTCGGCGGTGCGGTCGAAGTCGCGCATCGACCGGTACGTCTCGAGCCCGCGCGCGGGCGCAGTGCCCGTGCCCGCCGACGTCCCACGGCGCCGCCGCTCCGGCACGCCGACCACCCCTTCCCCAGCTCGTCCGCTCCGGGCCAGCCTGGCGGAACGGGGCGCGGCGCGCGCGCTCAGCCGGCCGCGAAGGCCCGGTCCCAGGCAGACCGGACGACGTCGAGCGCCGCCTCAGGCCCCAGGTCGAGGCGTGTCTGGTGCGCCAGTTCTGTCCGCCACCGGTCCGTGTCAGGGGCTGTCGCGAAGACCCACGGACCGGGCGCACCGCCGAACGGGCCGAACCGCCGGAACAGCGCCGCGGCCTTGCGGTCGACTCTGCCCTGCGCGGCGAGCCGCGCCAGGTCCCAGAGGTCGCGCGACGCCCCGCGGTCGATCCACGCCGCGAGCTTCGCCGCGGCGAAGGCCGGCGCTGTCAAGGTCCGGAGCCGCGTCGGCGCCACGTCCGAGTACCGCTGCTCGATGTCGCGGACCTCGGTCGGCCACGGGTAGCCGGCGCCGTCGAGCAGCTGCACGCGGATGCTCGCGCCGGTGGGGACGGAGAGCAGGGCCGCTCGTGATCCGCCCGCCTCGGCCAACGGCGGCGACCACGTCACTCGGCCGTGCGAACGGAGCAGCGCGCGTCCCACCGCCGCCGTCACGAGGCGGGCCGCCTCGCCGCGGCCGGACCGCGCGAGGAGGTCGATGTCCTCGCTCAACCTCCCGTCGGGCAGGAACGTGCGGGACAGAGCGGTGCCGCCGAAGAACGTGATGGTGTCCGGGTCCAGCGCGCCGAGAGCCGCGAGGACGTGGGAGATGAGGTGGTCGCGGTCGACCTGGACCTGATCTGCCCCGAACCGCACCGCGACGGCGCTCAGCTCGGCGACCAGCGTCACGACACCCACCGCCGCACCCGGTCGAGCGCCGCACCCGCACGCGTCCGGGTGGCGAGGTCAGCCAGGACGGCCTGGTCCGCGAGCGGCGACAGCGCCCTGGCCACCGCGACGTGCTCCGGATCGGCCGTGGCGGGGCGGGCCAGGTCGAGCAGCGTCTGCTCCGGCGTCGTGACCAGGACCGCTCCGAGGTCGAGCACGACGCGTTCGACCTCGAGCGTCGCGACCGATCGCCGCACGAACCGGACCTCCGCGTCGCGGTCGGCCAGGCGCAGGGGACGACGCGCCGCGGTCACGGCGACCCAGGCGGTGCCGAGCGCCCGCGGCAGGGCGCCGTGCACACGCGCGGCGGTCAAGCCCATCAGGACGGGCTCGTCCACCTCGGCCGGGGTGCGCGCGACCGCTGCGGCCGCCCCCTCGAGCGACGGGCGCCACGTGGCGGGGTCCGCGTCCAGCGGCACACCGCAGTAGTACCCGTACGCGAGGCGGTGCAGCCGGCCCCGGCGCTCGAGGTCCTGCACCGCCGCACGCGGGTTCGTGTAGTACGGCGCCAGCTCGGAAGGACGGACCGTGCGCAGGGGCGCGGCCGCGACGGCGCGGAGCACGTCCATCAGGCCTCCCGCAGGGTTCGAGTGTGCTCAGAGTAGTATCCTCCACTACTCTCGACACACTTCGCCGCGGTTCGCGCGCCTCAGCCGAGCCAACGGCGCAGCTTCTTCTTCCCCGCGGCGCGGGCCACGGCGCCCGCAGCGCGCTCCGTCTCCCGGCCGCGCGCCTCCTCCACGGCGTGCAGCCGGCCGTACAGGAACGCGACCTCGGTGCTCGGCGCGTGCCGGGCGAGCTCCCGCAGCCGCGCGCGGGCGACGACGGAGTCGTGGTGCTCGCCGAGCACCTCCTGCAGGTCCTCCATCCGGCGCGCGTACCGGGCCGCGTCCGCGCCGAGCACCCCGGCGACGGACTCCCCCGCGTACCGGGCGGCCTTCGCGGCCTTGCGGGCGCCGTGCAGCGCGTCGTCCCGGCGGCGGCCCTCCGGCACCCGGCGCGCGCGGCGCAGCCGGCGGCGCACCTTTCGGTCCCGGCGGGCGACCTCCCCGGGCAGCACCCGGCGCGCGCGACGGCGGCCCTCGTCGGAGTACCGGGGCTCGGCGACGAACACGGCCAGGTCCCGCAGGAGCCGGCGGTACCGGTCGCCGTCGAGCACAGCGAGCAGCGCGTCGAGCGCGTCCTGCGCCGCCCGGCCGAGCTCGGCGTCCGCGGCGACCGCCGCCGCGTGCGTCCCGGCACCGACCGCCTCCTCGACCCCGGGCCCCTCGACGGCGGACCGCACCCGCTCACGCAGCACCTCCGCGTCCCGCGCCCGGCCGAGCACGTCCGCCAGCCAGCCGAGCTCGTCCCGCAGCGGCCGCACGGTGCCGGGCTCGAACAGCCGCCCGAACGTCCGCAGCGCGGTCCGCACCCGCCGCGCGGCCACCCGCATCTGGTGCACCCCGCCCGGCGCGCCGAGCCGGACCCGCAGGTCCTGCTCCCGGAGCCGGTCGAGCTGGTCGGAGACGTAGCCGACGACGACCTCCCCCGCCGGCGACCTCGTCGTCAGCCGGGGCCGCTCCGGCGCTCGCTCGTCGGCCGGGCCCAGCACCCGGTCGAGCTTCGAGCGCTCCGCGGCCGGCCGGAGCCCGAGGGCGCCCAGCCGCTCCTCGACCGCGTCGAGCAGATCGGCGGCGCCCTCGACCAGCTCGACCTCGACCTCGCGCCACTCCTCGGGCGCCCCGACCACGTCGCCCGTCGATCCGGACGGCCGGACCCGCCGCGCCGTCACCCGGTCGTCGACGAGCTCCAGCAGCACCCGGCCGGTCGCGTCCACGAGCCGGTGCACCGCGCGGGAGGTCCGGACCTCCGCGACCGGCCGCAGCGTCGACCCGAGCGTCGCGGCGTGCACCAGGGCGCGCAGCGGCGCGGGGACCGTGCGCACCGCCCGCCCGGGCGGCAGCCGCACCTCCGAGCGCTCGTCGGCGCCGGCCGGGACCTTGAGGTGCCACCCGGCGTCCGCGCCGCCGGTCCGGCGGCGCAGGGTCAGCCCGGCCGCGGCCAGGCGCAGGTCGGCGGTGTCGAAGTAGGTCGCCACCAGCTCGACGGCGTCGTCGCTCGCGGCGACGGGCGTGCCGCCGTCGGGCAGCCCGGGGGACCCGGCCAGGAGCTCGGTCAGCGCCGGGAGCTCGACGTCCGGGCCGGTGGCGTACTTCCGCTCGATCTCGCGATGCACGTCGGCCATGGCACCCGTTGTATCCCGGGTGGCTCCTCGCGGCGACCGCGGGCCCGCCCGCGGGTCACCGGGCCTCTGGTGCGTGTCGGACCCCGGTGCCAGGTTGGGGTCGTGACCGCACGCTGGACGGCACCACGACCGACGAGGGGACGCGCATGCGCGAGCACGCCTTCGTCCGGGTCACCCCGGACGCGCTCCACGACCTGACCGACCGGCTGGCCCGGACCCGCACCGTCCGGACGCCCGCCCTGGACCGCCCGCTCGGGGTCGACCCCGACGTGCTGGCCGACCTCCTGGCGCACTGGCGCAGCGGGTTCGACTGGCGCGCCCAGGAGGACCGCATCGCCGCCCAGCCCTGGTACGAGACCGAGGAGGCCGCGGTCCCGGTCCGCGCGATCGTCCGCCGGGCCGCCGCGCCGGACGCCCCGGTCGTGGTCCTGCTGCACGGCTGGCCGGACTCGGTGCTGCGGTTCGACCGGGTGCTCGACGACCTCGCGGACGTGACGGTGGTGGTCCCCGCGCTCCCCGGGTTCCCGTTCGCGGCACCGGTCGCGGGCGGCGGTCTGCCCGCCGTCGCGATGGCCGACGCCGTCGCGGCGGCGCTGCGCGAGCTCGGGTTCGGGCGCTACGTGGTGTCGGCGGGCGACGTGGGCTGCGACGTCGCCGAGGCGCTCGCCGCCCGCCACCCCGAGGCGGTCACCGCGCTGCACCTGACCGACGTCTCCCAGTACCACTTCCTCGTCGACCTGCCCGAGGACCTGAGCGAGGACGAGCGGGCGTACGTCGCGTACGGGCACCGGTGGCAGGCGGAGCAGGGCGGCTACATGCACGAGCAGGCCACCCGGCCCGGCACGCTCGCGGTGGGGCTGGGCGACTCCCCGGCGGGCCTGGCGGCGTGGATCGTCGAGAAGCTGGTGGCGTGGACGGACTCGGACGGCGACCTGTTCCGGGCGTTCACGCGGGACGAGGCGCTGACCTGGGTCAGCGCGTACTGGTTCACCGGCACGATCGGGACGTCGTTCACCCCGTACGCCGCCGGTGGCGCCAAGGACTGGCCCCGCATCGAGGCACCCACCGTGTTCACCGTGTTCGCGCACGACCTCGTCAACGCTCCCCGGCGGTTCGCCGATCGGTTCTTCGCGGTCGCGGACTGGCGCGAGCACGCCCGCGGCGGGCACTTCGCCGCCTGGGAGCGGCCGGCCGACTACCTGTGGGGCGTGCGCCGCGCGGTCGAGCTCCGCCGGCGGGACTGAGGACGGGCTACCCGGAGGTGCCCGACGGGACGGTCGGATACGTGCCGCACGTCTGCCGGCTGTCGGCCCGGACACCCGACGGGTCGCCGAGCCGCATCGGTCCGAGCACGTTGCTCACCCAGCCGCCCTCGGGGTCGCTCACGACCTCCGAGTAGAACGGCGCGGTCGCGTACCACTCGAGCATCGCCGCTGCGGCGCGCTGCCGGTCCGGGTCCTGCGCCGCGTCAGCCGTCAGGTACTCGCCCTCCCACGCGCACAGCCACGTGAACCAGGCCTGGTTGCGGGCCGCGCCCGCCTCCAGGCGACCGTCGGCGGGCACGAACCCGTCGGGCAGCCCTGCCGGGTAGCCGAGTCCGGCCGGGAGAGGCTGACCGATCTCGGCGACGACGCGCGCGTACTCCTCGGCGGCCGAGGCGTCCGTGAGGGCCGTGGACTCGGCGCCGTCGACCGCCGGGCCGCCGACCGCGCGCTCGCCTGCTGCCGGGTCGTCGTCGACCGCGTCACCGGGGGACGCGGTCGGGGCCGGCGCCGTGGCCCCCGGGGGCACGACCGGGTCAGCGGCCCGTCCTGCGGTCCCGGACGCACACGCCGCCAGAGCCAGGACCGCCGGCAGCAGGAGCGCCGCGTTCCACCGCGCGCGCCGTCGCGCCGTCAGCATCCCAGCGCGCACGGGCCCACCGCCTCCGACGGCGGCGGCCTCGGCGAGGTCTGCGGGACACCGTCTCCTGCACCGGGGAGCCTAGGAGGACGCACCCGTCCGCGTCTGAGAACCTGATGGTGACGCAGGTCACAGCACGCGCACCCTACGCTGGCGCCGTGGCCGCCACCCCCCTCCGCCGCGTCGCCGTCCTGGTCCTCGAGGGCGCGAAGCCGCTGGACGTCGGCATCCCCGCGCAGGTGTTCACGAACCGGCCGAGCATGCCGTACGAGGTCCGGGTGTGCGGCCCCGCCCCCGGACTGGTCCGCGGCGGCGACGGGCTGTCGTACCACGTCGCCGACGGGCTCGACGCGCTGGCGTGGGCCGACGTCGTGTTCATCCCCGGATACCGGCACCCCGACCGGGAGGACCCGCCCGCGGCCGTCGTCGCCGCGCTCGTGGCCGCCCACCAGCGCGGCGCCGACCTGGCCGCGATCTCCACCGGTGCGTTCGCCCTCGCCGCCACCGGCCTGCTCGACGGGCGAAGGGCCACGACGCACTGGCACTACACCCGCGCGTTCGCGGCCCGCTACCCGCGCGTGACCGTCGACGAGAACGTGCTGTTCGTCGACGAGGGGCAGGTGCTCACCTCGGCGGGCGCGGCGTCGGGGATCGACCTGTGCCTGCACCTCATCCGGCGCGAGCTCGGGGTCGCGCCGTCGAACCACGCGGCCCGGCGCCTGGTCGCCGCGCCGTACCGCTCCGGCGGCCAGGCCCAGTACGTGCCGCGGAGCGTGCCCGAGCCGCTGGGCGAGCGGTTCGCGGCGACCCGGGAGTGGACGCTGCACCGGCTGGGCGAGCCGCTGACCCTGGACGCGCTCGCCCGGCACGCGGCGGTGTCCCCGCGGACGTTCTCCCGCCGGTTCGTGGAGGACTCGGGGTACACGCCGATGGAGTGGGTGCTGCGGGCCCGCGTCGACGTGGCGCGCGAGCTGCTGGAGCGCTCGCAGCGGTCGGTCGAGCAGATCGCCGTCGACGTCGGGCTGGGGACGGGCGCGAACCTGCGGCGGCACTTCCAGCGCGTCCTGGGGACGACGCCGAGCGAGTACCGCCGCACGTTCGCGCGCGGCGAGTAGCCGGGGCGTCCGCCGGCCCGCCACCGGCCCGCCACGCGCGCGGCGGCAGCCGGCCTACGCCGTCCGGCCCCGCCCACGACGATCGGCGTAGGTCACGCCGGACGGCGGAGGGCGCGCCGACGGCGAGGGCCGCGTGGGCGGGCGGCCGGGTCGGGTGGGCGAGGGCGGTGGCGAGATCCGTGCGGACCATGGCGCCCGCGCCGCTGTCCGCGCGCCCCCGCCCCGCCGAGGCTGGAGGCGTCCCGAACGCGAGACCCACCGGAGGAACCCATGACCCGCGTCGCCATCAACGGCTTCGGACGCATAGGCCGCAACGTCCTGCGCGCGCTCCTCGAGCGCGGCAGCGACCTGGAGGTCGTCGCCGTCAACGACCTCACCGAGCCCGCCGCCCTGGCCCGGCTGCTGGCCTTCGACTCGACGGCCGGGCGCCTGGGGCGGCCCGTGTCCGTGGACGGCGACCACCTCGTCGTCGACGGGCGCCGCATCGCCGTCCTCGCCGAGCGCGAGCCCGCCCGGCTCCCGTGGGCGGAGCTCGGGGTCGACGTCGTGCTGGAGTCGACCGGCCGGTTCGCGAGCGCCGCCGCCGCCCGCGGCCACCTCGACGCCGGCGCGCGTGCCGTACTGGTCGGGGCGCCGTCCGACGGCGCGGACGTCACGCTCGCCTACGGCGTCAACACCGACGCCTACGACCCGGCCGCGCACACCGTCATCTCGAACGCCTCGTGCACGACGAACGCCCTCGCGCCGCTGGCCCTGGTGCTGGACGACCTCGCCGGAGTCGAGCACGCGTTCATGACGACCGTGCACGCCTACACGCAGGAGCAGAACCTGCAGGACGGGCCCCACCGCGACCCGCGCCGCGCGCGGGCGGCCGCCGTCAACATCACCCCGACGACGACGGGCGCCGCCAAGGCGATCGGGCTGGTGCTGCCGCAGCTCGACGGCCGGCTGTCCGGCGACTCGATCCGGGTCCCGGTGCCGGTGGGCTCGATCGTCGAGCTGAACGCGACCGTCGCCCGGGACGTCACCCGCGAGGACGTCCTCGCCGCGTACCGTGCCGCGGCCGCGGGTCCGCTCGCCGGGGTGCTGGAGTACTCGGAGGACTTCCTGGTCTCCTCCGACATCGTCGGGAACCCGGCGTCGTCGGTGTTCGACTCGCACCTGACGCGGGTCGACGGGAAGCACGTGAAGGTCGTCGCCTGGTACGACAACGAGTGGGGCTTCTCGAACCGCGTGGTGGACACGCTCGAGCTGATCGGGCGGTCGCAGGGCTGAGCCGCAGGGACGACGAAGGCCCGGACCAGGTGGTCCGGGCCTTCGTCCTCTGCGTAGCGGGGACAGGATTTGAACCTGCGACCTCTGGGTTATGAGCCCAGCGAGCTACCGAGCTGCTCCACCCCGCGTCGGTGCTCCCACCCTACGCGACCCGGGCGCCGGGACCTAGTCGGGTCGCGGCGCGCGCACCGGCCGGCCCCGCACGCGCAGGCCGTCGACGAGCAGGCGCACCATCGGGTTCGGCGAGCCGTCCGCCGACGGCGCGCGGTGGCTCAGGTCGCCGATCGCCTGGAGGAGGTCGAGCGCGTCGACGTCGGGCCGGACCTCGCCGCTGGCCACGGCGGCCTCGAGGAGGGAGCGCAGGGCCGGCCCGAGGGTCGCCTCCAGGTAGGCCGGCAGCGCGTCGAACGCCGGGTCCCCGGAGCGGAGAGCCGCCGCGAGCCCCTGCTTGGTCGCGACGAACTGCGTGAACCGCGCGATCCACTGGTCCAGCGCCTCGCCAGGCGGGTAGCGGCGCCGCAGCTCCGCGGCGGCTGCGGCGGTCGCGTCGATCTCCGTGGTGAACACCGCGGTCACGAGGTCCGCCCGCGTGGGGTAGTGCCGGTAGAGGGTGCCGACGCCGACCCCGGCCTCGGCGGCCACCTCCCGCGCCGGTGCGTCGACCCCCGAACGCTCGAACACGGCCCGGGCGGCGACGAGCAGGGCGTCGGCGTTCTGCCGGGCGTCGGCGCGCAGGGGTCGGGAGCTGGCGGACGAGGTCACGGCTCACCTCACTAGACAAACGGAACAGCGTTCCGTATGGTCGGCGACATCGAAGCGGAACGGTGTTCCGCCACCAGCATACGGGAGGCACGCATGCAGTACCGCACCCTCGGGCGCACCGGCATCAAGGTGACGCCCTACGCGCTCGGCGCGATGATGCTCGGCTCGCTCGGCAACCCCGACCGCCGGGAGGGCATCCGGATCATCCACCGCGCGCTCGACGCGGGCATCAACGTCGTCGACACCGCGGACCGCTACGGCGACTCGGAGGAGGTCGTCGGCGAGGCGCTGCAGGGGCGCCGCGACCAGGTCGTGCTCGCGACGAAGTTCCACGGCCCGGTCGACGACGACGTGAACCACCGCGGCGCCTCGCGGCGCTGGATCGTGCAGGCCGTCGAGCGCTCGCTGCGGAACCTGCGCACCGACCACATCGACCTCTACCAGCTGCACCGCCCCGACCCCGACACCGACATCGAGGAGACGCTCTCCGCCCTCACCGACCTCGTGCGGCAGGGCAAGGTGCGGGCGATCGGGTCGTCCTCCCTGCGCGGCTCCGAGATCGTCGAGGCGCAGTGGACGTCCGAGCGGCGCGGGTTCGAGCGGTTCCGCACCGAGCAGCCGAACTACTCGATCCTCGACCGCGAGATCGAGCGCGAGATCCTGCCGGTGGCGCAGCGCTACGGGATGGGCACCCTCGTGTACAGCCCGCTCGCCGGGGGCGCCCTGACCGGCAGGTACCGGGCCGGGGAGGCCAACGACACCTTCCGCGCGACGACCGGGATGCGGCACTTCCGCGACGAGCGGCGCCTGGCCGCGGTGGAGCAGCTCCTCGCGCTGTCGGCCGAGGTCGGGATCCCGCTGCCGCACCTGGCGATGGCGTTCACGATCGCGCACCCGGGCGTGACGTCCGCGATCATCGGCCCGCGCACCCTGGAGCAGCTCGAGAGCACCCTCGCCGGCGCCGAGGTCGCCCTGACCGACGAGATCCTCGACCGGATCGACACGATCGTCCCGCCGGGAGAGAGCATCGGGGCGATGGACATGGTCTACCGCGGTCCGGAGGTCGCCGACGCCGGCCTGCGGCGCCGTCCGGGCGCCGAGCGCGCGGCCCGCTAGCGGCGCGCCGTGCACAGCACGAAGGCCCGGACCAGATGGTCCGGGCCTTCGTCGCCGATCTGCATCGGCACTGCGTAGCGGGGGCAGGATTTGAACCTGCGACCTCTGGGTTATGAGCCCAGCGAGCTACCGAGCTGCTCCACCCCGCGTCGGTGATCACTACGTTACGCCAGGGTGACGGGCGATCCAAATCCAGCCCCCGTGCCCTCGGTCACACCGACCGCCCGGCCCGGCCCGGCGCGGTGGACGCGCGGCGGGCCGGCTCCCCGCGAGGGAACCGGCCCGCCGTCGTGCGCGCCCGGGGCGCCCGGGAGTCAGCCGCCCGAGCCGCCCAGCTCCGCGTCGGCCGCCGCGGCATCCTCCAGGGCCTCCTGCAGCCGGGCCTGCGCCTCGCCGTAGGCGGCGAAGTCGCCGCTGGCCAGCGCGGCCTGCCCGTCCTGGTACGCCTGGGTGGCCCGGTCGATGGCCTGCGTCAGCCGGGTCTGGGCGTCGCCGGTGCCGGCACCCGTGCCCCCGGTCGGCGCGGGCGTCGGCGTGGCGGTGCCGTCGCCGCCGGTGTCCCCACCGGTGTCGTCCCCGGTGGTCGGTGGCGTGATCTCGTTGCCGGCGTCGCCGGCGGACGTGCCGTCATCACCGCCGAACACCTGGTCCAGCGCCTCGTCGAGGGTGCTGGCGAACCCGATCTCGTCGCCGAACGACACCAGCACCCGCTGCAGCAGCGGGAACTGCGTGCCGCTCGCCGCCTGCACGTACACCGGCTGCACGTACAGCAGCCCGCCGCCGACGGGGAGGGTGAGCAGGTTCCCGCGGATGACCTGGGAGTCACCGCGCGCCAGGATGTTCAGCTCGTTCGACACCTCCGGGTTGGAGGAGAAGTTGTTGTTCATCTGGTTCGGGCCCGGGACGGTGGAGTCGCGTGGCAGCTCCAGGAGCCGGATCTTGCCGTAGCCCTCCGCGGGTTCGCCCTCGGCCGACCCCGCCTCCGCGTCGACCGCGATGTACCCGGTCAGGACGTCACGGGCGTTGCCGCCCGCGGGCACGTACGTCGACATGAGGGAGAACGTCGCCGCGTCCTGCGTCGGCATCTCCAGCGTCAGGTAGTACGGCGGCTGCGCGACGCTCTGACCCGAGGCGGTCGGGTCGTTCGGGGTGCGCCACGCGTCGTTGCCCGAGAAGAACTGGCCCGGGTCGGTCACGTGGTACGTGCCGAGCAGGGTCCGCTGCACCTTGAACAGGTCCTCGGGGTACCGGATGTGGCTCATCAGGTCCGAGCTGATCGCGGACACGGGCTCGAGAGAGGTGTCGAAGACGTTGCTCCAGGCCTGCAGGACCGGGTCCTGGTCGTCCCACGCGTACAGCGTGACGCTGCCGTCGTAGGCGTCGACCGTCGCCTTGACCGAGTTGCGGATGTAGTTGACCTTCTCGGGCTGCAGGGCCGCGATGGTGGTCGACGTCTCGGTCAGCGAGTCCACGGTGGCGTCCTCGAGGGACTGCGCCGCGGCGTACGGGTACTGGTTCGACGTCGTGTAGCCGTCGACGATCCACTTGACCCGGCCGTCGACGACCGCGGGGTACACCCGGCCGTCGAGCGTGAGGTACGGCGCGACCTTCTGGACGCGGTCGACCGGGTCGCGGTCGTAGAGGATCTGCGACTCGGCGGTCACGCGGTCGGAGAACAGGATCTGCTCGGAGCCGAACTTGATCGAGTAGAGCAGCTTGTTCCAGAACGTCCCGATCTCCGGGCCCGCCGAGACCTCGTCGGTCGGGAACGAGGTGTTGACCGCGCCGCCGGACTCGTCGTCCGGGTAGTCGAGCTCCCACTCGGAGCCCTCGGGGGCGCCGACGATCGAGTAGCTCGGCGAGCTCTGGCCGAAGTAGATCCGCGGCTCGTACTCGCCCATCTCGCCGGTGGACGGGATGCCGCCCTCCCAGAACTCGGGGGCGCCGCTCGACGTCGTGGTGTTGCCGTACGCCGCGACGACGCCGAACCCGTGGGTGTAGACGGTCGCGTCGTTCGTCCAGTTGCGGCGCTGGGCGTCCAGGCCGTCCAGGTCGAGCTCGCGGACCGCGATCACGGTGTCGCGGCTCTCGTCCGCGACGTCGTACCGGTCCACCGACAGGGTGTCGGGGAAGGAGTAGAAGCCACGGATCTGCTCGAGCTGGCGGAACGAGTCCGACACCACCTGCGGGTCGAGCAGGCGGATGGAGGCGGTGGTCTCCGCGTCCTCGCGCAGGGCGCCCGGCTCGGCGGTGACGTTCGCGTTGTAGTCGCTCGTCTCCACGTCCTCGAGGCCGTACGCCGCGAGCGTCGCGTCGATGTTCCGCTGGATGAACGGCGCCTCGGCGTCCTGCTGGTTCGGGTTCACCTGGAACCGCTGGACGACCGCCGGGTAGATGCCGCCGATGGCGATCGCGCTGACGATCATCAGGCCCACGCCGATGGCCGGCAGCCGCCAGGTGCCGCGCAGGGCGGTGACGACGAACATGACGGCGACCAGCAGCGCCACACCCGCGAGGATGCTCTTGGAGGGGATGACCGCGTTGACGTCCGTGAACGAGGCGCCGGCGAACCGGTCGCCCTCCTGGGTCAGGATCGAGTAGCGGTCGAGGAAGTAGTTGGCCGCGATCAGCACCATGAGGACGGCCGCGATCACGGACAGGTGCACCCGGGCGGCGCGGGTCATCCGCGGGGTGCCGGCGGAGCCGCCGACCCGGAACCCGCCGTACAGGTAGTGCGTCGCGACGGCGGCGATGCCGGCCAGCACCGTCACGGCCATGAGGAAGCTGACGACGAACCGCATGCCCGGCAGCTGGAACATGTAGAACGACAGGTCCATCCCCCACTGGGGGTCCTCACGTCCGACCGGCGTGCTGTTCATCCAGAGCTGGACGGAGCTCCACTGCTGGGAGGCCGCGATGCCCGCGAACAGCCCGAGCACCGCCGGGCCGGCGACGAGCACGACGCGGCGCAGCGGCTCGACGGCCTCGCGGTAGGCGTCGAGGCTGGCCTGCTCCTGGTTGGACGGGGCGTACACCGGGCGGGTGCGGTAGCCGATCGCGAGGCTGGAGAACACGGCGCCGCCCATGACGAGCAGGCCGGCGAGGAACAGCGCGCCGCGGGTGAGCCACTGGGTCCACAGCACCTGGGAGAAGCCCAGCTGGTCGAACCACAGCACCTCGGTCCAGAGCTGGGCGAGCAGCAGCACGGCCACCACGACCAGGGCGAGCACCACGACGGTGATCGCGAGCGGGCTCGGCCGGCGGCGGCCGGGGGCGCCCCTCGGTGGCCGGGGCGGGCGTGGCCCCCGGGGCTGTCGGGCGGACGGGTTGGCGAAGGTCACGGCCTTGAGGTCCTCGTCGTCGGGTACGGATCGCGCGTGGACGCGGCGGGCAGGGCCCGGCGCTCACGCAGGTCACAACGCGCCCGGCGACCTCAAGGTTCCCACAGCGGGCACCCCCCGCACCCGCCCCCTGCGCGCGTGCCCGGCCGGCGCCGCGGGTGCGAGGATGGCGACCGTGACGCAGACCCCGCAGACCCCCGGAAGCACCCCTGCTCAGCGCGCGCTCGCCGCCGCGGTCGTCGAGATCGAGCGGCACGTCGCGACGGGCGGCTGGGACGGGCCGGTGCGGGTGTTCGCCCTGGTCAGGACGCAGGCCGCCCTGGACGCGGAGCCGGCGCTCGCCTCGCAGCTGCCGCCGGACGTGCTGGCCGCCGCGGCCGCCGACCCGGACCACCTGACCTCCGTCGAGCAGGAGGGCCTGCCCGCGAGCGACGACCTGGAGGGGCTGCTCGGCGCGATCGCGTGGCCGGACGGGGTCGACGGCGCAGCGCTGACCGTCGAGCGGATCGTGCTGCCGCCGGAGGCCGAGGAAGGGCTGCCCCAGGAGCCGGACGCCGCGCTCGACGCGCTGCTCGGGCACCCGCAGCGCCAGGACGTGCGGCTCGCCGTGGGCGTGCTCCGCGACGGGCCGTCGTGGTGCGCGGTCCGGCAGCGGTCCGACGACCGGGACGACGCCGTCGGCCAGGGCGAGGACGTCGTGCCGGGGCTGGTCGAGGGGCTGCGGGCGACGTTCGCCTGAGCCCGCGCGGGCCGCCCGGGCGGCCCGTCGGCGTCAGCCCGCGTCCGCCGCCGTGCAGGTCGGCAGGTCGTCCGCCTCGCCGGCGCCGATGGCCACGACCGCCTCGCGCGCCTCGTGCAGGGTTGACACCTTGACCACCGTCAGGCCGTCGGGCACGTTCCCCACGACCTCGTCGCAGTTGTCCGCCGGCGCGAGGAACCAGTCCGCCCCGTCGCGCAGCGCGCCGGCCATCTTCTGCCGGATGCCGCCGATCGGCCCGACGGCGCCGTTGAGGTCCATCGTGCCGGTGCCGGCGATGACCTGGCCGGCGGCCTCGTCCTCGGGGGTCAGCTTGTCGATGATCCCGAGCGCGAACATCGTGCCCGCGCTGGAGCCGCCGATCTGGTCGATCCGGATGGAGACGTCCACCGGCGGGTCGAACGTCGGGTCGATGTAGACGCCGAGCTGGCTGCCGTCGTCGTCCTCGCGGGCGCCGGTCACCACGTCCAGGTCGACCTCGGCGCCGTCCCGCTGCACGCCCAGCGTGACGGTCGTGCCCGGCTCGGTCGCGTCCAGCAGGTCGATGAGCTGCCCGTAGGACGTCAGCGGCGTGCCGTCGTAGGACAGCAGCACGTCCCCGGGCTCGACGACGCCGACCGCGCCCGTGCCCTCGACGGCCTCGTGCACGGTGAGCGTGACCGGCACCGTGTACCCGAGCTCCTCGAGCGCGGCGACCGTGGCGTTCTCCTGCGAGGACACCATCTGCGCCTCGTTCTGCTGGTCCAGCTGCTCCTGGGTCGCGTCCTGCGGGAACACCGACTCGACGGGCAGCACGCGGCGGGACGGGCTGAGCCAGCCCTGCAGCACGCCCAGCACGCTCGACGGGTAGCCCGGCCCGCCCGTGGTGGACACGGTGGTGAGCCGCAGCTCCCCGGTGGAGTCGTAGGTCTCGGCGCCGTCGATCGTGATGAGCGCCTGGTCGTCGTGCGAGCCGAGGGTGTCCAGGGTCGGCCCGGGCGAGTTCACCGCGTACGGCACCGGCATCAGCAGCAGCACGACCAGCAGCACCGCGGTCAGCAGCACGCCGCCTGAGACCAGGGCGGCGCGGCGCGTGACCGGCGGGGCGGGGTCGGCCGGGTCCGCGGGCTCCGCCGGGTCCGCGGGGGCCACGCCGTCCGGCGGCAGGCCGGGGCCGCCGAGCGGGGCGGTCCCGCCGACGGGCGACGCGTCGGGGTCGGAGGGGGTTCCGGGCTGGGCGTGCACCGGACGATCATGCCGCACCCACCCGTGAGGGTCGCGTGCGCCCTCAGCGAACCGGAGGTGATGGCCCGGTCCGCGTGCGCGAGGGTGTGGTTACGGTGGCACCACGACGAGCCCGGGAGCACCGAGATGACCGACGACCCCACCGCGCACCAGCCCGGCGAGCCCTCCGACGGCGCCGCCTGGGAGCAGATGCTGCGCCAGATGTTCGGCCCGGGCGCGGACGAGGCGCTGCGCCAGATGCGCGAGCAGGGCCTCGACCCCGCGGAGATGGCCCGCGCCTCCGGCCTGCCCGACGACCCGATGCTGATGAACCAGGTGATCGCCCAGGTCCAGCGGATGCTGTCGTCGAGCGGCGACGGCCCCGTCAACTGGGACGTCGCGCACGACATGGCCCGGCAGGTCGCCGTGACCGGCGGCGACCCGACCCTGAGCCCGGCGGAGGCGCGCCAGGTGACCGACGCGCTCGGCGTCGCGGAGCTCTGGCTCGACGCGGCCACCGACCTGCCGCCCGCCGGCGGGCACGTGCGCGCGCTGTCCCGCTCGGAGTGGGTGGAGCAGACCCTGCCGACCTGGCGCACGCTGACCGAGCCGGTGGCGACGTCGATGTCGACCGCGCTCGCCACGACGCTCGCGGACCAGCTGCCCGAGAGCATGGACCTGCCGCCCGGCCTCGGCGTCGGGGGCCTCGACCCCGCCGCGATGATGCGCCAGCTCGGCGCGCTCGTGTTCGGGATGCAGGTCGGCCAGGCGGCCGGGTCGCTGTCCCGCGAGGTGTTCGGGCTGACCGACGCCGGCCTGCCGCTGGTCGCCGAGCCCGCGACCGCGCTGGTGCCGGGCAACGTCGCCGCGTTCGCCGACGGGCTGGAGATCCCGCTCGAGGAGGTGCGGCTGTTCCTGGCGCTCCGCGAGGCGGCGCACGCCCGGCTGTTCACGCACGTCACCTGGCTCCGCGGTCACCTGCTGGCGGCGGTCGACGCCTACGCCCGCGGCATCACCATCGACGTGGAAAGCCTCGAGGAGTCGGTGCGGGCCATCGACCCCACGGACCCGACCGCGCTGCAGGGAGCCCTGTCCTCCGGGGTGTTCGCCCCGCAGACGACGCCCGAGCAGCGCGCGGTGCTCGCCCGGCTGGAGACCGCGCTCGCGCTCGTCGAGGGCTGGGTGGACGAGGTGGTCGCGACCGCCGCGCTCCCCCACCTGCCGCACGCCGTCGCGCTGCGCGAGATGATCCGCCGCCGCCGCGCCGCCGGCGGGCCCGCGGAGCAGACGTTCGCGACCCTCGTCGGCCTGGAGCTGCGGCCGCGGAGGTCGCGGGACGCGGCCGCGCTGTGGGCGCGCATCGCCCGCGAGCAGGGCCCGGAGGCGCGCGACGCCGTGTGGGACCACCCGGACCTGCTGCCGACCGCCGAGGACCTGGACGACCCGGCCGGGTACGCCGGACGCCGCGCCGCCGCGGAGGGCGAGCACGCGGACCTCGACCGGGCGCTGGCGGAGATCCTGGGCGACGACGGCGGTGCCGGGGGTTCCGACGGGCCGTCGGGCGACGGGCCGGCGGGCGACGAGCCGGCCCGCTGAGCCGTCCCCGTCCTCGGCGCGGCCGGTCCGTCCTCGGGGCGGCCGGTCCGTCCTCGGGGCGGCCGGTCCGCGCTCGGGGCGGCCGGTCCGCGCTCGGGGCGGTCAGTCCGCCTCGGGGTCGGCCACGTCCTCCTCGGCGGCCGCGTCCGGCGCCGCGTCGTCGTCCCCGGGCGCACGCTCGGCGAACGAGTAGCCCTCGAGGAACCCCCGCGCCCGCTCGGTGCGGGGGTAGGCGTCGAGCTCGGCCCAGAACTCCGGCCCGTGCCCGGCGTGCAGCAGGTGCGCGAGCTCGTGCAGGAGCACGTAGTCGGTCACCCACGCAGGCATCCCGCGCAGCCGGTCGGACAGCCGGATGCTGCCGTCCGCGACCGTGCAGGACCCCCAGCGCCGGCCCTGGTTGCCGGACCACCGCACGCTCGAGGGCACCGCGCGACCCCCGAGGTAGCGCTGGTTCAGCTCGGCGGCGCGGCGGACCAGCTGGTCGTCCGACGGCCGGCGGCGCTGCTCCTGGGTGGCGAGCCGGTCGAGCATCCGGCGCACCCACTCGCGCTCCTGGGCCCGGGTGAACCGGGCCGGGATGGCGACGATCGTCCGGCCGCCCTCGCGGTACGCGGTGACGGTGCGGGACCGGCGGCGCGAGCGGCGCACCTCGACGGGGCCGAGCCGGGGGTCGCCGTCCGCACCGGGCGAGGGGCCGGTCACGGGTCCGCCCGCGGCGCTGGCGCCGGCGGCGGGACGCGCGTCGGGCGCGGCGGCCGCGGGCGCGCCCGAGCGCACCGGGTCGACCGGCGTCCGGGGGTGCTCCCGCGACGGCTGCACGTCCAGCACCGTAGCGGTTCGGGCCGCTGATCTGGGGCAACTGCCGCACGACGGGCGGGCGGAACCCTCCCGCGACCGCCGCACGGCGTGGATACTGGCCCGGGCGCCGGGAACCCGGCGTCGTGCACCCGATGCGAGGAGACAGACATGGCCGAGACCTACGCCGGCGAGTTCTACTGCGTGAAGTGCAAGGAGAAGCGCCAGGCCGAGGGCGAGGTCGTCGTCTCCGAGTCCGGTCGCCGGATGGCCAAGGCCACCTGCCCGGTCTGCAGCACCCGGCTGAACCGGATCCTCGGCAAGGCCTGAGCAACCCGACCTGTGGACGACGGCGTCCGCCCTCGCCCGGGGTGCCACGGTGGTGGCACTCGACGGGACGGGGGTGGGGCACCGTGCAGCTCCGGCAGGGACTCCGCGTGCTGCGGCGCGCGGCCGACGAGGTCCAGGTGGGCCTCGACCCGCGGTGGGCGGTGCGCGTCGCGGGACTGAGCACCGAGCGGGCGGACCGGCTGCTGCGGGCCGGCGACCGCCGCGTCGACGACGCCCTGCCCGCCCCGGCGCTCGACGCGCTGGGCGCGGCCGGGCTGCTGCGGCCGGCCGGGTCGCGGCCGCGGCGGGTGCGGCCCGACCTGCGGCCCGAGGTCCTCGCGCACGGCCTCGCCCGCGAGGACGGCGACGGCGTCGGGGCCGTCCGCCGGCGCGCGCGCTCGACCGTCGCCGTGGTCGGCCTCGGCCGCCCCGGGGTGGTGGTGGCCGGCACGCTCGCCGTGGCGGGCGTCGGGACGCTGGTCCTCGTCGACCCCCGGCCGCCGGGACCCGGGCTCCCGGCGGCCGCCGCCGGGGGTGCCGCCCGCGCCGGGGCGGACGACGGCGCGCGCACGCCCGACCGGGCGACCGCCGTCGCCGGGAGCCTCCGCGGCGTCGCACCGGGGGCGCGGGTGCGCACAGCGCCCGGTCCGGGCGGGCTGCTGACCGACCCGCACGACGTGGTGGTCACGGTCGCCACCGACGCCCCCGACCCCGCGACGGCGCTGACCCTGCTGGGCGCCGACGTGCCGCACCTGCCCGTCGTGACGCGTGAGGCCGACGCCCTGGTGGGCCCGTTCGTGCGGCCCGCCCGGCCGGGGGACGACCCGCTCTGCTGCCTGCGCTGCCTCGACCTGCAGCGGGCGGCGGCGGACCCGGCGTGGCCGGTCGTGCTCGCCCAGCTCGTCGGGCCCCGGCCCGGCGACGCCGTCGCCGAGCCGCCCGCCGCGCTCGCCGCGGTCGCGGGCGGGCTGGCCGCGGCGGAGGTGCTGGCGCACCTGGACGGCGGGGAGCCGCGGACCCTGGGCGCGCAGTACGAGATCCCGGTGCCGTCGGTCGCGCCCCGGCTGCGCCGGTGGGCGGCGCACCCGGAGTGCGGGTGCGCCGCCCCGGGCGCCTGAGCCCGGCCCGTCGACCGGTGCCGGGTCCGGCGCGGTCAGGCCGCCGGGGTGGCGTCCTTGCGCGGCCGGCCGCGGCCGCGCTTGACGGCGACGACCTGGCCGGCGACGAACACCTCGCCGCCCCACACGCCCCAGGGCTCCTGCCGCTCGAGCGCGCCGGCGAGGCAGCCCTCGAGGAGCGGGCAGGTGCGGCAGAGCGCCTTGGCCTGCTCGACCTCGGCGGTCCGCTCGGCGAACCAGAGCTCGGGGTCGTTGGACCGGCACGGGATGAGCCCGGCGACGAGGGCGTCGAACTGCACATCGGTGACGGCGGGCGTCGAGGCGGGCGGCCAGGGACCGGAACCACCCTGGTTGACCGTGTCGAGCAGCGTCGTGAGCCGCACGATGTCCTCCTGATGACTTGCGGGTTGAGCGAGGTGGCGGTGGATCCGCGGGTGCCTCGCCCCCCACGCAGGTGCTGGGGAAGACGAAGGCCGCGGAATCCGGTGGACTCCACGGCCTGGACGGGCTGGTCATCGACTCAGATGACCGGTCCTCCTGGGGCGGAGTCGGAGCGGGACGAGAGATCGCGCGCACGCAGCCGGAGACCGGTGCCGCCGAAGCCACGGATGCCCGTGCCCGGGGCGGCCGGGGACGCAGTGGTCCCCTGGTGCTTGCCCGAGGTGGGTGCCAGGAACGGCAGCGCGATCGCGCCGACGCCGAACGCGTCGTTGATGTTCTTCACAGCACCACACCTCCTTCTCGTCATCGGGCCGACACCGCTTCGCGCAGCACGACCTCCCAGCAGGACTCGTTCACCGTAGAGGGGCCGTCGCCGACGGCACAACCGATTTATCGAGAGATCTTCCGACGAGTTTCCCGGACTCCCCCGATCGGCCGATCAGCCGGCCGCCGCCGCCTCGTCCGGGGCGGGTCGGCGACCGGCCACGATCGCCAGCAGGTCGGGGCCGTACCGGTCGATCTTGGCCGGCCCGATCCCCTGGACCCGCGCCAGCTCCGGGACGCTCGCGGGGCGCAGCTCGGCGATGGCGGACAGCGTCGCGTCGCCCAGCACCGTGTACGCGGGCTTCGACGTCGACCGGGCCAGGTCGGCCCGCCAGGCGTGCAGGGCCGCCAGCAGCTCGCCGTCGACCTCGCCGGTGAGCCGCGGGACGGCGCGCGCCCGCCCGTCGCCGAACCGCGCGCGCCCCTCCTGCGGCCACAGGCCGTCGAGGAACCGCGACCGCCGCCGGGTCGCCCGGCCGCCCGGCGTGCGGGCCCGGCCGTAGGACAGCTCGAGGTGCTCCCGGGCGCGGGTGATGCCGACGTAGAGCAGCCGGCGCTCCTCGGCCAGGTCGGCGGCGGTGTCGGCGGACGCCCACGGCACCAGGCCCTCGCTCAGCCCGGCGAGGAACACCGCGTCCCACTCCAGGCCCTTCGCGGCGTGCAGGGACGCGAGGGTCACGCCCTCGACGGTCGGGGCGTGCTGCGCGGCCGCGCGCTCGTCCAGGTCGGCGATCAGGTCGTGCACGGTGGCGCGACCGCCCGCGCGCTCGGCCGCCGCGGCGAGGTCGTCCGCCAGCGTCACCAGCGCGTGCAGCGTGTCCCAGCGCTCGCGCGAGGCGCCGCGGGCCGCGGGCGGCTCGTCGGACCAGCCCGCCGACCGCAGCGCGTCCCGCACGGTCTCGGTCATCGGCACGTCCGCGTCGGCGGCCACCGCGGCACCGCGCAGGCGCACGATCGCGTCCCGGACCTCCTTGCGCTGGAAGAACCGCTCGCCGCCGCGGAGCACGTAGCCGATCCCCTGGTGCGCGAGCGCCTGCTCGAACGCCTCGGACTGGGCGTTGGTGCGGTACAGCACGGCGATCTCGCTCGGGCGGGTGCCCGCCGCGATCAGCCGGCCGATCCGGGTGGCGACGCCGGCGGCCTCCGCCTCGTCGTCGTCGTAGACCGCGAACCGCACCGGGCCGGCGGAGGCGCGCTGCGCGACGAGCTCGAGCGGCTCCCAGCGCCCGCCCCGGTCCTTCGGCGCCCGGCGCAGCACCTCGTTGGCCAGGCCGACGACCTGCGGGGTCGACCGGTAGTCGCGCACCAGGCGGACCACCTGGGCCCCGGGGTGCTCCGCGGTGAACCGGGTCAGGTAGTGCGGCGTCGCGCCCGCGAACGAGTAGATGGTCTGGCTCGGGTCGCCCACGACGCACAGCTCGTCCCGGCCGCCGAGCCACTGGTCGAGCAGGAACTTCTGCAGCGGCGAGATGTCCTGGTACTCGTCGACGACGAACCGCCGGTACTGGTGCCGGATCTCGTCCGCGACCGCCCGGTTCTCCACCAGCATCCCGGACAGCAGCCAGAGGATGTCCTCCATGTCCATGACGCCGCGCGCGTCCTTGGCGTCCTCGTACGCCGTGATGAGCCGGGCGACCACGTGGTGGTCGTGCCCCGCCGGCGCGGGGCGGTCCGCGGCCGCGGCGGCGCGCACGTAGTCCTCGGCCGTGATCCGGGACACCTTCGCCCACTCGATCTCGGACGCCAGGTCCCGCACCGACACCCGGTCGACCGACAGCCCGAGCCGGTGGCAGGCGTCCGCGACGACCGGGGCCTTCTGGGCCAGCACCTGGGGCGAGGGCCCCCCGACGACCTTCGGCCAGAAGTACCGGAGCTGGCGCAGCGCGGCCGAGTGGAACGTGCGCGCCTGCACGCCCGCGACGCCGAGGTCGCGCAGGCGGGTGCGCATCTCCCCCGCCGCGCGGGCGGTGAACGTCACGGCGAGCACGCTGGTCGGGGCGTAGACACCGGTGCGCACCCCGTAGGCGATCCGGTGCGTGATCGCGCGGGTCTTGCCGGTGCCGGCGCCGGCCAGGACGCACACCGGCCCGGTGAGGGCGCGCGCGACCTCCCGCTGGTCCGGGTCGAGGGCGTCGAGGAGGTCGTCGGCAGGCATCGCCGACGATCCTCGCACCTCCCGCCGACACGCCGGCACCGTCGTCCCCAGGCGCCGGAACCCCGGTTCCCGGACGCGTCCGGGATGATCCTGCGGGCGCCGGGCGTTCTCCCGGTGACGCGACACCGACGATGCGAAGGCAGACGATGACGACCACGCAGGACCTGCCCGCCGAGGGCACCGTGACGATGTACTCGACCACCTGGTGCGGCTACTGCCGCCGGCTGAAGACGCAGCTCGACTCCGCGGGCATCGCGTACACCGAGGTCGACATCGAGCAGACGCCGGACGCCGCCGCGTTCGTCGAGCAGGTGAACGGCGGCAACCAGACCGTCCCGACGGTGCTGTTCCCGGACGGCTCCGCCGCCACCAACCCGTCGCTGGTGCAGGTCCGCGAGCGCCTCGGCGCCTGACCCGCCCGCTGCGGTCGCGCAGCACCCGGACCCGAGGGCCCGCCCGGCACCGCTCAGCGCGTGCCGAGCGGGCCCTCGTCGACGGGGGCGGGGGCGGCCCGCCGGCCCTGCCGCCGGGTGGCCGGAAGCGGCGCGGCGGGCTGCTCGTCGTCCGGCCGGTCCGCCCCGTCCGCCGGGGTGCTCCGGCCCGACGACGCAGCCTGGTCCGAGGGCGCGGCCCGGTCCGCGGGCGGCACGGCGCCCCGGCTCCAGCCGTCGCGCAGCGGGTCGGTCGGCAGCGGCCCGCCGTACCAGTCCTCGATCAGCGCCCGGGCGATCGACGTCCCCGGCGGCAGCACGACCGAGCCCTGCTCGACCTCCGCGCGCAGCGTGTCCCGGTCGAACCAGCGCGCCGCGCGCAGCTCGTCGCCGTCGACGGCGATGTCCGTGGACAGCGCGCGGGCCCGGAAGCCCAGCATGAGCGAGGCCGGGAACGGCCACGGCTGGCTCCCCCGGTACTCGACCTCGCCCACCACGACCGACGTCTCCTCGCGGGCCTCGCGCCGGATGGCGTGCTCGACCGACTCCCCGGGCTCGACGAACCCCGCGAGCGTCGAGAACCGGTGCGTCGGCCACGCGGACGAGTTCGCCAGCAGCAGCCGGTCCGCCTCGTCGACGACCGCCATGATCACCGCGGGGTCGGTCCGCGGGTAGTGGTCCGACCCGTCGACCGGGCACCGGCGCACCCAGCCGCTGGACACCGGCTGGGTCTCCGCGCCGCAGCGCGGGCAGCGGGGGTACCGGACGTGCCACTCGTAGAGCGCCACCGCCGCCGTCGCCAGGCCGGCGTCCCGGGCCGACAGCTCGCCGCCCACCTCGCGCAGCGCGGTCCACTCGTCGCCCGCGGGCAGCGCGGACGGCGCCCCTTCCGGCACGTGGTGCGCCAGGTAGGCCGGGCCGTCCGGGCGGTTCTCCCCCGGGGCGACGCCCGGCAGGCGGTCGGCGTCGTCGTAGCCGAGGAACGCCCACCGCTCGGCGAGCGAGGAGCTCGGCGCCCGCAGCGCCGCCTCCTGCGGCGTGTACAGCGCCAGCGCCGGGCGTCGGCCGCGGCGCCGGGTCACGACCCGGCCGCCGGACACCAGCAGCACCCGGGTCGTGGCGTCGTCGAGCAGCGCGGGCAGCAGGTCCTCGTCACCGCGGAGGTCCGCGGCCCGGTCCGTGACCGTCCGCGACAGAGGGAGGTCGGAGGCGAACACGTCGCCACCGTACGCGTCGCGGGCGACCGTCGCAGGCGACGCCCGAGCGGCGACGGTGCGACGCGCGCCACGTCCGGCGGCGGGGAGCGGGCGGCGGCGGGGTCGCGGCCCGGTGACACGCCCGGCGGGCGGCGGACCGGCCCCGGGGCCGCGGGGGTCCTACCCTGGGACGGTGCGTTCTCCCCTTGCTCTCGCCGCTCTCGCGACCGTCGCCGTCCCGGGCTTCGACGCCCGCGAGGTGCGCGCCGCCGCGGCCGCCGGGGACGACGACGTCGCCCTCGTGACCGACGGGCAGCGGCGGCACTGGGTGGTCCGCGCGCCCCGGAGCGCCGCCGCGGGCGCGGCCCTCGAGGCCGAGCTGGTGCTGCTCGGCGCGCTGGGCGACCAGGTGGACGCCGGGAAGCTGCCGTTCGACGTGCCGCGCGTCGCGGGCGCCGCTCCGCTCGAGGAGGGCGGCCGGGTGGTCGTGCACCGCGAGCTGCCGGGTCGCCCGGTCGACCTCGAGCGGGTCGCCCCCGGCCCGGGGATCGCCGCCTCGCTCGGCCGGTCGATCGCCGCGTTGCACGAGCTGCCGGTCGCGATCGTCGAGGACGCCGGGCTGCCCGCGTACGACGCGGCCGCGTACCGCGCGCGCCGGCTCGCGGAGGTCGACGAGGCCGCGCGCACCGGCCGGGTGCCCGCCACGCTGCTGCGGCGGTGGGAGGAGCGCCTCGAGGACGTCGCGATGTGGAAGTTCGCACCCGTCGTCGTGCACGGGGACCTGTCGGCGGACCACGTGCTGGTCGCGGACGGCGCCGTGACCGGCGTGACCTCCTGGGGCGAGGCCAAGGTCGCCGACCCCGCCGACGACCTGGCGTGGCTGCTGGTCGCCGCCCCGCAGGACGCGGTCGACTCGATCATGGAGGCCTACCAGCTCCGCCGCACCGAGCTCACCGACCCGCACCTCGCCGACCGGGCGCTGCTCGCCGGCGAGCTCGCGCTGGCGCGCTGGCTGCTCTACGGCGTGCGGTCCGGCGACGACGAGGTGGTCGCGGACGCGGTGCAGATGCTCGACGAGCTGGACGAGCAGACCCGCGACGTCGCGGAGCCGGGCGCCGCCGAGCTCTGACCCCCCGGGCCCGGCGGACCGGGCGGCCGAGTTGGCCGGTCGCGCGCGCCCGGCCCCGGCGGGACCGGCGAGCTCGGGCGGGACCGGCGAGCTCGCGCGACGGGCGACGGGGAGCGGCGCGGGTCAGGCCTCCGTGGCCGCCAGGAGCAGGCGCTCGATCTCGTCCGCGCCCAGGAGCCGCTCCGGGCGGACCGTGCGGCCCGCGCCGACGTAGCAGAACGCCGCGCTGACCCGGTCGAGCGGCGTGCCCGTCCACCGGGACCACGCGAGCCGGTACACGGCGAGCTGCAGCTCCCGGACCGCCGTGGCGGCGGGGTCGGCCGGCGGGGCACCGGTCTTCCAGTCGACCACGACGACCGCGTCCCGGTCCCCCGGGCGGTCCGGGTCGCGGAACACCGCGTCGATCCGGGAGCGCAGCACGTAGCCGGCGACGGTGGTCTCGACGTCGACCTCGACCGCGATCGGCTCCAGCGCGGCCCACGGGGTCGCGAGGAACGCGGCGCGCAGCGCGGCCTCGTCGGCGTCGACCGGGACCGAGTCGTCGTCGGCGCCGGGCAGGTCGTCGAGGTCCACCAGCGCCGGCGAGCCGAAGAACCCCTCGACCCAGGCGTGGAACTGGGTGCCGCGCCGGGCCTGCGGCGACGGGCGGTTCGGCACCGGCCGGCGCAGCGCCCGGGCGAACTCCCCGCTGTCGGCGGCCAGCCGGACGACGGCGGACGCGGACAGGTGCGCGGGCAGCTCGACCTCGGGTCGTGGCCGCGACTCCAGCGCGCGCTCGGCGAGCAGCAGGTCGACCGTCCGGTCCCAGCCGGAGGTCCGCGCCGCCGCGCCGCCCGCCGCGCGCTCGTCCCGCGCCGCGCGCACCGCCGCCGCGGCCGACTCGACCGCGGACCGGCGCACCGGGCCGCCCTCGGCCTCGCCGCCGAACGGGTCGGCCGGCCACACCGCGCCCGCCGTCTCCTGCGTCCGCGGGTTCTCGGTGCCCTCGTCGGGCAGGTCCGCCCAGCCGGCGACCCGCGCCAGCCCCGCGTCCACCACCTCGGTGAGGAACAGCGACGGCGGCCGCACCCGGGAGCCGTCGCCCCACCAGGCGCCGGTGAGCAGCAGCGAGGCCCGCGCGCGGGTGAACGCCACGTAGGCGAGCCGGCGCTCCTCGGCGACCTGGTGGTCGCCCGCGTCCAGGAGGAACTGCTTGCGCCGCTCCTCCAGGTCCTTCGGGTCCGCCGCCCCCGCGTACGCCAGCTCGGGCAGGTCGTGCCGGTCGCCGCGCAGCGGGTAGGGCAGCTCGCCGAGGCCGGTGAGCCAGGCGGAGTCGGACGGGCCGTTCGGGCCCTGGGTCCGGGTCGCGGGCAGGCCGCCGTCGACCAGGCCGGCCACGGCGACCGCGTCCCACTCCAGGCCCTTGGCGGCGTGCACGGTGATGAGCTGGACGGCGTCGGGGTCCGGCTCGGCGACCGGCATGTCGAGGCCGTGCTCGTGCGCGTCGGCCGACTCCAGCCAGGCGAGGAACCCGCCGAGCGTCGGGTCGTCGGTCGCGTCGGCGTACCGCACGGCGACCTCGCGGAACGCGTCGAGGTGCGCGCGGGCGCGGCCCGGTGCGACGCCCGCCCGGGCGGCGACCTCGATGTCCAGGCCCCACAGCCGCTCGGCGTGCGCGACGAGCTCCGGCAGCGACAGGTAGGTGTGCTGGCGGACGGCCCGGAGCACCTCGCCGACCGCCGTCACCCGCGCGAGGCCGGTCGGGGTCAGGCCGCGGCCGGCGGGGCTGGTCCAGCCGGGCGGGGGCGGGGAGTCGACCGCGTCGACGATGCTGCGCTCGTCCACGACGTCGGCCACGACCGGGGCGGGCTCGGCGGTGCCGTCGCCGGGGACGCCGGCCGAGGGGACGCCGTCGATCGCGACCCCGTCGCCGGCGAGCGGGCCACCCGCGGGCCGGTCGCCGGCGAGCCGGCCGCCTGCCGACGCGGCGCCCGCGGGCCCGGCGTCGGCGGGCCCGGCGTCCGCCGCCGACGCCGCCCGCTCCCGCGCGACGGCCGCGGCCGCCCGCGCGTCGAGGCCCCGCGCCAGGTGCGCCGACCAGTCCGCGAGCGCGTGCAGGTCCGCCGCGCCGAGCATGGTCCGCGCGCCGGTGAGCAGCCGCATGAGCGCGTCGCCCCGCGACGGGTCGTGCGCCGCCTGCAGGAGCGCCACCACGTCGACCACCTCGGGGGTGGCGAGCAGCCCGCCGAGCCCGACGACCTCCACCGGCAGGCCGGCCGCCCGCAGCGCGCGGTGCAGCACCGGGAACTGCGCGCGCTTGCGGCACAGCACCGCCGCGGTGACGCGCCCCCCGCCGGGCGCGGGGGCACCGCCCTCGACGCCGGGGCCGCCCTCGGGGCGCCAGCGGGCCGCGACGAACTCGGCGACCGCCTGCGCCTCCTCCTCCAGCGTGGGCGCGAGGTGGGCGATCACCTCGCCGGCGCCGGCGCCGGGCCGCGCGCCGAGCGTCGGCAGGGCGACGCGCGCCTTCTCCGGCCGGCGCAGCGGCGCGGCGACGTGGTTCGCCGCGTCCAGCACCGCGACGTCGTTCCGCCAGGACGTCGACAGCGCGTACACCGCCGCGGGCCGCCGGTCGCCGTCCGCGGCCACGTCGGGGAAGTCGGTCGGGAACCGCTCGAGGCCGCCCGCGCTCGCGCCGCGCCAGCCGTAGATCGACTGGTGCGGGTCGCCGACCGCGGTGACGGGGTGGCCGCCGCCGAACAGCTGGGACAGGAGCACGAGCTGCGCGTACGACGTGTCCTGGTACTCGTCGAGCAGCACGACCCGGAACCGGGCCCGCTCCCCCGCGCCGACCTCGGGCACGTCCCGCGCCAGGCGCGCGGCGATGGCGACCTGGTCGCCGAAGTCGAGCGCGTCCGCGGCCCGCTTGCGCTCCCGGTACGCCGCGACGAGGTCCAGCATCCGCTGCCGCTCGCGCAGCGACCCGACGAGCTCGCGCACCTTGGCGTACGGCTGCCGCGGGGGCGTGCCGGGCGGGGTCGCCTCGATGGCCTCGACGATGCCCTCGATGCCGCGGCGCGCCTCGTCGGGGCCGATGAGGTGCTCGTCCAGCGCCCCGGACAGGGTCAGCACGGCCTCGACGACGGTGGACACGGCGGCGGAGGAGTCGAGGTCGGCGGTCCACGACTCCACGACCGCGCTGGCCAGCTGCCACTGCGCGGCCTCGCCCAGCAGCCGGGCGGACGGCTCGACGCCGATCCGCAGGCCGTGGTCGCCGACCAGCGACGCCGCGTAGGCGTTGTAGGTCGAGATGGTCGGCCGGGCGACGGTCAGCAGCGCGGCGCCACCGTCGGCCGCGTCCTCCGCGGCGGACAGGCCGGGCAGGTGCACGCCCTCGGCCGCCGCGGCGCGCGCCAGGTGCCGCAGCCGGCGGCGCACGCGCTCGGCGAGCTCGCCCGCCGCCTTGCGGGTGAACGTGAGGCCGAGGACCTCCTCCGGCGCGACCAGGCCGTTCGCGAGCAGCCACACCACGCGGGCGGACATGGTCTCGGTCTTGCCGGAGCCGGCGCCCGCCACCACCAGGGCGGGGCTCAGCGGGGACTCGATCACGGCGACCTGCTCGTCGGTCGGCGGGTCGCGGCGCAGCAGCCGGGCGATGTCCTGCGCCGACAGGGTGGCGGCGAGCACGCTCACGCGACCACCTGCCCGCCCTCGTCGCGCAGCGGGCAGGACCGGCGCACCGGGCACCGGTCGCACAGCGGGTTGGCGGTCGCGGCGAACGACGAGGCGGCCATCCGCTCCGCCACCTCCTCGATGTGCGTCCGGGCCCAGGACGGGGCGTCCGGGGCGTCCGGTCCGAGCGCGGGCTGCTCGCGCAGCGCCGCCTTGTTCTTGTTCACGTCGGAGACGAACACGAGCTGCGCCCCGGCGCTGGTCGCACCCGGGGGCAGCCCCTCGACGGCGCCCGCGTCGACCGCGAGCTGGTACGCGCCGAGCTGCGGGTTGGTCGTCGCCTCCTGCGCCGACGGGGCGGTGCGGCCGGTCTTGAGGTCGACGACCCGGACCGGCAGCGGCGAGGCCTCGCCGGACCCGGCCGCCTCGCCGGACCCGGCCGCCTCCGCGGGCCCGTCGCCGGGCTCCGCCCGCTCGACCCGGTCCAGAGTCCCGCGCACCACGGCCCGGTCCAGCTCGAGCTCGAACCGCGCCTCGATCGCCAGCGGCTCGCCCGCCCGCTCCAGGTAGTCCGCGAGCCGCTCCACCATCGCCTCCGCGCGGCGGCGCTCCAGCGTCGCCGGCCAGCCGTTCCCCAGCCCGAGCTCCGGCCACCGCCGGTCGAGCTCCGCGAGGAGCGCCTCCCGGCCGCCCCGCGGGTGGGTCTGCGCGAGCGCGTGCACGAGCGTGCCGAGCGACTGCCGGGCGCTGCTCGGCGCGGTGCCGCCGGCGGCCTCGAGCGCCCACCGCAGGGTGCACGTCCCGGCCGTCTCGATGCGCGACGGCGACACCGGCACCTGCTCCCCCTCCGCCCACAGCGGGTCGGCGCTCGAGGGATCGGCCAGACCGTGCCACTCGGCGGGGTCGGCGCCGGGCACGCCCTCGTCGGCCAGGCGCGCGAGCACCGCCGCGGCCTCGGCGTCCGGGGCGCCCGCGCGCGCCGACTGCTCCAGCCGCCCGCGGAGCTGCGCCACGAGCCCCCGCAGGTCCAGCGGCGCCGGGGCGACGGTGCGGCGGGGGTCGTCGTCCTCGTCGTTCGGCTCGACCAGGTCGAGGAACGGCGACGGCTGGTCGTCCTCGTCGGACACGGCCGTCACCAGCAGCACCCGGCGCGCGCGGGACACGGCCACGTGGAACGACCGGAGCTCGTCGGCCAGCACGGCGGCGCGCGCGGCGGTGCCGGCCCCCGCCGCGGCGTGCGCGTCGGCGCGGCCGGCGTCCCGGCCCGCC
The DNA here is from genome assembly GCF_022346185.1 of Cellulomonas sp. ACRRI. Classification (GTDB taxonomy): domain Bacteria; phylum Actinomycetota; class Actinomycetes; order Actinomycetales; family Cellulomonadaceae; genus Cellulomonas. Next base: position 2,206 of record NZ_JAKRMS010000012.1, on the reverse strand, counting down.
AGCACGTCGACCAGCGCCTGCGAGCCGAGCAGCGAGTCGCGCAGCCGCAGGTCGGGCCACACACCCTCCTGCACGCCCGCGACCGCGACGACGTCCCACTCGCGCCCCGCCGCCCCCGCGGGCGTCAGCACCGACACCGCGTCCCGGCGGGCGCGCGCGGCGATCGTGTCGGACGGCAGCTCCTGCGCCTCGACCCACTCCAGGAACGCGGCGGCGCGGGCCTGCGGCATCCGGTCGACGAACGTCTCCGCCGCCCGGAACAGCGCGAGCACGGCGTCCAGGTCCCGGTCGGCGCGCGCCCCGCCCGGGCCGCCGGCGAGCGCCGACCGCCGCCACGGCTCCGCCAGCCCCGACGCGTCCCAGATCGCCCACAGCACGCCCTGCGCGTCGGCGCCCGGCACCGCGGCGGCGGCCCGGCCCTCCGCGAGGACGGTGGCGATCCGGGCCACCGGCCGCCGCACGACCGGCTGCAGGCCCGCGGCGAGCGCCGGCGACCCCAGCACCTCGACCAGCAGCTCGTCGCTCGCCCGGCCGCCTCCCAGGGCGACCTCCTCCGCCCGCAGGCTCCGCCGCAGCCGGCGCAGGCCCACGGCGTCCAGCCCCCCGAGCGGCGAGCAGCACAGCCGCGCGGCGAGGTCGGCGTCCAGGGCCGCACCGCCCGCGTCGGGGCCCAGCGCCACCCGCAGCGCGTCGAGCAGCGGGCGCACCGCGGGCTCGTCGCGCAGCGGCACGTCGCTGCCGACCACCGCGACCGGAACCTGCGCGGAGCCGAGCGCGCGGCGCAGCGCGGTCACCTGGCCGCCGGTGCGCGCGATCACGGCCATCTCGGCCCACGGCGTGCCGTCCTCGAGGTGCGCGCGGCGCAGGGCGTGCGCCACCCAGGCGGCCTCCTGCGCGGGGCTGGGCAGCACGGCCGCGCGCACGACGTCCCGCGCGACGGCGGCCCCGCCGCCCTGCGTGGGCACCCCGGCCGCCGCGGCCACCGACCCCGCCCCCGGGACGGGGAGCGCGCGCCGGTGCGCCGCACCGCCCACGACCGCGACCCGCTCGGCGACCCGCGCGGCCACCCCGCGCAGCCCGGGCCCGTGCCGCCGGACGCCGTCGAGCACGAGCCGCGTCGCCCCGAGCTCCCCCGGCCCGGTCCCGGCCACGTCCGCCCGGCCGACGAGCGCCGGCGTCGCGCCGCGGAACGTCTGCACCGCCGCGTCCGGGTCGGCGAGCAGCAGCAGCCGCGCCCCGTCGTCCTGGAGCACCCGCAGCAGCCGCGCGGTCGCCTCGGTCGCCTCCTGGTAGTCGTCGACCACCACCAGGCGCCACCGCGGACGCGGCCCGGGCAGCTCGGCCTCCCAGGTGCGCAGCACCTCGGCCGCCTCCTCGACGACGACGGCGGGGTCGTACCGCGCACCGGCGTCGGGCGTGCCCGCGCGCAGCGTCGTCACGTCGACGTACTCCCGGTACAGCGCCGCGGCGGCGACCCACTCGGGCCGGCCGTGCCGCTCGCCGAGCAGCGCCAGGTCCTCCGGCTCGACCCCGCGCTCGGCCGCGCGCATGAGGAGGTCGCGCAGCTCCCCGCGGAAGGCGCGCAGGGTCAGCGACTCCTCCGGCACGCCGTCGGGCCAGCGCAGCGGCACCCCCTCCCCCGCGGCGTGGCCCGCGAGGAGCTCGGCCAGCGCGAGGTCCTGCTCGGGGCCGGAGATCAGCGTCGGGGCCGGGTCGCCCAGCAGCGCCGAACGGGCCCGCAGCACCGCGAAGGCGGCCGACGCCGCCGTGCGCACCATCGCCTGGCCGGTGGTCCGCCGCACCCGGGCGCCGATGCGGTCGCGCAGCTCGGCCGCCGCCCGGCGACCCGCGGCGAGCACCAGCACCTCGTCCGGCGACGGCAGGTCCGGCGAGGGGAACAGCCCGTCGTCGTCCGCCCCCAGCGCCGCCGCCACCGCCTCGACCGCGAGCAGGGTCTTGCCCGTCCCGGCGGCGCCCAGGACCAGCAGCGCGGGGTCGGCGCCCGCCACCACCCGGTCGACGACGGCCCGCTGGTCCGCGCCGAGGCGGACGGGCGCCGGCACGTCCGCGAGCGCGGGGCGCACGAGGCGCAGCCCGGCCGCGGGGGGCGGTCCGGCGGGGGTCGGGGTCACGGCCCCGATACCATCACACGCCACCGACACCCCGGGCCCGTCCGCCGGGCGCGTCGGCACCACCCGCGCACCCC
>NZ_JAKRMS010000129.1 GCF_022346185.1 Cellulomonas sp. ACRRI | reverse complement strand
CCGCAGCACCCGCCACCGCCGCGGCCTGCCCGCCTCCCCCGCGCCCGCGCCGGGGTCGGGGCGGTCTCCCGGTTCCTCGCCGTCCGGCCGTGGCTCACCCGCGCGGCCCGCACGACCGGCGCGGCCGTGCTCGCGTGGCTCCTCGTCGGCCTCGTGCCCGGGCCGTGGAGCGACTACCCCTACTACGCACCGCTCGGTGCGGTGATCGCCACGTCGGTCACGGTCCGCGGCACCACCCGGCGGTCGGTGCAGGCGGTGGTGGCGATCGCGCTGGGCGCGGTCGTCGCGCGGCTGACGGACGCCCTCGACCTCCCCGCGCTCGCCGGTCTGGCCGTCGTCGTGCTCGTGGGCGTGCTGCTCAGCGGGTGGCGGTTGCTCGGCGAGATGGGGTCGTGGGTGCCGACGGCCGCGCTGTTCGTGCTGATCATCGGCGACACGGACCCCGTCGGCTACATCTCCGCCTACGTGGGCCTGACGCTGGTCGGGGCGCTGGTCGGGGTCGGGGTGAACCTGGTCGTGCCGCCGCTGCCGCTCACCCCGGCGGAGCGCTCGCTCGACCGCCTCCGCGCCGCCACCGCCGAGCACCTGGACGACCTGGCGGCGGCCGTGCGCGACGACGACGTGCCCGTGCCCCGGGACGACCGGCTGCGCGCCGCCCGCGCGGCGGCGGACGCGGCGGTGGCGGACGCGCGCGAGGCGGCCCGCGGCAACTGGACCGCGCGGCACTACCGGTCGTGGCGGCAGCGCCAGGACCGGCACGCGGAAGCCGTGGACGCCGCCGCCGTGGTGGCGCTGGACGTGCGGCGGGCCGTCGCGACGTCCCGCACGGTCGCGGAGGCGGGCGCGACACCCCCGGAGGAGCGTGCGGTCCGGGTGCCGATCGAGACGCGCGGCGGGGACCAGGAGCGGGCCGACGCGGTGCGGGAGGGGACCGCCCGGGCGATCGAGGCGGGGGCCGCGCTCGTGCGCGCGCTGGGCCCGGACGAGGCGGGCGCGGACGACGCGGAGGCCGCCGACGACGCGGCCGCCGGGCTCGCCCGGGCGCTGGACGACCTGCAGGACGCGGTGGCAGCGGACCGGGGCACCGCCGCGGGCGCGACCCGGCCCGCCGACGGCGTCGTCGTGGCGCTCACCCCGCTGCTCACGGGCTGACGTGCTCACGGGCTGAACTGCTCACGGGCTGACGTGATCGCCGGCTGACTGCCGGGTCGCGGAGTCCGGGCGCGGGGCCCGGGGGGCCGCCGGGCGGCCGCTGCCCTGGTGAACGGCGGGTGACGACTCGCCCACGCGACGGTGCCCGTGGTGCGCAGCACCGCCACCGCGAGGACGGTGGGCGCCGTGGACGCTGCAACCGTCATCCTCGTGCTGGTGGTCGTCGTCGCGCTCGCGTTCGACTTCACGAACGGGTTCCACGACACGGCGAACGCGATGGCCACGTCCATCGCCACGCACGCGCTGCCCCCCAAGGCGGCCGTCACCCTGTCAGCGGTGCTCAACCTGGTGGGCGCCTTCCTCTCCGTCGAGGTGGCGCTCACCGTCACGAACGCGGTCGTCCGGATCCAGGAGACCGACGGCGCGCCCAGCCCCGACCTCGTGCAGGACGGCGGCGAGGCACTGCTGCTCATCGTCCTCACCGGGCTGGTCGGCGCGATCGTGTGGAACCTGCTGACCTGGCTGCTCGGCCTGCCGTCGAGCTCGTCGCACGCGCTGTTCGGCGGGCTGATCGGCGCCACCGTCGCCGGGCTCGGCTGGGGCGCGGTGCACTGGGCCGGGGACGGCGGCGAGCCCGACGGCATCCTCGGCAAGGTCGTGGTCCCGGCCGTCGCCTCGCCCGTCGTGGCCGGCGTGGTCGCCGCGACCGGCACCTGGTGCGTCTACCGGATCACCGTCGGCGTCGCCGCCCGGTACACCGAGCGCGGGTTCCGCTGGGGCCAGATCGGCTCCGCCTCGCTGGTCTCCCTCGCGCACGGCACCAACGACGCCCAGAAGACGATGGGGGTCATCACGCTCGCCCTCATCGCCTCGGGGCACTGGACCAGCACCACCGCCATCCCGCTCTGGGTGAAGGTCTGCTGCGCGCTGGCCATCGCGCTGGGCACCTACCTGGGCGGCTGGCGCATCATCCGGACGCTCGGCAAGGGCCTCATCGACATCGCACCCCCGCAGGGCATGGCGGCCGAGACCGCCTCGGCCGCCACCATCCTCGTCTCCAGCCACCTGGGCCTGCCGCTGTCGACGACACAGGTGACGACCGGCTCCGTGCTCGGTGCCGGCGTCGGGCGGCCGGGGGCGACGGTGCGGTGGCGCGTCGCGGGCCGCATGGGCGTGGCGTGGCTCATCACGATGCCCGCCGCCGGCCTGGTCGGGGCGGCGACGTGGTTCCTGGCGCACCTGCTCGGCGGCGGCGTGCTCGGTGCCGTCGCGGTCGTGCTGGTGCTGGTCGCGCTCAGCGGCGTGATGTACGTGCGGTCGCGGCGTGACGCCGTGCACGCGGGCAACGTCAACGACGAGTGGCAGGAGCCGGCGCGCGAGCGCCGGTCCGCCACGGCGGGAGGGGTGCGCTGATGCTGGCGACCGAGACGGGGATGCTGGGTCAGGTGCTGCTGGTGTCGTTGGTGCTGGGCGCCGGCCTGCCGGTGCTGTTCGGGCTCGGCCTGCGGGCGATGGCCCGGGGCGCGGGCGGCGACGCCGAGGAGCACCCCGCGGGGGCGGCCCCGCGCCCGCGCCCGCTCGCGCGGCTGCTCGGGGTGCTGTGCTTCGCGCTCGCCGCCGCGGGCGTCGTGCTCGGGATCACCGTCGTCGTGGCGTCCGGGCTCGGGTACGAGGTCGGCCTGGGCGGCGGACCCCTGTTCGTCGAGAAGTCCTGAGGAGGCGGGGATGACCGAGACGGGGACGGGCGCCTGGCCCGCGCGGGTCGTGCGGTGGCTGCGCGCCGGCTACCCGGCGGGCGTGCCGCAGCAGGACTACGTCGTGCTCCTCGGGCTGCTGCGGCGGTCGCTCACCGAGGCGGAGGTGCACCAGATCGCCGGCGACCTCGCGGTGCTTGCCAGCAGGGGCGCCGAGATCTCCACCGCCGACGTCGAGCGCATGGTCGGGGCCGCCACCCTCGACACCGCGTCCGAGGCGGACGTGGCCCGGGTGTCGGCGCACCTGGCGCGAGGCGGCTGGCCGCTGGCGGGGCCCGACGCGGGGTGACGGGCAGCTGACCGGGCCCGACGCGGGGCGACCCGACGCCGGGGGCCGGGCGGCTGACCGGGCCCGACGCGGGGCGACCCGACGCCGGGGGCCGGGCCGCTGACCGAACCGGTCGCGGGGTGACCTGCCGTCGGCACCGGGAACGCCTGCGCCGACGGCATCGCCGTCGCTAGCGTGGGCCCGTGTTCGGATCCCTCTCCGTGGCGGTGACCGCGATCGCCTTCTGGGGGATCCCGCTGCTGGTGGTCGCGTTTCTGCTGTACCTCGTGGTGCGCCGCGGGGTGCGGGACGGGATGCTCGACGCGCGCCGGATCGACGCGGAGGAGGCGGCGGAGCGGCGCGCGCGGGCGATGCGCTCGGATGCGGGGGCGTCAGCGTCGGCGGCCTCACCCGGCGCCGGCAATGACACCGGCACCAGCACTGGCACTGGCACCACCGGCCCCGGGGCGGCCGGGCTCTGAGGAGCCCCCGCGGTCAGCGGGCTGCGGAGTCAGGTGCGGCGGGGTCGACCGCGGCGGGCTCGACCAGACCGACCGTTCACCCGGCCGCGACCTCGCGGACCAGCACCACGCTGTCGTACGTCTTCCCGGGCCAGCGGATGACGTCGCGCTCCGCGAAGCCCCATCCGCGGTAGAGCGCGAGCAGGTCGTCGGCGGGCTCGGCGGTGTCGACGCCGATGGCGGTCACCCCGTGCGCGGCGGCGTGAGCCAGGGCTGCGTCGCGCAGCCGTCGGGCGTGGCCCCGGCCTCGGTGCGCCGGGTCGACGGCCATCTGGTTCAGCCACGCGCGTCCCGGCGCCGCGGCCTCGGACGTGAGGCCCTGGAGGAACGTCGCGGGCGGCAGCGAGAGCGTCAGGGTCGCGACCGGGGCGCTGCCGTCGGTGAGCACCCACGTCGGGCCGGCCGCGGCGCGCCACCGCGTCAGCTCGACGTCCTGGGTCGCGGCGGTGAAGTTCAGCCCGCGCTCGACGAGCCCGGCGTAGGACCGGTGCAGCAGGTCCGTGAGGGCCTCGGCGTCGGACGGCTCGTACGGGCGCAGGTCGAGGGGCACGCCCGTCACCGTACCGACGTCTCCGCCTCCTCCCGCACGGTGGGTGCGCCTCCTCCCGCACGGTGGGTGCGCCTCCTCCCGCGCGGTAGGTGCGCCTCCTCCCGCACCGAGGTGGGTGCGTGCCCGGGGAGCTCGCCTGGCCGCGGCTGCGCCGGTCAGAACGGTGGCGACGCGTCGTGGGGGTCGGCGGTGGCGTCGTGGGTGCGGCCGGTGCCGGGACGGACCAGGTACCGGTGGCCGGCGGGGGTGATCCACTCGAAGAGCCCGGGCTGGATCTGCCGCAGCCGGAAGCCGCCGTCGGTCTTGAGCCGGTGGTGGCGGTGGCACATCGGTCCGAGGTTGTCGGCGTCGGTGCGGCCGAGGGGTTGATCGGGTGGGTCGCCGGGTTGTCGCTGGTACTCGGTGGTGTGGTCCAGATCGGCGCGCCGTGCCGGGACGGTGCACCCCGGTGCGACGCACGTCCCGTCGCGGGTGCGGACGAGCTCCGCGAGCCCAGCCGGTGGTCGGTACCGCTCGCGCCCCACGTCCAGGACCTGGTCAGTGACCGGGTCGGTGACGATGCGCCGCCAGATGGCGCCGTCGGCCAGGGCGCGGGCGCGGACGGCGTCGATCGGGCCGTACCCGTCGAGGTCGGCAGGTTCGTCGTCGAGCCCGAGCAGTGTCGAGGCGGCGATGGTGACGCGGACCTCGGCGCCGGGGCGGCCGGAGCAGCGCCCGCAGCCGCGACGCACGGTGGCCGTCGGCGCGGTGCCGGGCGCACCCTCCGTCAGCCCGGGCATCGCGGCGGGCTCGATCACGCTGGTGCCCGACCCGAGCTCGCTGGGCGTCGGGTCGGTCGGTGTGGGTCCCGTCGGTGCGGGCAAGGTCGGCCCGGCACCGGACGCCGTCGCGGACGCCGAGGAGCCGGTCGGCGCGTTGCTGGGCGCGGGCTCGGTCACCGCGGTGCTGGGCGCGGGCTCGACCGCCACGTTGCCGGACGCGCGCTCGACCGCCACGTTGCCGGACGCGCGCTCGACCGCCACGTTGCTGGGCGCGGGCTCGGTCACCGCGGTGTCGGGCGCGGGATCGCTGATCGGGATGACGGTGGCGGTCGGGGTCGGTTCGACGGGGCGTGGGCGCACCGGCTGACGTCGGGTGGTGGTCACGAGCCAGTCCGACCCTCGGCGCGGTGTGGGCAGCACGGGGGCGGGTGGGTCGAGGTGCACCTCGAACGCCGGACCGTCCGAGGACGGCACGTCGCCGACCACGAGGTCGCGCAGGCTGTCGGCGCGCAGCTGGTCCAGGGTCCGCGGGTCGCCCAGGGCCTTGGCGGCGCGGGCGGTGTGGTCCAGGACGCCGTCGATGCGGGTGGCGTCCTCGGCTGCCAGCACCACCCACATCGAGGCCATGCCGTGCGGGCGACGCCGTGGGTGCGTGACGCGCCGACCTCGTCGGGCCAGGGTGTGCCGCCCGGCCTCCCCGTCGGGGTCGGCGAGGCGGACCTCGCGGGCGACACGCTGCTCCAGCTGTGTGCGGGAGCACTGCGCGGCGTCGGGCAGGACCGCGGTCTCGACCGCGTGGGCGGCCTGGTAGGGCAGGTCGGTCAGCCCGGTCGCGATCACGTCGGCCTTGGCGGCGTCGATGTGCCCGGTGTCCAGGGCCTGGCCGGTGGCCGTCAGCATCCCGTTCAGCAGCAGCGCCCGGTTCACGGCCTTGTTCGCCGAGACCCGCGCCCAACCCAGCCGCATGGCCAGCTCGTCCGCCGCGACGCTCGGGTGCGTGGGCGGCGCACCGGCGAGCGGTGACCAGTCCGGGGCCATCTCGGGGCGGGTGGCGAGCTCGGCGACGGCGTCCAGCATGGCGGCGTGCTGGTGGGCCTCCATCCGAGCGCGCGCCGCGACGACCTCGACCAGGATCGCCGGGGTCAGCACCGTCAGGTCCAGGCCCCGCAACCAGGCATCGAGCACCGGCCCCGCAGGGCAGGCGGCGATCGCCTCGATCTGGCGCTGCTCACTCGTGCGCGGCGCACCGCCGAACGCCACCACGGGGTCCGGCCCGTAGTCGGTCAGGCAGACCCCGTCGTCCCCGTAGACCGGCAGCACCAGGTCGGCGAGCGTGTCGCCATCGGGGTGTTCCTGCAGGTCAGCCATGCAAGAACGCTACCGGCCACCACCCACACACCCCCGGGCCTCACGCCCGTCCTGGGGACGCAGCACGCGATCGGTCCTGGGGAGGACTCGGTGACCGCTCACCGAGCGGCGAAGCCACTCAGGACCCGCGGGCCCCTGCCGCGATCGTCATCGGCGTGCTGGTGGTCGTCCACGTGGTCTCCGAGACACCTACGGGCGCGGGTCCACCCGCCGCCAGCGCTTCTCGTCCCGCCGCTGCCCCGTCCCGGCCGCGCACCTCGGGCACAGGCGGCCGACTTGGTCGGCGTGCCGCCCGGAGGCGGGCTGGACGTCGGCCCACCGCACGTGCGGGAACCGTTCGAGGGCGGAGCGGTGCAGGGACAGGCCGCAGACCGTCTCGTTGCGGCCCGGCTCCCAGGCGTGCACGTCCCCCGCGGGGACCCGGACCCCGTCGGGGTCGGTCCACCTGCTCGACGCGGCGACGGCCGCGGACCTCGGGCGGGGCACGGTGCCGACGGTAGCCGGGGCGGCACGGACCGGCACCTCCGCGGACGGCAGGGGGCAGACCGGCGACGGAGGGCCGGCGAACCGCGCGCAGGGCCAGCGAACCGCGCGCAGGGCCAGCGAACCGCGCGGAGGGCCGGCGCGCCGCGCACAGCGTCGGGCCGGGAAGCCGCGCGCAGGACCGGGCCGGTCAGCCGCGCTCGGTCCCGTCCAGCACGAACCGCACGGCGCGCTCGGCGACCGAGACCTCGTCGAGCCGGACCCGCACGTCGGTGCCCAGCGGCAGCGCCGCCCCCGCCACCCGCCCGCGGACCGCCGGGTCGCGGAGCTGGACGACCCCGCTGTCCCCGTCGTCCCGCACGTCCACCACCACGCCGTCGAACTCCTCGCCGACCCGGTCGGACAGCAGCGCGGCCTCGACGAGGTCGACGCAGCCGCGCTCGTACGCGGACGCGCGCCGGTCCCCCGCCGCCATCAGCCCGGGGAGCTCGGGCAGCGCCGCGCGCGCCCAGTCCGGGACGTCCGCGCCGGCCGACGCCGCCACGCAGACCTCACCGACGAACCGGTCGACCAGCCGCCGCAGCGGCGCCGTCGCGTGCGCGTACGGGGCAGCGATGGCGGCGTGCAGCGGCTGCTCCGGCGGAGCGCCGTCGAACGCCACGTACGCGGCGCCGCGGAGCAGCGTGGTCGCCTCGGTGAGCAGGGCGGCGTGCGCGGGGACGCCGGCGTCGAGCGCGCGGACGACGGTGGCGGGGTCGGCGCCGGCGGCCCACGGCACTCCCAGTGCCCGGGCGGAGGACCGCAGCCGCGCGACGTCGCGCGGGTCGGCGGGCGGCAGGGTGCGCAGGACGCCGATCCCCGCGTCGAGCATCAGCCGGGCCGCGCACATGCCGGTCAGCAGCGACACCTGGGCGTTCCACTCCTCGACCGGGAGGGTGGCCCGGCTGCCCAGGGTCCACCGGCCTCGGGCGTCGACCTCGACCACCTGCTCGGGCGTGGGGAGCGTCAGCCCGCCGCGCGCGACCTCGGCGGCCTGGCGCAGCCGTCCGACCGCGCGCAGCAGGACCAGGGTCTCGTCGGCGGTGCCGTCGTCGAGCGCCCGCTGGGCGCCCTCGTAGGTGAGCTGGGCGCGGCTGCGCACGGTCGCGCGGCGCACCCGGACGGCGGTCGGCGCGCCCTCGGCGTCCAGGTCGATCTCCCACAGCAGGGCGGGCGCGTCCTGGCCCGGGAGCAGGCTGGCGGCGCCCTCGGACAGGGTCGGCGGGTGCAGCGGCGTGCGACCGTCCGGGGCGTAGAGGGTCACGACGCGGCGGCGGGCCTCGCCGTCGACGGCGCCGCCCGGGCGGACCCACGCGGCGACGTCGGCGATGGCGTACCGCACCCGGTAGCCCGCGCCGCGGCGCTCGAGGTGCACCGCCTGGTCCAGGTCCCGGGAGCCCTCGGGGTCGACGGTGACGAACGGGACGTCGGTCGCGTCGGCACGCTCGGCCGCGCCGGCCGGCGCGGGTGCGGGGCCGTCGGCGAGCACGGCGTCGACCTCGGCGAGCACCTCGGGCGGGAAGGCGGCCGGGACGCCCAGCTCGCCGCGCAGGGCGTCCAGGCCGGCGCGGACGTCGGCGTCGACCCGCCGGGCCTCGTCGGCGGCGGCGGTCGGCGCGGGGCGGAGGCGGACGTGGCGTCGGGGCACGGCGCGAGCCTAGGGCGGTCCCGGGGCCGGTGCCCGTCCTGGTCCCCCGCCGGTCGTCCCGTCACCCCCCGCCCGATCCGGTGGCGGCGCGACGACCGGGTGGGCCACCGGCCCCGGCGGCCCACCCGCCGGCCCCGGCGGCCCCGGCGGCCCCGGCGCGGGCGACCCCCGTCACCGGCCCGCGGGCACCACGGCGCCGAGGCCCTGGAGCTCGAGGACGGCCGACCGGATCGCCGCCGCGGGGACCGCGTCGCCGGCCGCCAGCGCCGCCGCGACGGCCGGGGGCACGTCCGGGTCGGAGCACAGCACGACCGGCGCGTCGGCCGCGGAGGTCGGCAGGCGGCCGTGGCTGCCCGCCACCCGGGACGGGTCGAGCGGGGTCGTCGACATGGCGTAGCGGAGCCCGAGCTTCTTCTTGACCAGGTTGAGCCCCGCGCGCGCCTTCGCGGCCCGGTCGGCGAAGAACAGCTCGGCCGGGTCGTAGCCGGGCTTGCGGTGGATGTCGACGCCCCGGGCGTAGTCGGGCGCCCGGTCGTCGTCGAGCCAGAAGGGGTACGTGAACCAGGCGCCGGGCTCGGCGACCACGACGAGCTCGCCCGAGCGCTCGTGGTCGAGGCCGTACCGGGCCTGCGCTGCGCGGTCGAGCACCTCGTCGACGCCCGGCACGCCCCGGAGCAGGGCGGCGACGCGCGGGACGTCGGCGGGGTCGGCGACGTAGACGTGCGCGACCTGGTGGTCGGCGACGGCGAACGCCCGCGACGTCCAGGGGTCGAGCTGCTCGCCGTTGGCCTGGGTGTACACGTGCAGCAGGCCCTCCTCGCGGAGCAGCCGGTTGAGGGGCACGGGCCGGGACACGGGCTCGATGCCGTACTCCGACACCGCGAGCACCGTCGCGCCGCGGGCCTCGGCGTCGTCCAGCAGCGGGGTGAGCGCCCGGTCGAGCTCGGCCGCCGCGGCGTCGGCGCGCGGGTCGAGCGGGCCGTACCGCTGGAGGTCGTAGTCGAGGTGCGGGACGTAGGCCATCGTGAGGTCCGCCGGGCGGGTGGCCATGAGGTGCCGTGTCGCGGCGACGATCCACTCCGTCGAGGCGATCGACGCCGTGGGGCCCCAGTACTGGAACAGCGGGAAGTCGCCCAGCAGGTCCACCAGCTCGTCGTGCAGCGCCGGGGGACGCACGTAGGCGTCCGGGGACTTGCGCCCGTCCGCGTGGTAGACCGGCCGCGGGGTGACGGTGACGTCCGTCGTCATGCCCATCGCGTACCACCAGCAGACGTTCGCGGCGGTGTACCCGGGCTGCGCCCGCCGCGCCGTCTCCCACACCTTCTCCCCCGCGACCAGCCGGTTGTGCTGGCGCCACAGGTGCACCTCGCCGAGCTCGCGGAAGTACCAGCCGTTGCCGACGACGCCGTGCCCGGACGGGTCGAGCCCGGTGAGCATGGTCGACTGCACGGAGCAGGTGACGGCCGGCAGCACGGTGCGCAGGCCCGCCCGCCAGCCGCCGTCGGCGAGCCGCGACAGCCGCGGCATGCGGGCGAGGGCGCGCGGGGTGAGCCCGACGACGTCGAGCAGCAGCACGGGCCTCATGCGGTCCTCCGGGTGATCAGGTCGGCGTCGTCCTCGTCCCACCAGGAGCGGTGGTCGAGGTGGTCGACCGCCCAGCGGACCTCGGCGGCGATCCCCGCCACCAGGTCGTCCGCCGCGCGCGCCGCCAGGTCGTCCGGCAGGACGGCCCAGGTGTACGTCTCGACGTCGAGGTGCGCCGCGTCGCCGTGCGGGCCGCGCAGCACGGCGGTGACCGCGTCGCGCAGGACGTCGGTGGTCGCCGAGAGCGGGGCGGCGGGCCGGGCGTGCAGCGGGACGTGCACGTGCACCCGCCAGGGTCCGGCGGCCGGCAGTCCGGCGCGCTCGTCCAGCGCGTCGGGCAGGTCGTCCGCCGGGTGCACCGCTCCCCCGCTGCGCTCGCGCACCTGGTGCAGGTACCGCGGCTCGGCGAACCGGGCGACGGCGGCGCGGGAGGCGGGGTCGGCGGGGTCGGCGACGTGCAGCGCGGCGGAGGCCTGCACCTTCACCACGCGGAGCCCCGCCTGGCGGATCCGGCGGACGGCGGCGACCGGGTCGGCGAACGACACCGCCAGGTGGCAGGTGTCGAGGCAGACGCCGACGTGCTCGGGGTCGATCTGCCCCGGACCGCTGCCGAGCCGGGGCTCGAGCCAGCCGACCACGTCGGCGACGGTGTCGAGGACGCAGCCGGGCTCGGGCTCGACGGCGAGCCGCACGACGCGGCCGGTGCGGGCGGCGAGGTCCCGCAGGCCCGCCGACACCGCGGCGAGGGCGGCGGTCGCGGCGGCGTCGTCGGCCGGGGTCCACGGCTCGCGCCAGGCCAGCGGCAGGGTGGAGATCGAGCCGTCGACCCCGTCGGGCAGCAGGTCGGCCAGCACCTCGGCGCACGCGAGGGTGTACGCGGCCCGCGCGGGGTCCGCCCAGGTGGGTGCGTACACGGCGTGCTTCACGACCGCGGCGTGGAAGCCGCCGTACGGGAACGCGTTGAGCGTGTGCACGGTCAGCCGGTGCGCGGCGAGCGCGGCGCGGAGCCGGTCGCGGTCGCCGGGGCTCCCGGCGAGCCGGTGCGCGAGGCCGGCGGGCAGCCACAGCCCGACGCCGAGCGTGTCCAGCGCGGCCGCCTCCCGGACGGGTCCGGCGTACCGGTGGAGCTGCGCCAGGACCCCGTCGAGGTCCTCGGCGGGGTGGACGTTGGTGCAGTAGGACAGCGGCATGCTCACGCCCGCACCCCCCGGAGCACGGAGGAGCCCTCGAAGGTCGCCGGCGCCGGTGCCTCGCCGGCGACGAACCCCGGGACCGGGTCGAGCACGAGGTTCCCCGACTGCCCGTAGAACGCGACGGGGTTGCGCCACAGCACGCGGTCGACGTCGTCCTCGGTGAAGCCGTGCTCGAGCATCGTCATGCCGGTGCGCCAGGTCTTGAGGGGGTCGGACCGGCCCCAGTCGGCGGCGGAGTTCACGATCATCCGCTCGGTGCCGTACTCCCGCAGGATCGCGACCATGCGGGTCTCGTCCATCTTGGTGTCGGGGTAGATGGAGAACCCGGCCCACGCCGGCGTCGCGCACGGCCGCGACCGTCGTCTCGTTGAGGTGGTCCACCAGGACCCGCTCGGCGGGCAGTCCCGACTCGCGGACGACGTCGAGGGTCCGCCGGGTGCCCGCCTGCTTGTCCCGGTGCGGGGTGTGCACGAGGACGGGCAGGTCGGCGTCGCGGGCCAGCGCGAGCTGCCGGGCGAACGCCTCGTCCTCGGCGGGGGTCATCGCGTCGTAGCCGACCTCGCCGACCGCGACGACGCCCTCCTTCGCGAGGTACCGCGGGATGAGGTCGAGCACCTCGGTGCACCGCGGGTCGTTCGCCTCCTTCGGGTTGAGGGCGATCGTCGCGTGGTGCCGGATGCCGAACTGCGCCGCCCGGAACCGCTCCCAGCCGAGCAGGGCGTCGAAGTAGTCGACGAACGACCCGACGCTGGTGCGCGGCTGACCGAGCCAGAACGCGGGCTCGACGACCGCCCGCACGCCCGCGGCGTACATGGCCTCGTAGTCGTCGGTCGTGCGGCTGGTCATGTGGACGTGCGGGTCGAAGATGCGCATCACGGCTCCTCGGTCTCGGTGGTGCGGGCGGTCGTCGAGCCCGCGTTCTG
>NZ_JAKRMS010000128.1 GCF_022346185.1 Cellulomonas sp. ACRRI | reverse complement strand
GCGACACCCCGCCCGCTGCCCCGGCGACGCTCCGCCCGCTGCCCCGGCGGCGCTCCGCCCGCTGCCCCGGCGGCGCTCCGTCCGCTGCCCCGGCGAGCCCTGTCGGTGCCCTCCGGCACCATGTCCCCCATGCCCGACTACGTCGCCCACCTCACCGTCCCCGACGTGCCCGACGACGAGACCCGCGCCGGCATGGCCGACGCCCTCGGCGCGCTGCGCGACGACGCCCCGCCGGGGTTCGTCGGGCCGGGCCGGGTGACGTTCGACCTCCGGGGCGAGGCCCCGGACCTGGAGACGGCGGTCCGTGCCGCGAACACGCACGCGGCGGAGATCCTCGACGACCTCGCGTGGGAGGTCGAGGTCGAGGTCCTGGGCTGACCCCGCGGCGGTCCGCCGGGAGCCCTCGCCTCAGTCCGCGAGGTTGTCGCTGAGGATGTGGAGCACCCGGTCGTGCGTCTCCTGCGCGACCGACCCCGACCGCGCCGCCACGACCCCCACGAGCGACTCCACGAGCACCGCCAGGGCGATCCGGGAGGTGCGCTCCAGCTCGTGCTGGAAGGTCGTGGCGGCGGGTGCCACGACCAGCTCCACGTCGGCGAGCTCCCCGAGCGGGGACCCGCGGAACGACGTCACCGCGACGACGGCGGCGCCCCCCTGCCGCGCCGCCCTCGCGACCTTGAGCGTCGCCTCGCTCGCCCCGGAGCCGCTGAGGACCACGCAGCCGTCCCCGGGCACGAGCCCGCGGGCGGCGATCTGCTGCCCGATGGAGTCGGCGACGAAGTCGGCGGGCCGGCCGACCGCGGTCAGCCGCATGGCCATGTCGGTGGCCAGCGGCGCGGACAGGCCGTTGGCGAGCACGAGCAGCCGCCGGGACCCGGCGAGCACGCCGACGGCCCGCTCGACGGTGTCCTCGTCGAGGACGGCTGTCACCTGCGGCAGGGCCGCCGCCAGCGCCGCGATGTCCGCGCGGAGCCGGCCCAGCGCGCTCGACCCGTAGTCGACCTCGTCGTCCCGGTGGGCGAGCTCGGCCGCGAGCGCCACCCGTAGCTGGGGGTAGCCCTTGTAGCCGATGGCCTGGCAGGCACGCACGACGGTCGACCGCCCGACGCCGACCCGGTCGGCGACCTCCTGCGCGGTGCTCTCCACGACCCGCTCGGGCTGGTGCAGCACCTCCTCGAGCACCCGGCGCTCGCTGGCGAGCACGGTGGGCAGCGCGGTGGCGATCCGCACCGTGGGGTGCGCGACGAGGTCAGGGCTGGACGGCACGGGCACGGGCTCCCTCCATGATCCGGCGGCGCAGGGCTCCGGACGCGGCGTCGATCGCCACCGTGACGACCACGACCACGATGAGCAGCACGCCGACCGTCGACCACTGCCGGTACTGCGTGTAGGAGGTGAGCATGTCACCGATGCCGCCGACGCCGATCAGGCCGAGCACGGCGGACGACCGGACGTTGATCTCGAACCGGTACAGCCAGAAGGACCCGAACGCGGGCAGCACCTCCGGCCACACGCCCCAGCGGAGCACGTGGGCGCCGGAGCCGCCGGCCGCGCGGACCGCCTCGACCGGGCCGCGCCCGATGCCCTCGATCGCCTCGTAGCCCCACTTGCCGAGCGTGCCGACGCCGTTGACCGCGAGCGCGAGGGCGCCGGTCAGCGGGGTGAGGCCGGTGACCGAGAGGATCACGATGGCGATGATGATCTCCGGCACGGCGCGGATCACGGCGAACACCAGGCGCAGCGCGCCGCGCACCGGCGCGGGCCCGTGGCCGCGGGCGGCGAGCAGGCTGAGCGGCGTGGCGACGAGGATGCCGAGCACGGTGCCGAGCCAGGCCATCGCGACGGACCGCCAGGTCTGGCGCAGCGCCTCGGGCAGCGCGGACCAGTCAGGGGCGCTGAACATCAGCCACAGGTACCGGACGACCTCCGACGGCAGGTCGGCGAGCCGGCCCCAGGAGATGTCGACCGACCAGAACGCGGCGACGACGACCACGACGACGGCCGCGGACAGCGCCCGGAGCGCGAGCCGGGACGGGCGCGGCGGCGGGACGACCGCGCCGACGGGCGGGGCGCCCCGGCCGGGGCGGGTGGCGGCGGGCGCGGCGGGGGCGGTCACGTGAGCCTCCGGCGGGCGGCGCTGCTGACGGCCTCGAGGACGAGCACCACGACGAGGATCTCCAGGATGATGAGCGAGAGCTGGTCGTACCGGTAGAACGACCGCACGGCGTCGATGAGCAGGCCCATGCCGCCCGCGCCGACCAGGCCGAGCACCGAGGACGCCCGGACGTTGAGCTCCAGGACGTACAGCAGCTGGTTCCAGAAGCCGGGCATCATGTCCGGCACCGCGACGGAGCGGTTCACCTGCAGCTGGGTGCCGCCCGCCGCGCGGGCCGCCTCGAGCGCGCCGGTGTCGGCGGCCTCCAGCTGCTCGGACACCAGCTTGACGACGATGCCGACGTCGAACAGCACGAGGGCGAGGATCCCGGGCAGGGCGCCGACGCCGACCATCGCGACGAGCACGGACGCGTAGAGCAGGTCGGGCACGGCGCGCACGACGTTGAGCACGGCCCGCACGGTGCCGCGCAGGGCCCGGTGCGGGTTGGTGGTGCGCGCGGCCCACAGGCTGAGCGGCAGGGCGACGACGCCGGCGACGGCCGTGGCGATGACGGCCATCTGCAGCGTCTCGAGCAGCGGCTCGACGGTGCGCGGGAAGAACGACCAGTCGGGCTGGAGCAGCGCGACGATCTTGTCCGCGCCGTTCCGCCAGTTCCGGGCCATCGCGCCGAGGTCGACCTCGACGCCGATCCCGGGGGCGAGCGTGAGCGCGGTGACCGCGAGCACGGCGGCCCAGCCGGCGGCGGCCTTCCACCGCCCCGCGGGACGCCGCGGGGGCACCGGGGCGGGGCGCCCGGCGCGCCCCGGGCGGACGGGCGCGGCGACGTCGGCGGCGCTCACGAGCCCAGCACGTCGTCGGGGCGGATCGACCGGCCGTAGATGTCCTCGAACACCCGGTCGCTGGCGTCGGCGGCGGCGCCGTCGTAGACGACCTGCCCGGCCCGCAGCCCGATCAGCCGCGTCCCGTACTCCCGGGCGAGGTCGAGCAGGTGCAGGTTCACGACGACGGTGATGCCGAGCTCGCGGTTGACCCGGCGCAGGTCCGACATGACGCCGTGCGCGGTGGGCGGGTCGAGGCTGGCGACGGGCTCGTCGGCCAGCACGGCGCGCGGCTGCTGGGCCAGCGCCCGGGCGATGGCGACGCGCTGCTGCTGCCCGCCGGACAGGTGGGCGGCGCGGTGCCAGGCCCGGTCGAGCATGCCGACGCGGTCCAGCGCCTCGTACGCCACGGCCCTGTCCTGCGCGGTGTGCGCGCCGAGCAGCGTGCGCCAGGTCGGCGCGTGGGCGACCCGGCCGACGAGGACGTTCTGGAGCACGGAGGCGCGGCCGGCCAGGTTGAAGCTCTGGAAGATCATCCCGACCTCGCCGCGCAGCGCGCGCAGCGCCCGCCCGCGGGCCGCGGTCACGTCGTGGCCGCCGACCTCGACAGTGCCGGAGGTGACCGGCACCAGGCCGTTCAGGGTGCGGATCATCGACGACTTGCCGGATCCGGACAGGCCGACGACGGCCACCATCTCGCCCGGCTCGAGGTCGAGCGAGACGCCGTCGAGCGCGGTCACGCCGTTCGGGTACCGCACGACGACGTCGCGCATCCGGACGGGCCACGGAGCGGGCAGCGCCGCCGCGGCGGAGTCCGCCGCGGCAGCGCCGCCCGACGCGGCCCGGAGGCCGACGCTCACTGCAGACCGAGCTTCTCCGCCGCGCGGGCGACGACGTCGAGCGAGTCCGGGTCGGCCGGGGCGAGCTTCGAGATCGAGTAGATGTCGGTGAGCACCTGCGAACCCTCCTCGGTGTTCGAGAAGTCCTCGAGCGCCGTGGTGATGCGGTCCTGGAGCTCGGGCGACAGGGAGGCCGCGAGCGCGACGCCGTCGTTCGGGATCTCCTCGGTCAGGGCGAAGACGACCACCTTCTGGCCGACGTCCGGGGTGTCGCTCGCGACGATGGTGCGGGCGTCCCAGAACGAGAAGCCGACCTCGGCGTCGCCGTTGTAGACGGCCAGCACCGAGGCGTCGTTCGCCGTCACCGGCAGCTGCTCGATGTCGGCGTCGGTGTCCAGACCGGCCTCCTGCAGCGCGAGGACGGGGTAGATGTAGCCGGCGGGCGAGGCGGGGCCGAGCAGGGCGACCTTGGCGCCCTCGACCTTGGTGATCGAGTCCAGGCCCGCGGGGCCCTGCAGGGCGTCGGCGCCGTTGCAGAACAGCATGCCGTCGCGCTCGACGGGCTCGTCCTCGCAGTACTTGTCCGGGTTGTTGGTCATGAACTGCGCCGGGTACGAGATGTTGCCGTTGCGCTCGGTCTGCAGGACGACGCTGGCGTCGTACATGTCCGACGCCTGCCACAGCTGCAGCGAGGGCAGGAAGCCGATCTGGGCCTGGTCCGCGCCCATCGCCTCGACGGCGGCCTGGTAGTCCTTCGACACCACACCGGTCACCTCGATGCCGAGCTCCTCGGTGAGGTGGTCGGTGAGCGGCTTGGCGGTGTCGACGAGGCCGTCCTGGTCCTGCGACGGGACCAGCGCGAGGGTGAGCGACGTGGGGTCGGCGGCCGTCTCGGCGGCGGACGGCGAGGCCTCGGCGTCGCCGGAGCAGGCCGACAGGGCGAGCGCGGCGACGGCCAGCAGGGCGGCGCCGGGCAGGACGTGCTTCGACATGGTCATCCTTCGGTCGTGACCCGGGCGGGGACCCGGGCGGGCTGGGGCTGGGACTCGGACGGTGCGGTGCGCCCGCCCGCGCGGACCCAGTCCCGGAGCGCCGGGTAGAGCGCCGGCAGGTCGGGGACGGTCCACGTGGGGCGGGCCTCCGGCGGCGGGCGCCGGGAGATGAGGGCGGTCGCGTGACCGCGGGCGGCGACGGGCGCCAGGTCGTTCGCCCAGACGTCGCCGACGCTGAGCGCCCGGACCGGGCCCGCCGGGGCGACGCCGAGCCGGTCGAGCACGGCGGCCATGCCCGCGGGCTTGCCGACCTCCGTCAGCACGCCGTCGAGGAGGCCGGCCAGACCGAGCGCCGCGAGGGTCTCCCGGAGCCGGATGGCCGGGGCGTTGGTGGCGAGCACGACGGTGGCCTCGGTGCGGACCTCCGCGAGCACGGCGGCCAGGCCCATCGGGGCCGCCACCGGGGCGTCGTCGGTGCCGAGGGCGTGCCGGCTCGCGAGGTAGGCGGCCGACAGCGCGAGCGGGCCGACTCCGTGCTGCTCCGCGAGGACGCGCACCAGGTCGTAGCCGTCGAGCGGCAGCAGGCCGTCGCCGGACCCGCCGCGGTCGCCGGCGCGCCCCGCACGCCGGCCGGCCGGGGCCGGGTCGCCCAGCTGCTCGACCGCCGCTACCGCCTCGGTGAGGAACGCCCGGCGGGCGTCGGGAGCCAGGCTCGCCGCCGCGGCACGGGCGTAGGCGTGCACCGGCCCGTGCCCGACGGCGACGGTGCCGTCGAAGTCGAGCAGGACGAGGGTCTCGGTACGGCTCACGGATCGCCTGACGTGCGGGGGCGGGTCGCCCGGTGGGTCACGCCCGTCTGGACGCATCGTCCACGCTATTGGTCGGTTCTGGACGAGATGACCACGGGCGGGTGAACACC
Source organism: Cellulomonas sp. ACRRI (assembly GCF_022346185.1). Taxonomy (GTDB): domain Bacteria; phylum Actinomycetota; class Actinomycetes; order Actinomycetales; family Cellulomonadaceae; genus Cellulomonas. Next base: position 6,563 of record NZ_JAKRMS010000128.1, on the reverse strand, counting down.
GGTGAACGGCGGGCGAACACTCGCCCTGGCAGCCGCCGGGTAGGTGCCGGCAGCGGATCGGCGCCGGGACGCGCGGCTAGCGTGCCGCCGTGCCCGACGACGTCTCCCGCACGCGCACCGCCCCCGGCGCAGTCGCCTCGCCCGGCGCAGCCCCCGCCTCCGAGGCCCTGGACGCCGCCGCGCTGCGCGCCCTCGACGACGCCGCCCGCGGCGCGGCGGACGACCCCGACCGCGTCCTGCGCCCCGACGGGCCCGTCGGGTGGCTCGCCGCCCAGGTCGACGACGACCGCGAGCGCGGGACGTTCGGCCGGTGGGGCCGGTCGACGGTCGTGGACGAGCTGACCGGCGCCCCGGTCGTGCCGGAGCGGGTGCTCGCCTGGCTGCAGCGCCGCGCCGGGCTGCCGGTCGAGTTCCCGGGCACCGACGCCGGCCTGGCCCACGTGTACGGCTACCTGCTCTCGACGGCCGCGACGCCGTTCGGACGCAAGCGCGACCGGTGGACCGGCGGCGCGCTGGCCGCGGCGCTGGGGCTCGACCCGCGGCACCTGCTCCCCTGGCACCGCCCGGACGGCCGGACGCTGCTGGAGCGGGTGACCGACGCGGTGCTCCCGGTGCTCACGGACCCCGCGGGGGCGCTGCTGGCCCGGGACGACGCCGTCCCGGGGACGGCCGACGCCCTGCGCACGGTGGTGGTCCGTGCGCAGGGCGTCGGGAGCGGGGCGCTGGTGTACGGGTGGGTCGGGCCGGGCGGCGTGCGCCCGGTCACCGCGTTCCCCGTCGAGGCGTCCCCGCGGTGGCTCCGCGAGACCGGGTCCCTCCTCCCGGCCCCGCGGTACAACGTGCTGCTGGGCTGACGGTCAGCGCGGGTCGTCCGCGGGGTCCTGCGGCGGCTGCGGGGCCGTGGGCGGCTGCGGGGCCGGCGGCTGCTCGCCCGCGCCGGGGGACGACTGCGCGTACGGGGACGACTGCTCGTCGGCGGACGACTGCGCGTACGGGGACGACTGGGCGTAGGGCGGCTGCTGCGCGTAAGGGGGCTGCTGCGCGTACGGCGGCTGCTGCGGAGCCGGGTAGCCCGGCCGCGCGCCGGGGAACGCCTGCGCGTACGCGGACGGCCCGTGCACCCGGGCGACCCACTCCTCGCCCGGCATGAAGATCCACAGCAGCGGGTAGATCAGCAGCGGGCTGCCCGGCAGGACGACCAGCACGATCAGGAACAGCCAGCGCATGGGCCACGCGTCGATGCCGAACCGCCGCGCGAGGCCGGCGCAGACGCCGCCCAGGACCCGGCCGTCCAGCGGCCGGACCAGGCCGCTCCGCCACAGGGACTCGTAGATGCCGGTCATCGTCGTTCTCTCCCGTCGGGTGCCGCTGTGCGCCGCGGTGCTCCGCGACACCCCCTACGGTGCCGGTCCCGCTCGCGGCGCACATCCGGGACGGACCCTGGCCGGACCCTGATCGGCACCCTGACCGGCGGCGGGAGCCGGTCCGGGCCCACCCCGGGCGCCCGGAGCCGCAGGGTCAGGCCGGCCGCACGCGCACGCCCGCGCCGGTGACCTCGAACCGCACGGCGGACAGGTCGGCCACGACGAGGTCCGCGCCGCCGCCCGGCCCGTCCGGCTCGGTCGTCCGGAGGGCGAGGACGGCCGCCCCCGCGGCGCGCCCGGACCGCACGCCGGACTCGGCGTCCTCGACGACCAGGCAGCGCCGGACGTCCACGCCGAGCCGGGCGGCGCCCGCGCGGTACGGCTCCGGGTCGGGCTTGCCGCGCTCCACGTCGTCGGCAGTGACCACGGTCGGCGGCACCGGGAGGTCCACCGCGGCGATCCGGGCGGCGGCCAGGCGGGCCCCGCAGGAGGTGACGACGGCGGCGCGCCCCGCCGCGCCGAGCAGCAGGGCGTCGGCCGCCCCCGGCAGCACCTCGATGCCCTCGGTGTCGGACACCTCGAGGTCGACCACCCGGGCGAGGGCGGCGGCCCGCTCCTCAGGGCCCCGGTCGGGCAGCAGGAGGTCGACGATGTCCCGGCCGGGGACGCCGTGGAACCGGAACGGCGCGAGGTCCGCGGTCGGCGCCCCGAACTCCGCGGCGAACCGGAGCCAGCAGCGCTCGACCGAGCGGGTGGACGAGATGAGCGTGCCGTCCATGTCGAACAGGACGGCGTCGAACACCTCGTCGAGCACGTCGCGCGCGGGCGCGGGCCGGGGGCCGGTGGTGGCGGTCATGGACCGAGCCTCGCACGACCGGGCCGGTCGCCGGCCCGCGGGGCGGGTCGCGCCGTGGGTCGCGCCGCGGGTCGTGCCGCGGCACGCGACCGGGCACCTCAGGCCCGCCTCAGGCGCGCCTCAGGCCGTCCGGGGGCGCCTCAGTGCCGCCTCAGCCGCCGTCCCGCCCCGACCGGTCCCGGGGACTGGTCGGTCGACCGATCCGGCGCACCCGGCCTCAGCACCAGTGTGGTTCCTGCCGGGAAGGACCCGGCACGCCACCGCCTCCACCGGGGCGGGGCACGCACCACAGGGGAGACCGACATGGACACCATCTGGGGCCCGGCGCTCGACGCCGAGGTGGCCTACCGCCAGGAGGTCGTCCGCGCCGCCGTGCGCGGGTCCGACCTGGGCTGGCGCTGGCGGCGCGGACGCCGCTGATCCGCCGACGGCAGAAGGAGGGGACGCGTGTCGGTGGCGGCTGCGACCATCGACCTCATGAGCCGGTCGGTGGGACGCGCACCCTTCGTCGCGCGCGACGAGGAGGTCGCGGCGCTGCTCGCGGCCGTCGAGCGCGCCGCGGCCGGCGAGCCGGGGCTCGTGCTGCTGGGGGCGGACGCCGGGGTCGGCAAGACCCGGCTGCTCACGCACACCGCCCGCCTCGCCACCGAGCGCGGGGCCACCGTCGTGATCAGCCACTGCATCGACCTGGGCGAGATCGGCCTGCCCTACCTGCCGTTCGCCGACGCGCTGCACCAGGTCGTCGACGCGGACTGCCCGGGCGTCGCCGAGGTGGTGGCCACCCGGCCCGCGCTGCGCCGGCTGCTGCCGTCGGGCGCGGCGGTGCCGGCCGACGCGGCCCGCACCGGCGGCGACGAGCAGGCCGAGCGGCTGCAGCTCTTCGACGGGGTCGCCGCCGCGCTCGCCGCCGCCGGGACCCCGGAGCGGCCGCTGGTCCTGGTCCTGGAGGACCTGCACTGGGCCGACTCCTCGAGCCGCGACCTGCTCCGGTTCCTCGTCGCGCGGCTGCGCGCCGAGCCGGTGCTGCTCATCGGGTCCTACCGCGCGGACGACCTGCACCGCCGGCACCCGCTGCGCCCCGTGCTGGCCGAGCTCGGGCGGCACCCGCGCGTCGAGCGGATCGACCTGCCGCCGTTCACGCCGGAGGAGCTGCGCGCGTTCACCACCGGGCTCGCCGGGCAGCCACTGCCCGAGGCCGCGCTGCGCCGGATCCAGCGGCGTTCCGAGGGCAACGCGTACTTCGCCGAGGAGCTCACCGAGGCCCGGGGCGCCGGCGCCGACCTGCCGGGCACCCTCGCCGACGTGCTGCGCGCCCGGCTGGAGGCGCTCGACCCCGAGGTCCAGCGGCTCGTGCGCGCCGCCTCGGCCGCCGGGCGGCGGGTGGCCGAGCCGCTGCTGCGCGCGGTCGTCGCGGGCACCGCCGACGACCCCGCCCGGCACGCGGCGTTCGACGCGGCGCTGCGGGACGCCGTCGCGCACCACGTGCTGGTGGGCGAGGACCGCCGCATCGCGTTCCGGCACGCGCTGCTCGCCGAGGCCGTGTACGCCGACCTGCTCCCGGGCGAGCAGGTCGCGCTGCACCGGGACTACCTGCTGGCCGCCGGTGCCGACCCGTCGCTCGCCACGCCCGCGGAACGCGCGCACCACGCGCTGCTGTCGCACGACAACCGGCTCGCGCTGCTCGCGTCCCGGGACGCCGCCCGCGAGGCCGGCCGGGTGCTGGCGCCGGCCGAGGAGCTGCGGCACCTGGAGACGGTGCTCCGGCTGTGGCCCGGCGTCCCCACGGCCGCGGCGGACCTCGGCGAGGAGCGGGTGGACGTGCTGCTCGCCGCCGCGGCGGCCGGGGGACGGGCGGGCCTCAGCGACCGCGCGGTGGCCATGGCGCGCGAGGCCGTCGCGGCGGTCGAGCCCCGGGGCACGGCGGCGGCCGACGGCGCCGAGGCGCGCCGGGTCGCGGCGCTGCGGACCACCCTCGCCCGGCACCTGCTCGGCGCGGAGCGCGTCGACGAGGCGCTGCGCGAGACCGACCGCGCCCTCGAGGCGCTGGCGGACCTGGGCGGGACCCCGGACGCGGCCCGCGCCTGGGCGCTCGCCACGCACGCCCGGGCCGCGCTGAACTCCGACCTGGACGACCAGGCCGAGGTGTCGGCGGCCGCGGCCGTCGACGAGGCCCGTGCCGCGGGCGCGGTGGACGCCGAGGCCGACGCGCTGATCTCGCTGGCCGTGCTCGTCGTCGACGACCGGGACCGCGCCGCCGACCTGCTGACCGTGGCCCTGCACCGCGCCCGGGACGCCGGCGACACCACGACCGAGCTGCGCTGCACGTACAACCTCGCCGCCAACCGGTACTACGCGGGCCGGCTGGACGAGGCCGCCGCGACCACGGCCGTCGGCCTGGAGCTGGCGGCCCGGTCGGGGCTGACCTGGAGCGCCTACGGCGTCGAGCTCCGGTTGTTCGCGGAGATCGTCCGGTACGCCCGCGGCGACCTCACCCCGCCCGCACCGAGCGCGGACCCCGGGCCGCCGCGCGCCGCGTCCGCGGTCGACGGGGTGCAGATGTACGCGGCCGTGGCCCGCGGCGACACCGACGCCGCCGAGCGCGGGCTCTCGCTGCTGCACGGCCAGCACGACGACACGATGATCACGCTCATCGCCGGGGGCTGCGCGGTCGACGCCCTCACCTGGGCGGGCCGGCTGGACGAGGCGGTCGCCCTGGCGCACGAGCTGATCGACGAGATCAGCCGGGTGTGGTCGGACTACTTCCTCGGCGGCATCTGGCTGTCGGCCCTCGGGATCGCCGCGCTCGCCGACCAGGCCGCCGCGGACCGGCTCGCCGGCCGGGACCCCGGACCGCGGCTCGACCTGGGCGCCCGGCTGCTCAACCGTGCCGTCGTCACCGCCGACCGCGGCCGACCGCGCGGCGGTCAGCTCGGGCCGGAGGGACGCGCCTGGCTGGCCCGGGCGCACGCCGAGCACGCGCGCCTCCTCGGCGTCGCCGACCCGGACGCGTGGGCCGCCGCCGTCGCCGAGTTCGACTACGGCTACCGGTACGAGCTCGCGCGCACCCGCTGGCGGCACGCCGAGGCGTTGCTGGGCGTCGGAGACCGCGCCACCGCGGGCACGCAGGCCGCGGCGGCACTCGCCGAGGCACGGGCCGTCGGCGCCGCCCCCCTGGTCACCGCCGTCACCGACCTCGCGCGCCGCGGCCGGCTCGACGTCCCGGGCGTGGTGGCCGGGGGCACGGACGTGCTCACGGGCCGGGAGTCCGAGGTGCTGGCGCTCGCCGCCGAGGGCCTGAGCAACCGGCAGATCGGCGAGCGGCTCTACATCAGCGGCAAGACGGTGTCGGTGCACATGTCCCGCGTGCTGGACAAGCTGGGCGCCGGCGGGCGCGCGGAGGCGGTCGCGATCGCGCACCGCCGGGGGCTGCTCGGCGTCTGACCTGCGGGCCGGCGGAGGGTGGCGCGGGTCACCCGGGTGATCCGCCTCACGCCTCAGGCGCGTCCCAGGTTCGGCGGTTACCGTGGAGGGAGATCCCGCGGCCCGGACCACCGCCGCGGAGCCCTCGCCCGGCCACGGACGGCCGCGCACCCTCCCCCCGGAACGGCGCATGTCCCTCCCCCAGCAGCAGCCGCACCCCATCGTGCTCGTGCACGGCACCCGCACCTCGTCGAAGATCTGGGACGACCAGGTCCGCGCCCTCACCGAGGGCGGCCACCCGACGATCGCGATCGACCTACCCGGCCACGGCACCCGTGCCCACGAGCGCCTGACGTTCGAGGGCGGCCTCGCCGCCATCGACGCCGCCGTGCGCACCTGCGCCGAGCCGCCGCTGCTCGTCGGGCTGTCGCTCGGCGGGTACATGTCGCTCGCGTACGCCGCGCGGCACGAGGACCGGCTCGCCGGCGTCGTGCTGGCGGGCTGCTCGACCGACCTCAAGGGCAAGCCGCTGAGCGCCTACCGCCGCGCGTCGCGCCGGGTGGTGCAGGCGCTGGGCCTGGGCGGCGGCACCTGGCACGTGGTCACGGACATGCTGAGCGCGCTGCACGGGTACACCCCCGTGCAGGACCTGCGCCGGCTCGCGCTGCCGGTCTGGCTGGTCAACGGCTCCCGCGACCCGCTGCGGTTCGGTGCCCGCCGCTACCTCGGCGCGCACCCGGGCGCCCGGCAGTGGGTGGTGCCGAACGCCGGCCACGACGTGAACAGCCACGCGCCGGTCGCGTTCAACCGGATCCTGCTGCACGTCCTGCGCGACCTGGCGCAGCGGGTGCCATTCGGCGCCCCGCGCCTGGGCTGACACGGCGGGGCGCGCCCACCGCCCCGCGCGCCCCGCCGTGTCAGCC
>NZ_JAKRMS010000127.1 GCF_022346185.1 Cellulomonas sp. ACRRI | reverse complement strand
CGGCTGAGGGCGCGCCCACCCGGCGACGCGGGTGGCACGGGCGGCGCCGGGTGGGCGCGCCCTCAGCCGAGCGCGTCGTGCAGGACGACCCCGGCACGGACCGTGCGCACGCACTCCGGCAGCGGCTCGTCGGGGCGCAGCGCCGGCAGCACGCCGTCCGGCCCGGTGGTGCCCGCCGCCAGCCGCCAGACGGCCAGGTGCGCCGGGGCGCCCACCGCGAGGTCGCCGGGCGCCGCGGCCGCGCCCGTCGCCTGCCCGGACCCGACCACTCCCCCGGCACCGAGCGGTCCCCCGGCACCGTCCCCACCCGAGCGCGCCGCCGCCCAGCCGTCGCGGGTGTGCGCGGCCAGCGCCGCCGCCACCGGCAGCCGCTGGTCGGGCGTCCGGTGCCGGACGGCGGCCCGCACGGCCCCCCACGGGTCGAACGGCGTCACCGGGCTGTCCGACCCGAACGCCAGCGGCACGCCCGCCGCGCGCAGGTCGGCGAGCGGGTGCAGGGACGCGGCCCGCCCGCGGCCCAGCCGTGCCGCGTAGGTGCCGTCGTCGCCGCCCCACGCGTCGTCGAAGGCGGGCTGCACCGACGCCGTGATGCCGAGGAGCACCAGGGCGGCCAGCGCGGGCGCGTCGAGCATCGACGCGTGCTCCAGCCGGTGCCCGCCGGCGCGCACGGCGTCCACGCCCTCGACCTCGGCGGCGACCCGGAACCCGAGCAGCACCTCGTCGAGCGCCCGGTCGCCGATGACGTGGAACGCCGCGGGCACCCCGGCGCGGGTGGCGGACGCCACGTGGTTGCTGACCTGCTCGGCGGTGAGCGCGAGCCGGCCGGCGGGGTGCGGCCACCCGGTCGGCGCGTCGGCGTACGGGGCGCGCAGCGCGGCGGTGCGGCTGCCGAGCGACCCGTCGGCGGCGAGGTCCCCGCCGACGCCCGCCAGTCCGGGGACCGCGGCGGCGAGGGCGCGCACGTCGTCGGCCGTCTCGCACAGCTCGGCGCGCCAGCCCGCGACCAGCGGCAGCGCCGACCCCGGGTCCGACGTCAGCGCCAGCAGCGCCGCGAGGCCGGCCCGGGTGTCCGTCTCCGGGGTGCTCTGCTCGTGCACGGCGACGATCCCGGCCCGCGCCGCGGCCTCCAGGGCGCCGCGGTGCCGGGCCTCGCGCGCGTCCGCCGGGAGGTCCCGCACCGCCGCCCGCGCCGCGGCGTGCGCCGCGCCGGTGACGAGCCCGTCCGGGCGCCACCCGGGGAGCGTCGCCAGCCCCAGCACCTCGGCGAACGACGTCGACACCACGCCGGCGTGCAGGTCGACGCGGCCGAGGTACACCGGCGCCCCGCCGGCGGCGGCGTCGAGCTCGTCGCGGGTCGGCGGCCGGCCCTCGGGCCAGGCGTCCTCCGCCCAGCCCCACCCGGTGAGCGGCGAGCCCTCGGCGGCCAGCCGGCGGCCGACCGCCCCGGTCGCGGCCGCGTGCACGGCGGCCAGGGCCTCGGCGAGCGACCCGCACGCCGCCAGGTCCACCCCGGCGCGGGCCAGCCCGGTGTCCAGGACGTGCGCGTGCGCGTCGACGAAGCCGGGGGTCACCAGCGCACCGCGCAGGTCGACCACCGCGTCGGCGGCGTCCGCCAGGCCGTCCGCCTCGTCGGCCGCACCGACCCACGCGACGACGCCGTCCGCCACCAGGAGGGCCGAGGGCGCGTCGGGGCTGCCGGGCGCGGCGAGGACGGCGGGCGTCACCACCGCACCGCCCCGGTACAGGGTGGTGCTCACGCCGGAACGATAACCGGGCAGGTCACCACGGGCCCGCCGGCGTCCGCGCCCGCTCCCGGTTCAGGTGCCCGCGTACGCCACGACGCCGCGGCGCACCGCGGCGACGGCCTTGCGGGCCGTCTCCCGCAGCCGTGCGTCGGGCGCGGCCTTCGCGACCTGGTCGAGCACGTCGACGACCTGCTTGCACCAGCGGACGAAGTCGCCCGCCGCGAGGTCCGCGTCCCGCAGCACCGCGTCCAGCCCGCGCCCGGCCGCCCACCGGTGCACCGGCGCGACCAGGCCGAGGTCGAGCGGCTGGGTCGACTCGATGCGGCGCGCGCTCTCCAGGTCGTCGAGCTCGGACCAGATCCGGGTCGTCGCGTCCAGGGCGATGCCCAGCCGGCTCGACGGCCCGCCCGGCACCGCGGGGCTGCGGTCCCGGTCGTCGCGGCGCGCGGAGTACACGACCGCGGACACCGCCGCCGCGAGCCCCGGCACGTCGAGCTCCGCCCACGCGCCGCGCCGGAGGCACTCCGCGAGCAGCAGGTCGTTCTCCGCGTACAGCCGGCGCAGCCACCGGCCCTCGTCGGTCACCACCGTGCCGCCCTCGTCGTCCGCCGCCAGGTACCCCAGGGTGACCAGCACGTCGCAGATCCGGTCGAACACGATGGCGATCGACCCGGTGCGCCCCTCGATGCGGCGGACCAGCGACCGGTGCTCGCCCTCCAGCCGGTACCAGCGCTCCGCCCAGCGGGCGTGCTCCTCGCGGTCCGGGCACTGGTGGCACGGGTGGGCGCGCAGCTGTCGGCGCAGCGCCGCGATCGCCTCGTCCTCGTCCTCCGCCACCGGGTGGCCGCGCCGGCGGCTCGGCGCCACGCCGGTGATCCGGCCCGCGGCGATCTCGCCGCGCAGCGTCGCCGCCAGGTCCCGCCGGTGCGAGGCCGCGCGGGGCGAGAAGCCCTTGGGCACCCGCAGCCGGCCGACGCTCCTGACCCCGTCGCCGACCTCCTGCACGGACAGCCGCCGCACCTCGCGCTCCGTGGTGAGCACCATCGGCCGCGCGCCCTCGAACCCGCCGTGCGCCCCGGGGTCGACCACGACGGCGTAGGTGGACCGCCGGCCGCCGGGCACCGCGACCACGTCGCCGACCGACAGCCCCTGCAGGCTCGCGGCGGCCTGCTGCCGGCGCGCGGCCGCCCCGGCCCGGTGCACGCCGCGCTCGCGGTCGGAGAGCTCCCGGCGCAGCGCGAAGTACTCGCCGAAGTCGCCGAGGTGGCACGCCATGGCCTCGGCGTAGCCCTCCATCGCCTCGGCGTGGCTCTGCGCCTGCCGGGCGAGCCCGACGACCCCGCGGTCCGCCTGGAACTGCGCGAAGGACGTCTCCAGCACCTCGCGCGCCCGGACGCGGCCGACCTGGGCCACCAGGTTCACCGCCATGTTGTAGGTGGGCCGGAACGCCGAGCGCAGCGGGTACAGCCGCTTGGAGGCGAGGCCGGCGAGGGCCATCGGGTCCAGGTCGCCCCGGCCGAGCACCACGGCGTGCCCCTCGGAGTCGATGCCGCGCCGCCCCGCGCGGCCGGTGAGCTGGGTGTACTCCCCCGGCGTGATGTCGACGTGGTGCGAGCCGTCCCACTTGACCAGCTTCTCCAGCACCACGGACCGGGCCGGCATGTTGATGCCCAGCGCGAGCGTCTCCGTCGCGAACACGACCTTGACCAGGCCCCGGGCGAACGCCTCCTCCACCGTCTCCTTGAACGCCGGCAGCATCCCGGCGTGGTGCGCGGCGACCCCGCGGACCAGCGCGTCCACGAAGCCCCAGTAGCCCACGACGTCCAGGTCCTCCGGCGCGATCGACGCGCACCGGGTCTCCGCGATGAGCCGGATCTCCTCCGCCTCCGCCGGGGACGTCAGCCGCAGCCCGCCCGCGAGGCACTGCGCCACGGCGGCGTCGCAGCCGGCGCGGGAGAAGATGAACACGATCGCCGGCAGCAGGCCCGCCTCGTCCAGCACGTCGACCATCACGGGGCGCGGCACCGGCCGCGGACCGCCCCCGCCGCCCGGCGCAGCAGGTGGGCGAGCTCGGGGTTGATCGGCGGGTTCGCGCCGGGGGCGGTCGGGTCCACGTGCCCCGCGTACAGGTCCAGCAGGTCGTCCCGGACCAGCACGTGCTGGCCGAGCGGCACCGGCCGGTGCTCGCTGACCACCACGGCCGTGTCCCCGCGGACGGTGCGCAGCCAGTCGCCGAACTCCTCCGCGTTCGACACCGTGGCGGACAGCGACACCAGCTGCACGTCGTCGGGCAGGTGGATGATCACCTCCTCCCACACCGGGCCGCGGAACCGGTCGGCCAGGTAGTGCACCTCGTCCATGACCACGAAGCCGAGCCCGTCGAGCGTGCTCGACCCGGCGTACAGCATGTTGCGCAGCACCTCGGTGGTCATGACGACCACCGGCGCCTCGCCGTTCTGCGTGGTGTCCCCGGTGAGCAGGCCGACCTGCTCCGCCCCGTACCGGCGGACCAGGTCGCCGTACTTCTGGTTCGACAGGGCCTTGATCGGCGTCGTGTAGAACGCCTTGCGGCCCGTGGCGAGCGCGAGGTGCACGGCGAACTCGCCGACGACGGTCTTGCCCGCGCCGGTGGGCGCCGCGACCAGCACGCCGCTGCCGCGCTCCACCGCCTCGCACGACTCCACCTGGAAGTCGTCGAGCGGGAAGTCCAGGAGCTGCCGGAACCGGGCGAGCTCGGTCTTCTCCGCCCGCGCCCGGAGCCGCGCGGCGGCGTACCGCTCGGCCGGGGACAGCTCGTCGGGATCGGGGGTGCGTGCGGTGCTGCGTCGTGCCACGCGCCCACCCTAGGTCGGGTCGGCCGCCAGCACCCGGACGGCGCCCGGCACGACCTCCGCGACGAGCGGCACGGGGCCGATCCGCTCGCCGTCCGCGTGCGCCTCCGGCGGCGTGCGGCCCAGGTGCGGCGCGGGCTCCACCAGCACCCGGCGGCTGCGGATCACCTGCACCTGCGGGTGCCGGACGTGCCGGCCGAGGTACATCCCGGGGAAGATGCGCACGACGCCCGCCCGGCTGAACGGGCCGGCGACCACGACGTCCAGCAGGCCGTCGTCCAGCCGCGCGTCCGGGGCGACCCGGACGCCGCCGCCGATCCACGGGCCGTTGGCCGCGACGACCACCGTGCCCGCCGACTCCCAGACGCCCTCGTCCGTGGTCAGCCGGTAGCCGTAGGGGCGGAACGCCCGCAGCTCGGGGGCCAGCGCGCGCACGTACCGGGCCGGCCCGCGCGGCCAGGACATCGCGTTCGCCCGCGCGTTCACCGCGGCGTCGATCCCGCAGGACAGCGCGCCGAGGTACCACTCGCGGGCGGACTGGGCGGGCGACCCCACGCGCACCGCGTCGATCGCCCGCGGGCCGACCAGCAGGGCGCGCTCGATCGCCGCCACCGACCCGGCCACGTCCCCGCGGGGCAGCCCCAGCGCCCGCGCGACGTCGTTGCCCGTGCCGCCGGCGACGATGCCCAGCGGCAGGTCCGTCTCCGCCACCACGTTCGCACCCAGGTGCACCAGGCCGTCGCCCCCGACCACGACCAGCGCGTCCAGGCCCGCGACGGCAGCCCGCCGGGCGTGCGCGGTCGCCGTCCGCAGGTCGCGCGCGGTCAGGTCCTCGACCCGGTGCCCGCGCCGCCGCAGGGCGTCGAGCACCGCCGCGCCCACACCGGTCCCGCGTCCCTTGCCCGCCACGGGGTTCACCACGACCCCGAGGTGGCTCACGTGGCGAGCGTCCCGTCCGCGGTCCCCCCGAGACCCTCCGCGTCGCGGGCGTGCTCGGCCGCCGCCAGCCGCTTGTCCGCGCGCCGGTCGTGCAGCACGCACACGCCGAGCGCCGCGAAGTACAGGCCGCAGATCGGCAGCGCCATCACGATCATCGTGATCGCGTCCGGCGTCGGCGTCATCACCGCCGCGAACACGAAGGCGAGCAGCACCGCCCACCGCCAGCCCTTGGCCCAGGTGCTCGCGCGGACCAGGCCGACCAGGTTGATGCACACCATGACCACCGGCAGCACGAACGCCAGGCCGAACGCCAGCACGAACCGCATGACGAAGCTCAGGTACGCCTGCGCGTCGATGAAGTTCGACGCGCCCTCCGGCGTGAAGTCCGTCAGCACCCGCACGGCCGTGGGCAGCGTCCACGCGGACAGCGCGGCGCCGGCCAGGAACAGCGGCACCGACGCCGCCAGGAACCCGACGGCCGACCGCTTCTCCCGGCGGGTCAGCCCGGGCGTGATGAACGCCCACAGCTGGTAGAGCCACCACGGGCTGGACACGATGACGCCCAGGAACAGCGACACCTTGATCTGCATGTCGAACGCGCTGGCCAGGCCCGCGAAGTTCACCGACACCCGGCCGTCGCGGCCCGCCGCCGTCTCGAGCAGCGGCTGCTGCAGCCGCTCGAACACCGGCTCGTACAGGAACCAGCCCGCGACCGCCCCGACGGCCAGGCCGACCGCGGCCAGGAACAGCCGCTTCCGGAGCTCGAGCAGGTGCTCGCGCAGCGGCATCCGGCCCTCGGGGTCGGGCCGTCTCTTGCGCGCCACGGATCAGACGCTGGGGGTGGTGCTGCCGCTCGCCGGAGGCTGCTGGCCGGGCTGGTCGAGCGAGGGCGCGGGGGCCGCCGACGGCGCGGGGTTCACGACGGGACCCTGCGCGAGCGGCGGGGCGGGCGCGGCCGTCGGCGGCGGGGTGGGCGCGGCGCGCGGCTCGTCCTCGGCCAGGTCCTTGACCTCCCGCTTGAAGATGCGCAGGGACTCGCCCACCGACTTCGCCAGGTCCGGCAGCCGGCGCGCCCCGAACAGCAGGAGGATCACGACGAGCAGCACGACGATGTGCCAGGGCTTCAGGGCGTTCATGACGATCCTGTCGGACGGGAGACGTTGACCCGTCCGATCCTAACCGGCACAACCCCCGCACCGGGTGACCCGGCGCGGGTGGGCGCGCGGCGGGTCCGGGACGCCCGCGTCACCGCGTGTAGGCGCGCCAGCCCTCCCGGGTGCGGCGGTCGCGCTCGCGGCGGCGCTCCCGGCGCTCGCGCGCCTGCTCCCGCAGCACTGCCCAGCGGTCCCGGGCCTCGTCGGGGTCGGGCAGCAGCACCGCCTCGCGGGCGGCGCGGGCGGCGCGCTCCGCCTCCTGCGCCTGCTCCGAGATCGTCGACACGTGCTCGGCGAGCTGCCCGAGCACCGCGGACGCCTCCTGCAGCTCCGCGACGAGCGCGCGGAACCGGCGCCACAGGTCGCGGCCCAGCACGAACGCGCCGACCAGCGTGCCGAGGACCAGCACCGACCACACGACCACCCAGACCATCGGGCCAACCTATCTGGTCAGCCCGCCAGCGGGCCGTACGCCGCCAGGGCCGCCCGCGCGCGGGCCGCCACGTCCCGCGCCACCTCCGGCGGCCGCACGCCCAGGACGTCGTCGGCGGCCTGGAGCAGCAGGCTGCGCAGGAACGCCCGCTGGCCCACGCGCACGTCCACCTCGAACGAGCCGTCCGGCAGGTTCCGCACCGCCTCCACCGGCACCGTCTCCGCCACCCAGCGGCCCGTGCTGCGCAGGTGCAGCGTCGCCACGTCGCCCGTGAGGTCGAACCGGAACTCCGCCGTCGCGCCGCGGCCGGCGCCCGGGTGCGGCTCGGCCGGGGCGTCCAGCACCTCGGCGGCCAGGACCCGGTCCAGCCGGAACAGCCGCTCGTCGCCCGCGCGCAGGCACCACGCCTGCAGGTAGGACCGCTCGTCGCTCGTGGTCATCCGCAGCGGGTCGACGTCCCGGTCGCTCGTCACGTCCGACGCGTTCACGTACCGGATGCGCAGCCGGCGACCGGTCGCCAGCGCCCGGCGGATCGCCGCGACGACCTCCGGCCGGCCGTCCACCGCGAGCCGCACGTCGACCGCGCCCGCGGCCTCCCCGGTCGCCGCCGTCAGCTTCGCGAGCGTCGAGCGCAGCACCTCCGCCTGCTCGGGGTCGAGCGTGGGCCCGAGGTCCGCCACCATCGCGCTCAGCGCGGCCAGCAGGGTCACCGCCTCCCGGGTGCCGAGGCGCAGCGGCCGGGTCATCCCCCGGGCCTCCGTCAGCCGGATCTCCCCGCGGTCGTAGGAGTCCGCGTCGAAGTCGATCAGGTCGTGCGGGTAGTACCCGGGCGTGCCGCTCATCCAGAGCGTGTCGACGTCCGCCATCACCTGCGCCGGCGTGACGCCGAAGTGCTCGGCCAGCTGCTCGACGGACACGCCGTCGTTGCGGTCCAGGTAGCCGATCATCCCGAGCAGCCGCAGCAGCCGCTCGCTCGCGCGCTCAGCCACGGGGGTCCTCCTCGCCGGTCGGGCCGTGCCCGTCGTGCGCGTCGTGCGGGTCGTCCGAGCCCTCCGAGCCGTCCGAGCCGTCGAGGGTCGCGGCCACGCGGAGCAGGCCCAGCACGGCCTCGCGCAGCTCCGGCGGCTCGGCCACGAGCACCGCGTCGCCGTAGCCCGCCACCTCCTCCGCCAGCTCCCACGTCGCCCGGTAGGCCACCCGCACCAGGTCCCGGTCCGCGACCGCCGCCCGCAGCGCGGGCGGGGCGTCGACGGGCAGGTCCGCGGGCACGCCGCGCGCCCGCAGCGCCTCCGCGCGCTCCGCGCGCAGCGCCAGCACCGCCGTGCGCTCGTCGCGGACGTCCCACGACCGCAGCGCCGCCTCCGTCTGCTCCGGCGTCGGCGCGTCGAACGCCGCGGCCGCGCCGACCGCCTTGACCCGGCCCTCGATCCGGCTCAGCCGGAAAGACCGCGTGCCACCGCGGTCGACGTCGAAGCCCACCAGGAACCAGCCGCCCCGGCGCGCCACCAGCCGCCACGGCTCGACCAGGCGCTCGCGCACCTCGCCCGTGCTCGCCGCGCGGTAGGTGAACCGGACCCGCTGCCGCGCCTGCACCGCGTCCAGCAGCGGCGGGAAGGCGTCGCCGCCCGCGCGCACCCGCGGCGCCAGGCCGGCCGCGAGGTCGCTGGACCCCGCCCCCGCACCCACCGCCCGGAGCTTGGTCAGCGCCCGGGAGGTGTCCGCCCGCACCGACCGGTCCTGCCAGAACTCCGCGGCCAGCGACAGCGCGCCCAGCTCCGCCGACGTCAGCTCCAGCGGGGGCAGCGCGTACGCGTCCTGGTCGATCCGGTAGCCGATGTCGTCGCCGTGTCCCGCCGACGTGACCGTCGCGACCGGGATCCCGAGGTCACGGAGCGTGTCCTTGTCCCGCTCGAACATCCGCTCGAACGACTCGTCGGACGGGGCGTCGCCGTAGCCCGCGACCGTGCGGCGGATCTGCTCCTTCGTCATCCGGCCGGGCGTGTGCACCAGGGCGATGACGAGGTTGAGCAGCCGCTCGGCGGGGTGGATCTGTTCGGGCATCGGGGACAACCGTAGTGGCCGGTAGCGTGGTCCGGTGATCACATGGCGCTCGGGCATCGTGGAGCAGGTCGGACGGTCGTGGCCCGGGGCCCAGGAGCTGACGGTCGTCGTCGCCGACGGCGTGTCCGGGCCGGATCCCGTGACGGTGCGGGCGCTCGCCTACCCGGCGCTCGTCGGGGACCTGCGCGTGGGCGACGCCGTCGTGCTCAACGTGTCGGCGCTCGCGCGCGGGCTGGGCACCGGCGGGTACGCCCTCGTCGTCGCCCCCGGCTCGCCCGACGGGCTGCCCGCCGACCCGCCCGCCGGGCCCGGCCACCTCGTCAAGGCCCGGTACACCCCGCTGCAGGCGATGGTGCTCGGCGTCGACGACCAGGAGTCGCCGCACCACGAGGTCCTGCGCGACGCCGACGACCTCGCCGGCCTGCCCGTCGTCGTCGCCGACCTGCACTCCGCGCTGCCGGCGGTCGTCGCGGGCGTCCGGTACGCCGACGCCCTGCTGTCCCGGCCCGGCGCGGGGGGGCCGCCGCTGCGCGTCGCCTACGTGATGACCGACGGCGGCGCCCTGCCCGCCTGGTTCTCCATGGCCGTCGCCGGGCTGCGCGACGCCGGGTGGATCGAGGCCTGCCTCACCGCCGGCCAGGCGTTCGGCGGCGACCACGAGGCCGTCACCCTGCACACCGCGCTGCTCGCCGCCCGGCACGTCGTCGGCGCGGACGTCGTCGTCGTCGCCCAGGGCCCCGGCAACCTCGGCACCGGGACCCGGTGGGGGTTCTCCGGGGTCGCCGCCGGCGAGGCGGTCAACGCCGCCGCCGTGCTCGGGGGACGGCCCGTGGCGTCGCTGCGGGTGTCCGGGGCCGACGCGCGGGAGCGGCATCTCGGCGTGTCGCACCACTCGCTGACGGCGTACGGGCGGGTCGCGCTCGCGCCCGCCGACGTGGTGGTGCCGGTGTTCGAGCCGGCGGCGACGCTCGGTGCCGCGGACGCCGTCGCCGGGGAGGCCGCGGCGCTGCGCCACGGTTCCGAGGGCGGCACGCGGGTCGGTGCCCCGGGCGCGGGCCAGGAGCCGGGGCTGCACGTGCCCGACCCGGAGACGCACCTGGACGCGCACCTCGCCGCCGTGGGACGGCGCGTCGCCCAGCAGGCCCGGTCGCTCGGCGAGCCCGCCGGACGGCACCGGCTCGTCGACGTCCCCGCCGGCGCGGACCTGCTCACCGCGCTCGGGTCCTCGCCCGTGCGGCTGTCCACCATGGGGCGTGGGCTCACGCAGGACCCGGCGGCGTTCCTCGCCGCCGCGGCGGCGGGCGTGCACGCGGCCCGGCTGGCCCGCGGGGCGTGAGCGAACCCGCGGTGATCCCCGGCCGCTGAGTCCCGGGAGCGGTCCACGCGCCGGGGAGCGGGCGCCGAGTCCTCCACAGGCGTCGGCGGGTGGGTCGTCCCCAGGGCCGACGGCGATCATGCAGGGGTGTCGGTGGTGGTTCGTAGGGTGGTGACATGCCCGCTGACCTGCGCGAACCCGCTCCCCGACCCGGCTCCGAGCCGGACCGGATCGTGCTCGCGTGCGGATGCGGCTGCACCTGCGGACAGGGCGGGACGGCCCGCGGCGAGGACCCCCTGGCGGGGACCGGGGAGCCGGTACCGCAGCACACGGACGCGGATGCCGGGGCGGTGGCGCCTGCCGTACCCGCGCTCTCCTCTCCCAGGGCCGCCTCTCCCACGGCCTCCTCTCCCACGGCCTCCTCTCCCACGGCCTCCTCTCCCACGGCCTCCTCTCCCACGGCCTCCTCTCCCACGGCCTCCTCTCCCACGGCCTCCTCTCCCGCGGCCCTCTCTCTCGCAGCCCCCCGCCTCGCGGCCGCCGGCCCCGACGCCCCCGCGGCTGACTCGGCGGCGGTAGTCGCGGGGTTCCTGGACCGCGACCTGCCGGCGTCCGAGCGGCTGACCGAGGCCCTGGACCTCACGCCCACGGGGGAGCCGCTGGCCCGGCTGCTCGGGGCGCTGGACCCGCGCCTCCTGGACGACTTCGACCTGGCGGAGGCCGCCGCCGCGTACACCCGGATGTCCGGGTGGGCGCACGCGGGGCTGGCGGCGGTGGCCGTCGAGCTCGCCCGCCGCCCGGGCATGGGACCACGCTCGGACCCGCGCGCCCGGCGCGGCTCGGGGATGACGTCCGAGCGGGTCGCTGCGCTGGCGTTGTCCGCGCGGCTCAACCGGTCGCCGAAGGACACCGCGGCGCTGATCCGTGAGGGCGCGGAGTTCGCCGGTCTCCTGGCCGACACCGGTGCCGCGCTGCGGCAGGGGCGGATCAGCGTCCCTGCCGCCCGGGCGATCGCGGCCCGGCTGGGCGACCAGGTCGCGTGGGTGTCCCAGCCCGTGCAGGACTACGTGCTGCCCCGCGCGCCGCACTCCACGACCACCCAGGTCAAGGTGGACCTGGAGCGGGCGCTGCTGCGGGTCGACCCCGAGCACGCCCAGGACCGGCGGGACGCCGCCCGGGCCGGGCGGTGCGCGACCCATCCGCGGGTCCTGCCGGACCAGATGGCCGAGATGCACCTCGTGCTGCCCGCCGAGCACGCGATCGGCATCGACACCGCCCTGCAGGGCGCGGCCCGCTCGGCCCGGGCCGCCGGTGACCCCCGCACCCTGGACCAGCTGCGCGCCGACACCCTCGTGGACTGCGTCCTGACCGGTACCCCGGCCGCCGCCCTCGCGGTCACCGGCGCCTCGCCCGCCGCCACCCCCGGATACCTGCCCGGTCCACGCGGCACCGACACACCCGCGGCGACCTCCGAGACCGCACGGGCGCGCCCGACCGGACCGCCCGCTCCCGATCCGACCTCGACCGGCACCGCCGCGTTCGCGGGCACCGCCGCGTTCGCGGGTACCGGCCCCCTCGCGAGCACCGACACGCCCTCGGGCACCGACGGGGCGTCTGCGGGCGGCGGCCGCACCGGGACGCGCGACCCGCGCACCCACGTCCTGGTCACCGTGCCGCTGTCGGCCCTCATCGGTCAGGACGACACCCCCGCCGACCTCGCGGGGTACGGCCCGATCGACGCCACCACCGCCCGCGCCCTCGCCCAGGGCGGGGTGTGGCGGCGGCTGGTCACCGACGACCTGTCCGGCACCGTCCTGGACGTCGGCCGCACCACCTACCGGCCACCGGCCGCCCTGGCCGACCACGTCCGGTACCGCGACCGCACCTGCACCTTCCCCGGCTGCCCCGTGCCCGCCCACCACTGCGACCTCGACCACACCCACGACTGGTCACCCGCACCCGAGGACCCGCACCCCCCAGGCAGCACCAGCCACACCAACCTCGGGCCGACGTGCCCCCGCCACCACCGCGCCAAGCACCACGCCCGGTTCGCCCTGCACCAACCCGAACCCGGCGTCCACGACTGGACCGACCCCACCGGCCACCGCTACCGCACCCGACCCGGTACCGACG
>NZ_JAKRMS010000126.1 GCF_022346185.1 Cellulomonas sp. ACRRI | reverse complement strand
TCGTCTCCGCCAACGGGCTCGACGCGCGCGCCTTCATCCGCGTCGGCCAGACCCTCACCGTCCCCGGCGCCTCCGGCACCGCCGCCGCGGCTCCGGCCGCGGCGCCCGCGTCCGCCGGCGGATCGCACACCGTCGCCTCCGGCGAGACCGTGTCCGCGATCGCCAAGCGCTACGGCACGACCGTCTCCGCGATCGTCTCCGCCAACGGGCTCGACGCGCGCGCCTTCATCCGCGTCGGCCAGACCCTCACCGTCCCCGGCGCCTCCGGCACCGCCGCCGCGGCTCCGGCCGCGGCGCCCGCGTCCGCCGGCGGGTCGCACACCGTCGCCGCCGGCGAGACCGTGTCCGCGATCGCCAAGCGCTACGGCACGACGGTCTCCGCGATCGTCTCCGCCAACGGGCTCGACGCGCGCGCGTTCGTCCGGGTCGGCCAGACCCTCACGATCCCGGGCGGCTCGGCGACGACGACGACGGCCGCAGCCCCGGGCGGCGCCCAGCTCGTCGGCAACACCTTCCTCGGCCGCACCTACGCGCCGAGCGTCGTCGCCTCGGCCAACGCCAACAAGGCCTCGCTGGTCGCCATGGGCGTGCCGTCCAAGGCCGACATGCAGGCCAAGGTCGCGGCCACGGCCCGCTCGATGGGCGTCGACCCCGCGCTGGCGCAGGCGATCGCGTTCCAGGAGTCCGGCTTCAACCACACGTCGGTCTCGCCGGCGAACGCGATCGGGACCATGCAGGTCATCCCGAGCTCCGGCGAGTGGGCGTCGCAGCTCGTGGGCCGCGACCTGAACCTGCTGGACCCCGACGACAACGTCGTGGCGGGCGTGGCGATCATCCGCCAGCTCGTGCGCACGTCGCCCGACCTGCAGACCGCCATCGCCTCCTACTACCAGGGTGCCTCCTCGGTGAAGCGGAACGGCATGTTCAGCGACACCCGGCGGTACGTCGCGAACGTCCAGACCCACATGGCGCGCTACTGAGGCCCGGCCTCCGGGGCTCGGCCCGCCCGCGCCCGTAGACTGCCGCCCGTGGGAGCCACCGTCACCGATCCGCTCGTCGGCCGCCTGGTCGACGGGCGGTACGAGGTCGTCCAGCGCATCGCGCGCGGCGGCATGGCGACGGTGTACCTGGCGGTCGACCGGCGCCTGGACCGCGACGTCGCGCTCAAGGTCATGCACCCGCACCTGGCCGAGGGCCGGGCGGGCGCGGACTTCGTCGCACGGTTCAGGCGCGAGGCCCGAGCCGCCGCCCGGCTGACCCACCCCGGCCTGGTCGGCGTGTACGACCAGGGCCTCGACGGCGACACCTCGTACCTCACGATGGAGTACGTCGACGGGGTCAACCTGCGCCGGTACCTGTCCGAGCGCGGCTCGCTGACGGTCGACGAGGCGCTCGGCGTCGCCGAGCAGGTGCTGGACGCGCTGGGCGCGGCGCACCGCGCCGGCCTGGTGCACCGGGACGTGAAGCCGGAGAACGTCCTGATGGCGACCGACGGCCGGATCAAGGTCGCCGACTTCGGCCTGGCGCGCG
Organism: Cellulomonas sp. ACRRI; assembly: GCF_022346185.1. Lineage (GTDB taxonomy): Bacteria > Actinomycetota > Actinomycetes > Actinomycetales > Cellulomonadaceae > Cellulomonas. Next base: position 11,103 of record NZ_JAKRMS010000126.1, on the reverse strand, counting down.
CGGTCACCGAGGTGACCTCGACCACGACCGGGACGGTGTTCGGCACCGTCGCGTACCTGTCCCCGGAGCTGGTGGTCCGCGGCGAGAGCGACGCCCGCACCGACGTGTACGCCACCGGCGTGCTGCTGTACGAGATGCTCACCGGCGCCCAGCCGTTCACGGGCGAGACGCCCATCCAGATCGCGTTCCAGCACGTCAACAACGACGTCCCCGCCCCGTCCGACGCGCCGGACGCGTCCTGGCTGCCGGTGGAGGTCGACGAGCTGGTCGGAGCGCTGGCCGCCCGCGAGCCGGAGGACCGGCCCGCCGACGCCGGGGCCGCGCTGGCGCTCCTGCGCCGCACGCGCGCCGCGCTCGACCCCACGACGCTCGCCCGCCGGGTGGACCGCGAGCCCGCGGTCGCGCTGCCCCAGGCGACCGACCCGGAGCAGGACGCCGGCGCGCCCGGGGAGAGCACGGGCGACCCGGCGGCCGACGAGCCGGCCGAGCCGGGCGACGCCACCACCCGCCTCGAGACGCCCGGCCGCACGGTCGCGCTGCCGATCGGTGCGGTGACCGTCTCCGGCTCCCCCGCCGCGCCGGCCGGCCGGCGGCGCCGGCCGTGGCGCTGGGTCGCGGCCGCCGTGCTGCTGCTCGCCGCGGTCGGCGGCGGCACCTGGTGGTACCTCGCGCTCGGCCCCGGTGCGTACACCACCGTGCCGACGGTCTCGAGCCTGCCGGAGGAGCAGGCGCTGGACGCGCTCGAGGCCGCCGGCCTGCGGGCCGAGACGGAGCGCGCGTTCCACGACACCGTGCCCACGGGCAGCGTCGTCCAGGCGGACCCCGGCGACGGCGAGCGGGTGCGCAAGGACGGCACCGTGACGCTCACCGTCTCGAAGGGCGTCGACCTCGTGCCGCTGCCCGAGCAGCCGCTGGTCGGGATGATGCAGGCCGACGCGGCGGCGGCGCTCACCGCGGCGGGCCTGGTGCCCGACTACGTCGACGGCGAGCACTACGACGACGCCGCGCCGTCCGGCTCGGTGCTCGCGGCGACGGACGCCGACGGCACGCCCGTCGAGCCGAGCCAGACGCTCAAGCGCGGCTCCACCGTGCTCCTGACGCTGTCGGACGGACCCGAGCCCGTGCGGGTCGTGTCGGTCGTCGGGGCCACGCTGGAGGAGGCGACGCAGCAGCTGCAGGACATCGGCCTGGTCGTCGCGCCGGAGGAGGCGTTCAGCGACACGGTGGCGGCCGGGCGGGTCATCGCGCAGAGCCCCGAGGGCGGCGCCGAGGGGCACCGGACCGACACCGTCACGCTCCAGGTGTCGAAGGGGCCGGAGACGGTCGCGATGCCGAACCTCACCGGCAAGCAGTACGCCGAGGCCGCCGCCGCGCTCGAGGCCCTGGGCCTCAAGGCGGAGCGGCGCAACGTGCTGGGCGGCCTGTTCGGCACCGTGCGCGACCAGAGCGTGCCGGCCGACCAGCAGGTCCCCAAGGGCACGACGATCACGCTGACGGTCGTCTAGACCGCGGCCGGACGGCGAGCGAGGAGGCGCGGCGTGCCGAACCCGTCCCTGGACGACCTGGTCCGGCTGCGCCGGGCGCGGGACCGGATGGACCGGGACTACACCCAGCCCCTCGACGTCCCGACGCTCGCGCGCGAGGCGCTCATGTCCCCCGGGCACTTCTCGCGGTCGTTCCGGGCCGCGTACGGCGAGACGCCGTACGGCTACCTGATGACGCGGCGGATCGAGCGCGCCAAGGCGCTGCTCCGCCGGGGCGACCTCAGCGTGACGGACGTGTGCGTCGAGGTCGGCTGCACCTCCCTGGGCTCCTTCAGCGCCCGGTTCTCCGAGCTGGTCGGGATGAGCCCGTCCGCCTACCGCGCGCAGCAGCACGACGCCGGCGCGGCCGTGCCGGCGTGCGTCGCGAAGGTCCGCACCCGACCGGTCAGGAACCGAGAAGCGCCGCGCGACCCGGCCCCTCTAGCGTGACGGCCATGGACATCACGCTGCAGCAGTGCTTCATCGCCGTGCACGACCACGACCTGGCCCTCGCGTTCTACCGGGACGTGCTGGGCCTGGAGGTGCGCAACGACGTCCGGTTCGAGGGGATGCGGTGGCTGAGCGTCGGACCCCCGAAGCAGCCGGACGTCACGATCGTGCTGGAGCCGCCGCTGGCGGACCCCGGCGCGTCGGAGGCCGACAAGCAGGCCATGGCCGAGCTGCTCGCCAAGGGCCTGCTGCGCGGCGTCATCTTCCAGACCGACGACGTCGACGCCACGTTCGAGCACATCCGCGCGGCGGGCGGGGAGGTGCTCCAGGAGCCGATCGACCAGCCGTACGGGGTGCGGGACTGCGCGTTCCGGGACCCGTCGGGCAACATGTTGCGGTTCAACCAGCGCGCGGCCTGACCCGGCCCCGCACGACGACGGCCGCCGACCCCTCGGACAGGGCGGCGGCCGTCGTCGTGCGGACGGTCAGGAGCGCCGGAGCAGCTCCACGACCTGGAACGCCAGCTCCAGCGACTGCTGGTGGTTCAGGCGCGGGTCGACCAGCGTCTCGTACCGCCGCGCCAGCCCGGCGTCGTCGATCTCCTCCGCGCCGCCCAGCACCTCGGTGACGTCGTCGCCGGTGAGCTCGATGTGCAGCCCGCCGGGCACGGTGCCGAGCGCGCGGTGCACCTCGAAGAAACCGGCGACCTCGTCCATGACGTCGGAGAACCGGCGGGTCTTGTAGCCCGAGGCGGACGTGATGCCGTTGCCGTGCATCGGGTCGCACACCCAGGTGACCGGGCGGCCGTCGGCCGTGACCTTCTCCACCAGCGAGGGCAGCAGGTCGCGGATCTTGCCGGCGCCCATGCGGGTGATGAACGTGATCCGGCCGGCCTCGGCGCTCGGGTTGAGCTTGTCGATCAGGCGCAGCGCGTCGTCCGCGGTGGACGTCGGGCCGAGCTTGATGCCGATCGGGTTGTGCACGCGGCTGAAGTAGTCGACGTGCGCCCCGTCGAGCTGCCGCGTGCGCTCCCCGATCCACAGGAAGTGCGCCGAGCAGTCGTACGGCAGGCCCGTCCGCGAGTCGATCCGGGTGAGCGGCCGCTCGTAGTCGAGCAGCAGCCCCTCGTGGCTCGCGTAGAAGTCGACCGTGCGCAGGGCGTCGAAGTCGGCGCCGCACGCCGCCATGAACCGGATGGCCCGGTCGATCTCGGCGGCGATCTCCTCGTAGCGGGCGTACGCCGGGTTGGCGGTGAAGCCCCGGTTCCACTCGTGCACCCGCAGCAGGGACGCGAAGCCCCCGGTGGTGAACGCGCGGATGAGGTTCAGCGTCGACGCGGACGTGTGGTACGCGTCGAGCAGCCGCTCGGGGTCGGGCGTCCGGGCCTCGGCGGTGAACTCGAAGCCGTTGATGATGTCACCCCGGAACGCGGGCAGCGTGACGCCGTCGCGGGTCTCCGAGTCCGACGACCGCGGCTTGGCGTACTGCCCGGCCATCCGGCCCATCTTGATGACGGGCAGGCTGGCGCCGTACGTGAGCACGACCGCCATCTGCAGGACCGTCATGATCTTGCCGCGGATGTTGTCCGCGGTGGCCTCGGCGAAGGTCTCGGCGCAGTCGCCGCCCTGCAGCAGGAACGCCTCGCCGCGCCCGGCGGCCGCGAGCTGGCCGCGCAGCGCGTCGGCCTCCCCCGCGAACACCAGGGGCGGCAGCCCGGCGAGCCGGTCCGTCACGCGCTGGAGCGCGTCCCGGTCCGGCCACGCCGGCTGCTGGGTGACGGGCAGCGCCCGCCAGGCCTCGAGGCCCTCGAGCACCCGCGGGTCCGCCTCGACGCTCATCAGTGCGCCGTCGCGGGCACCAGGGGCTGCCCGATGCCCTCCAGGAGCTCGCCGAACCACGGCTGCGAGACGTCGAACGCCTTGCCGCCGGCGATCCGCGGGAACGCGATCGCCTTGAGGCGGTCGCCGTCCTCCTCGTCGTGGCCGATGACGCCGGCCTCGCCGCGCAGGGCGCACTCGACCGCGAGGTCGGTCATCGACTTGATGAGGCGCAGGTCCTCGGCGTTCGCGGCCGCGGCGCGCGAGTAGTAGCCGGACTTCTGGACCATGACCTTCTCGGCGCCGAGCTTCTCCGCGAACTGCTTGGCGAACCACTGGCCCGGGTTGATCGTGTCGAGCTTGACGTGGCCGAACGGGTCGCGCGGCACCTCGGCGCCGGACGCCTCGAGCTGCTCGACGATCTCGTGCATGCCCGCGCCCTCGGACAGGAAGATGTTGACGTTGCCCTGGGTGTCCATGATCGCCTTGAGGCGCGCGGCCTCGGCGTCGATGTCGAGCGCCAGCTCGGGAAGGAAGACGGCGTGGATGTCCCAGCGCTCGCGCGTCAGGCCGAGGGCCGGGGCCCACTCCTGGCGGTCGAGCCACTTGCGGTACTCGGCGGCCGCGGCGGCGGTCAGCCACCCGCAGTGCCGGCCCATGACCTCGTGCACGATCAGCATGCGCGGGCCGGAGCGGTGCTCGCCGATGACGTTCGCGGCGAAGCCGGCGGCCTCCTCGGCGGCGGTCCAGGCGCCGAGCGACTGCTTGATCGGCACCACGTCGTTGTCGATGGTCTTCGGCAGGCCGACGACGGTCAGGCCGTAGTCGTTCTCCGCGAGGTAGGCGGCGAGGTCCGCGGCCGTGGTGTTGGTGTCGTCGCCGCCGATCGTGTGCAGCACGTCGACGCCGTCGGCCTTGAGCTGCTCGGCCGCGACCTGGAGCGGGTCCTGGCCCTCGGCCACGAGGCCGCGCTTGACGCAGTCGGCCGCGTTGGTGAGCTTGACGCGGGAGTTGCCGATCGGCGAGCCGCCGAACCGGTGCAGGATGCCGGCCTGCGCGCGCGCCTCGTCGGTGATGACGATCTTGTCGCCGCGGAGCAGCCCGTAGTAGCCGTGCTCGTACGCGATGATCTCGACCTCGGGGGCGATCTCGGTGTAGCGCTCGATGAGGCCACCGACGGCCGAGGACAGGCACGGAGCGAAGCCACCCGCGGTCAGGAGCGCGACGCGACGAACCGACATGAGACACACCTCTCGATTGATCAGCACAGCTGGGTCTTCCCAGCCCCGGGAGCCAGGGAACGGCACGCCGGAAGTCAGGACCCGGGACCGAGGTCCTCGGGTGCCGCCGCACCGGGGCGCGGCGGACGCGGCTCATCCTACTGAGCCGCGGCGTCCTCCTCCGGTGGGACCGGAGGCTGGACATCGGGCACCGCCCGCCCGCCCGGCGCGGTCGGCCCGGGAGCCGCGGGGCCGGTGGCGGCGGGGTGCCCGGTCGCGATGCGCGCCTTCTGGGTGGCGGCGTAGATGTCCACGTACTCCTGGCCGGACAGGGCCATGAGCGCGTACATGATCTCGTCCGTCACCGAGCGCAGGATGAACCGGTCGTTCTCCATGCCCTTGTACCGGCTGAAGTCGAGGGGCTCGCCGATGACGATGCCGATCCGCCGCGGGCGCGGCAGTCGCTGGCCGAGCGGCTGCGCCTTGTCGGTGTCGACCATCGCGACGGGGATGACCGGGGCGCCCGACTCCAGGGCCATGCGCGCCACGCCGGTCTTGCCGCGGTAGAGGCGGCCGTCGGGGCTGCGGGTGCCCTCGGGGTAGATGCCGAACAGCTTGCCCTCGGCGAGCCGGTTCAGGCCGGTGCGCAGCGCCGCCTCGGACGCCTTGCCGCCGCTGCGGTCGACGGGGATGGTGCCGACTCCGCGCATGAAGCCCGCGGTGAGCCGGCCCTTGAGGCCGCGACCGGTGAAGTACTCGTTCTTGCCGATGAACACGATCTCGCGGTCCAGCACCAGCGGCAGGAAGAACGAGTCGACGACGGCCAGGTGGTTGCTCGCGAGGATGGCCGCGCCGCTGCTCGGCACGTGCTCGGCGCCGCGCACCCACGGGCGGAACAGCAGGTGCAGCAGCGGGCCCACCAGGACCCGCTTCATGAACCAGTAGAACAACCTGCCACCTCTCGCCCTCGTCGTGCGGGCCGGTGCGCACACGTCGGGTGCCCACCGCTCCTAGCCGACTCTAGAGTGCTGCCATGGCCCTGCGTCCCGACCGCCCCGACCCGTCGCCCGACGGCGACGAGCCCGACGGCCCGCGCGCCGGTCGGCAGCACGGCCCGTCCGGCGACCGCGTCACCGACGAGCAGTGGGCCGCGATCGTCGCGGAGCTGCGCGGCGACACGGACCAGACCGGGCCGGCGGAGCCGCCGGCGGCCGCCGCCGCAGGCCAGGACGACCCGCGGACGTCGTCCGGTCCCGCCGTAACCTACCCCGTCGCGCCGTGGGTGACCGACCGGCGCGTCGTGCGGCCGGCCCGCGAGCCGGGCACGCCCGCCGAGCCCGGGCCGCCGGACGCCGGCCCTCCCCCGCCCTCCGGCCGGGACTGGGACGCCACCGAGCAGATCGACGAGGCCGAGCGGCGCGTCGACGAGGCGGAGCACTTCCGGCCGCCGGACCCCGGTCCGGTGCTGGGCGGCGACCCGCTGCTGACGATGGCGTGGCTCGCGGTCGCCCTCATGCCGGTGGTCTGGCTGGTCGTGCTCATCTTCTGGCGGGACGCGCCGCCCGTCGTCATGCAGGCGTCGGTCGTGACGTTCGTGTTGGGGCTGGTCGTGCTGCTGTGGCGGATGCCGCACCGGCGGGACACCGAGCACGACGACTCGGACGGCGCGGTCGTCTGAGGCCCGCGCCGCCCGGGCGGCTCAGCGGCGCGCGAGGTCGGCCGCGCCGACGATGCCCGCGTCGTTGCCCATCGAGGCGAGCGCGAACGTCGCCTCCGGGCGGTGGCCGCGCGCCGACAGCTGGTCGAGGAACGCGCGGCGCGCCGGGGCCAGCAGCAGGTCGCCCGCGGCGCTCACGCCGCCGCCGATCACGACGATCGAGGGGTCGAGCAGCGCGGCCACCGACGCGGAGCCCTCGCCGATCCACCGACCGAGCTCGGCGAGCAGCTCGACGGCCAGCGGGTCGCCCTCCTGGGCCGCCTGGGTGACGTGCGGGCCCGTGAGCGCGTCGGCGTCGCCGCCGGCGAGCTCGAGCAGCCGGGTGCCGCGCGCCGGCTCGGTGATGAGCGCGGACTGCGCGTCGCGGACCAGGGCGCTGCCGGAGGCGTACTGCTCCCAGCAGCCCTCGTGGCCGCAGCCGCAGTAGTGGCCGCCGGGGACCACGCGCATGTGGCCGACCTCGGCCGCGACGCCCCAGGCGCCGAGCACGAGCTCGCCGTTGACGACGATCGCGCCGCCCAGGCCGGTGCCGATCGTGAGCAGCAGCATGTCCTGCTCGTCGCGCGCGGCGCCGAACCGGAACTCGGCCCAGCCGGCCGCGTTCGCGTCGTTCGCCACGACGATCTTCACCTCGTCGCCGAGCTCCTTCGCGACGATGTCGCGCAGCGGGTGCTCGCGCCACGGCAGGTTCGGGGTGAACAGCACGGTGGCCTGGTCGGTGCCGATGAAGCCGGGGGCGGCGAGGCCGATCGCGCCGATCTCGTACTGCTCGGCGAGCTCCTGGCAGGCCTCGATGACGCCGCGGTCGACGCTCGCGGAGTCGCGGGGGTCGGTGTCGCGCCGGGTCTTGGCGATGATCCGGCCGTCCTCGTCGACCACACCGGCGGCGATCTTCGTCCCGCCGATGTCCACACCGATGGCGTGCATGCTTCCCTGCTTCCGCGTGAGATCTCTGCGTGGCGCACCCGCGAGGACCGCCGGACCGGGACGCTGCACCGGTGCCGCGGCGGCGACACTGCGCGCGTGCGCCCCCACGCTAGCGTGCCGCGCGCCGTTCGCTGCACACGCTCCCAGTGCACGGGAGCCGTGACGGGGCGGGCGGCCGCCGACCACCCGCTCGGGGGACGTGTCGTACGCCCGCGACCGGGACCAAAGTCCCTTATGCTCCAGTCACCTTCCGACGCCTGACAACGGAGCCAGCCATGGAGGAGTTCAGCACGCCCCTGCTCGTCGAGGCAGGACCGCGGGAGAACCTGCTCGACCTGCTCGCCGCCCGCGTGGCCGAGACGGACGACGGCCCGCTCGTGGAGTACAAGACGCCCGGGACGACCGCGTGGCGCACCGTGAGCGCCCGCGCCTTCGACCGCCGGGTGCGCGACGTCGCCCGCGGGTTCGTCGCGCGGGGCGTCCGCCCCGGCGACCGCGTCGGCATCATGTCCCGGACCCGGTACGAGTGGACGCTGCTCGACTGGGCGGTGTGGAGCGCGGGCGCCGTCCCGGTGCCCGTGTACGAGACCTCGTCCGCCGAGCAGGTGCACTGGATCCTCACCGACGCCGCGGTGACGCTGCTGGTGGTCGAGACGGCCGAGCACGCGGCGACGGTGGCCGAGGTCCGGCCGGAGGCGCCGCTGCTGCAGGACGTCCTCGTGATCGACGGCGGCGCGCTCGACGCGCTGGCCGCGGAGGGCGCCGCGGTGCCCGACTCCGAGATCGACCGGCTGCGCCGGCACGCCGGCCGGGACGACGTCGCGACGATCATCTACACCTCCGGCACCACCGGCAGGCCCAAGGGCGTCGAGCTCACCCACGGCAACTTCGCGGTGCTCGCGCGCAACGCCGTCGAGGGGCTGCACGAGGTGGTGTCGACCCCCGGCGCGCGCACCCTGCTGTTCATGCCGCTGGCGCACGTGTTCGCCCGGTTCGTCGAGGTGCTGTGCATCCCGGCGGGCGCCGTGCTCGGCCACACCCCCGACACCAAGCAGCTGCTGCAGGACCTCGGCGAGTTCCGGCCGACGTTCATCCTGTCGGTGCCGCGCGTGTTCGAGAAGGTCTACAACTCCGCGGAGCAGAAGGCCGCCGCCGGCGGGAAGCTGAAGATCTTCCAGTGGGCCGCGCGCACCGCGATCGCCTACTCCCGGTCGCTGGACGCCGGCGGCCCGTCGCTCGGCCTGCGGGTGCAGCGCGCCGTCGCCGACCGGCTGGTGTTCCACAAGCTCCGCGACGCGATGGGCGGGCGCGTCGAGTGGGCGATCTCCGGCGGCGCGCCGCTGGGCGAGCGGCTCGGGCACTTCTTCCGCGGCGTCGGCGTCCGGGTGCTCGAGGGCTACGGCCTCACCGAGACCACCGCGCCGGCCACCGTGAACCTGCCCGGCAAGACCCGGATCGGCACCGTCGGACCGCCGCTGCCCGGCACGTCGGTCCGGATCGCCGCGGACGGCGAGGTCGAGGTCCGCGGGCCGCAGGTGTTCGGGCGGTACCACGGCAACCCGGTCGCGACGGACGAGGCGTTCGACGACGGCTGGTTCCGCACCGGCGACCTCGGCTCGCTCGACGAGGACGGCTACCTGCGGATCACCGGGCGCAAGAAGGAGATCATCGTCACCGCGGGCGGGAAGAACGTCGCCCCCGCCGTGCTCGAGGACCGGCTGCGCGCGCACCCCCTGATCAGCCAGGTGGTCGTGGTCGGCGACGGGCGGCCGTTCATCGGCGCGCTCGTCACGCTCGACGCCGAGGGCCTGCCGGGCTGGTGCGCGGCGCACGGGCTGCCCGAGCTCTCCGTCGCCGCGGCGGCGGTGCACCCGGACGTGCTGGCGTCGATCGACGAGGGCGTCGCGCGGGCGAACAAGGCCGTCTCCCGCGCGGAGTCGATCCGGCGGTACCGGATCCTGGACCGGGACCTCACGATCGCGGCGGGCTACCTGACCCCCAAGCTGAGCGTGCGGCGCACGCACGTCCTGAAGGACTTCGCCACGGACGTCGAGGCGATCTACGCGGGAGAGCACGCGGGATGAGCCCCGGTGCGGTCAGACCCGGCCGAGGCGGGCCAGGAGGGTCGCCGACGGGAGCACGCGGGCGCCCGCGGCCTCCAGGTCGGCGCCCAGGGCGCGGTCGCTGGTGACCGCCACGACGACCCGGCCCGGCGGCTCGGCGCGCACGAGGCGGCGCAGGAGGTCGTCGGCGATCTCCCCCTGGGAGAACAGCACGCGCACCCCGCGCGGCGCCGCGGGGGCCCGGCCGGCGGCGTCGGTCTCCCGGCCGTCGAAGCAGCACGTCACCTCGGCGCCCGTGCGGCCCGCGAGCGTCGCCAGGCGCTCGGTCAGGCGGCGGCGCTGCTCGGTCAGCGGCTGGTCCGGCCACGCCAGCTTCGACACGTTGTAGCCGTCGACGAGCAGGTGGGCGCGCGGCATGGCCAGCAGGTCGTCGAGCAGGGCCGGGTCGTCGGCGAACCGGCCGCGGGAGGTCGGGCGGACCGCTCCCCCGGGTCCCGGGACGGGCGGCGCGACCAGGTCGGCCGGCATCCGGCCCGCCGGGGGCAGGGCGAGCTCCTCGCGCAGCGCCGAGCCCGCCTCGACCAGCGTGTCCAGCAGCAGCCGCACCCGGACCTGCGCGAGCTCGCGCAGCGCCGCGGCGTCCTCCCGGGCGACCCGGGCCAGGTCCTCGGCGCGGCGGCGGTCGTCGTCCGCGGCCGCCCGCACGCGGGCCGTCTCGGCGTGCACCCGCTCGGCGGCCGCCGCGACCTCGGCGGCGTGCTCCGCGGCACGGCGCGCCTCGGACCGGGACCGGTCGGCGTCGGACCGCAGCCGGCGCAGCTCCCGGCGCAGCGTGGTCAGCTCGGCCTCGGCGGCGTCGGCGCGCTCGGTCTCGGCCGTCAGCCGCGCGGCCAGGCGGCGGAGCTCGGCCTCGGCGCGGTGGGCCCGGTGCGCGTGGTCGGCGTCGGGCTGCGCAGCGGCGTCGGCGCCGGCGGGTGGGGTGCCGACGGCGGAGAGCCGGCCCTCCCAGCCGTCGGGGCGCAGCAGCGCCGCGCCGACGGCGAGGTCCAGGCGGTCCTCGGGAGCGCCGGGCGCGGGCGGGTCGGCGAGCAGGTCGGCCGCGAGCTCCGGGTGGGCGTGCGACCACGCGCGCGCCACCCGGGCCCGGAAGGCGTCGTCGCGCTCGACGGCGAGCCACAGCGGGCCCGCGCCGGACGTGACCCGGCGGCGCGGGGCGAACCGGCGCACGGCGGCGAGCGAGGCCGGGACCGCGCCCGGGTCGAGCGCGCCCAGCACCTCCGCCGCGAGGGGCAGCACCGCGGCGCGCACGGCCTCGGGCACGGCGTCGGGGGCGGGCTCGGGCATGCGCGTCACCCTACGGGGCCGCAGGTGGGGCCGGGACCGCGG
>NZ_JAKRMS010000125.1 GCF_022346185.1 Cellulomonas sp. ACRRI | reverse complement strand
GGGAGGAACGGCGACGCCCGCCGCGCCCCTCCCCCCGGGGCACGGCGGGCGTCGGGGGTCGTGCGGTGCGGCGGGGTCAGCCCGCGCGGCGCTGGCGGGCGGTGCGGCGCTTGAGGGCACGCCGCTCGTCCTCGGAGAGGCCGCCCCAGACGCCGGCGTCCTGGCCGGACTCGAGCGCCCACTTCAGGCAGGTGTCGACGACGTCGCACCGGCGGCACACGGCCTTGGCCTCCTCGATCTGCAGCAGGGCCGGGCCCGTGTTGCCGATCGGGAAGAACAGCTCCGGGTCCTCGGTCAGACACGCTGCCTGGTGGCGCCAATCCATCGAAACTCTCCTCAGCACAGGGGCATGCCACGACCAGGGGGCTGGGTGGCATGGGCGCTCGAGCACACGTCCGACGCACAGAAGAAGGCGGGGGGCGTGAGCGTCGGCGCTCGGGGGGATCGAACTGCTGAGTACAAGATTCACATGGCCGCCGGAGGGCGCACAAGGGGTTACGCGCAGGTTTCTTGCGCGTGACGACTGAGGCGTCGGTCACATCTGTGTGCACCCTGAACGCCTGGGGCGCACGCTACTCCTGCGTGGGTGTCGCGCGCCAACCGGTCCGGCCAGCGGGACCATCGTCCCTGGCCGGCGGGCGGCTCCCGCCGGGACCTGCGGCGACGCCCCGCGGATTCACCCGCGCCGCGCGTAGGGTCGGCGCGTGACCGGATCCCGCACCCCCCAGCCGTCCTCGTCGCCCCGGCCGGCCACCGCACCGGGCGCCGTGCGGCTGCTCGCCGGCCTCGTGCTCCTCCAGGCGCTCGCCGTCGCGGTGATCGCCGTCGCGCTGGTCGTCGCCCTCGTGCGCGGCACGTCGATGCCGGGCCCCGTGGTGTTCCTGATCCTGCTGGCGGCGGGCGTCGCCGCGGTGCTGGGCGGGGCCGGGCGCGCGCTGCTCCGCGGGCAGCGCTGGGGACGGTCGCCGGTGATGACGGTGCAGATCCTGCTGGTCGTGCTGGCGGTGGGCTGGCTCGGCGTCGAGGTGGCCGTCTGGTCGGTGGCCGTGCTGGCGCTCGCGGTCGTGGTCGGCGCCCTGCTGGTCACCCCGACGGTCGTCGCCTGGACCACGGGCACGGCTGCCCGCGAAGACTGACCCGGAGGGCGGCCCCGCGCCTCGGACCGCTCCCGAGATAGGACCTTCCCGCCGAGGTAGGACCGTCAACCGTCCTACCTCGGCGCGGGGGCCCTATCTCGGCGTGCACGGTTCTCGGCGCGCACGGTTCTCGGCGCGGGGCGGACGTGGACGCGCGCCCGGCGGGGGAGTCCTCCCCGCCGGGCGCGCGCCGGCCTGCCGGTCGCCGGGTCAGTCGACCGCCAGGGCCGCCACCGGGGGCGTGCGCGCGGCCGTCCGGCCGGGCAGCGCCGAGGCGAGCACGCCCGCCACCAGCGCCACGCCGAGCACCAGCCCGAGGTCGGCCCACGGCACCCGCAGCTGCAGGTCCGCGATCCCGGCGAGCACCGCCGCCGACCCGAGCCAGCCGTACGCCAGCCCGAGCGCCACGCCGACGACCGCCCCGACGCCGGCGATCAGCGCGCCCTCGACCGCCATCGACGCCCGCAGCTGCCGCCGGGTCAGGCCCAGCGCGCGCAGCGTCGCCGACTCGCGGCGCCGCTCGATGACCGACAGGGACAGCGTGTTGGTCACGCCGATCAGGGCGATCACGACCGCCACCGCCAGCAGCCCGACCACCACCGCGAGCAGGGTGTCGATCGCCCGCTGGTACAGCGCCCGCTCGAGCGCCGCGCCGGTGATCTCGAGCACGGAGTCGGACGTGAGGTCCTGCACCTGCTGGACGACCTGACCGGAGTCGAGGACGTCGGCCACCCGCAGCCAGGCGGTGCTGAGCGTCCCGGCGGAGCCGAGGTCGTCCAGCGTGCTCGGCGTGACGAGGACGAACCAGCTGTCGAGCGGGACGACGACCGCGGTCAGGTCGACGGGCGTCCCGACGCCGGAGCCCTCGGTGCGGGCGACGGGGACCCGGTCGCCGTCCTCGATCCCGGCGCTCTCCGCGACGGCCTCGGGCACCACGACGGTGCCGTCGCCGACGGCCGCGGCCAGGTCGGCGTCGCGGAGGACGTCCGCCGCCTGCTCCGGGGTGATGCCGAGCGCGTCGACGGTCTGGGTGCCGCCGATCTCCACGCTGTCCCGGACGAGCGTGGCGGACGACTCGACCCCGGGGATGTCGGCCAGCGCCTCGACGGTGCCCGCGGGCAGCGCCTCGGTGACGGGGTTGCCGCTCTCGTCGGTGGTGAACGGCGCGGCGACCGCGAGGTCGACCGGGTACCGGGTGTCGAGCTCGTCGTCCAGGGTGGCGCGGGCGGTCACGGCCCCGGTGCTCATCATCGCGACGAGCGTGACGCCGATCAGCAGCGCGGTGCTGGTGGCCGCGGTGCGCGCGGGGTTGCGGCCGGTGTTGGCTGCGGCGAGCCGCGCCGGCATCCCGAACCGGCCGACCAGGCGGCCGATCGCGGCCACGACCCGGGGCATCCAGAACACCGCGCCGACCAGCAGGCCGACGAACGACGCCGCGCCGCCGAGGATCGCGATGCCGACGGCCACGACCAGGAGCTGCTTCGACAGGGCGACCCCGCCGGCCAGCATCAGCGTCCCGCCGACGACCAGCACCAGGCTGACGACGAGCCGGAACCGGCCCGCGCGGCTGCCGGCCGCGGGGGCGTCGGCCGGGCGGAGCGCGGCGATCGGCGCGACCCGGGTGGCGACCCGGGCCGGCGTCAGCGCGGCGAGCACCGTCACGACCACGCCGACGGCCAGCGGCGCGACGACGCTCGCGACGGTCGGGCGGACGACGGACGGCACCGGGAACGGCAGGTCCGCGTTCTGCATGACGAGCAGGGCCACCTGCACCAGCGCGGTGCCGAGCAGCACGCCCGCGACGGAGGCCGCCAGGCCGAGCAGCGAGGCCTCCAGCAGCACCGACCGGCGCACCTGGGACCGGACGGCCCCGACGCAGCGCAGCAGGGCGAGCGTCCGGGTCCGCTGGGCGACGAGCACCTGGAAGGTGTTCGCGATGACGAGGCCGGCGACGATCATCGCCACGGCGGCGAACGCGAGCACGACCACGAGGATCGGGCCGGTGCCGTCGTCGCCGGACAGGCTGCGCTCGGCGGCCGCGTCGCGGGTCAGGACGAGCGGGTCCGTGCTGCCCGAGGCCGTGAGGACGTCCTCGACCGCGTCGGCGACGGTCGCGGTGTCGGCGCCGTCGTCGAGGGCGAGGAGCAGCTGCGAGGTCGCGGCGTCGGCGAGGGCGGGGGTGCCGTCGCCGTCGCCGAAGCCGCCCCAGAGCAGGGTGTCGTCGAGGGTGGCGAGCGCGGCGCCGCCGTACTGGGCCCAGGCCGACGTCGGGTCGGTGGTCAGGCCGACGACCTCGGCGTCGGCCCGGACCTCGCGGTAGCTGCCCTCGGGCTCGCCGGGGGCGCCCGTCGCCTCGTCGGAGGGTGCGGCGGTCGCACCCTCGGTCGCGCCGGCCGGGTCCTCCGCGGTCGCCGAGGCCCCGGCGGCCTCCTGCCACCGGTAGTACGACACCGACACGGTGTCCCCGACGCCCACGTGCAGCCGCTCGGCCGCCCGCTCGGGCAGCGCGATCTGGCCGTCCGCGGTCGGCAGCGCGCCCTGCGTGACGTGCTGGGTGTCGAAGGCCGGGTCGCTCGGCACGGGGACGAGGGTCTGCGTGATCTCGCGGTCGCCGGCGGACATCGCGATGTACGGGGCGACGACGCGGGCGTCGGCGGCGGCGACGCCGGGGGTGCCGCGGACCGCCTCGACGGTCTTCTCGTCCAGCGAGGTGCCGGCGCCGGCGTCGGCGATCAGGTCGGCGGTCCCGTACGACGCGGTGATCGAGTCGTACGAGATGCGCTGCATGATCGTGCCGGCGAGCAGCGTCGCGGCGATGAACGCGGTGCCGATGGCGACCGCGACGCCCGCGGCCGTGAGCCGGCCGAGGCTACGGCGCATCTGCGCCAGGGTGAGCCGCCACATCAGGCACCCACCGGCGTCTCGGTGACCTCGAGCTGGCGCAGCGCGTCGAGCCCGGCGAGCACGGCCTCGGGGGTCGGGTCGACGATGTCGCCCGCGATCCGCCCGTCGGCGAGCAGCACCACGCGGTCGGCGTAGGCGGCGGCGGTCGGGTCGTGCGTGACCATGATGATCGTGCGGCCCAGCTCGCGGACGGAGCGGCGCAGGAAGCTCAGCACCTCGGCGCCGGAGCGCGAGTCCAGGTTGCCGGTGGGCTCGTCCGCGAACACGACCTCGGGCTTGGCGATCAGCGCGCGGGCGATCGCGACGCGCTGCTGCTGGCCGCCGGACAGCTCCGACGGGCGGTGCGTGAGCCGCTGCCCGAGGCCGAGCGTGGCGACCAGGGTGTCGAACCACGCGCGGTCGGCCTTGGCGCCGGCCAGCTCGAGCGGCAGCAGGATGTTCTGCTCGGCGGTGAACATCGGCAGCAGGTTGAACGACTGGAACACGAAGCCCACCCGGTCGCGGCGCAGGCGGGTGAGCGCGTCGTCGTCGAGCGTGGTGACGTCGGTCTGCCCGAGGAACGCGGAGCCGGAGGTGGCGGCGTCGAGGCCGGCCAGCACGTGCATCAGCGTCGACTTGCCGGAGCCGGACGGGCCCATGATCGCGGTGAACTCGCCGGCGGCGAAGTCGACGTCGACCCCGGCGAGCGCACGCACCTCGGCCTCGCCGCGGCCGTAGACCTTGGTGAGACCGCGGGCGCGGACGGCGGCCTCCCGCGCGGCTCGGCCCGGCTGGGCGGCGCCGGGCGCGTCGGGCGCGCCGTGCGGCGGGATCGGGCCGGTGCTGGCGGCGGGGGCGGGGACGAACGGGTCCACGGCTGTGCTCCTGGGACGGTCGGATCGGGTCGTCCCCGACGCTACGGAGTCCGCCCGCACCGCCGCGTCCACCCCCGGTCCGGACCTCACGTCATCCCGGGGTACGACCCCGGCCGGTCGCGGCCCGACCGGGGCAGCACCCGGCCCCCGCGGGGTCACGCCCCGGGGACCACCAGGCCCGTCTCGTACGCGACGACGACGGCCTGCACGCGGTCCCGCGCCCCGAGCTTCGCCAGGATGCGGCCGACGTGCGTCTTGACGGTGGCCTCGGCGACGTACAGGTCCTCGCCGATCTCGGTGTTCGACCGCCCGCGGGCCATGAGCACCAGCACCTCGCGCTCCCGCTCGGTGAGCGTCGCGAGCGCCTCGGCGCCGGCCGAGGCCTGCTGCTGCTCGGCGGGCAGGGCCGTCACCAGGTGCTCCAGCAGACGCCGGGTGGACGACGGCGCGATGACGGCGTCGCCGCTGTGCACGGTCCGGATGGCCGCCAGCATGTCCTCGGGCGGCGCGTCCTTGAGCAGGAAGCCGCTCGCGCCCGCGCGGATCGCGGCGAGCACGTACTCGTCGAGGTCGAACGTGGTGAGCACGATGATCCGGGGCGCGGGGTGCTCGGGGGTGCCGGCGGCGACGATCCGCTCGGTGGCGGCGAGCCCGTCGAGGTTCGGCATCCGCACGTCCATCAGCACGACGTCGACCGGCCCGAGCACGGCGGCCTGCGCGGTGCCCGCGGTGAGCGCCTGCACGGCCTGGGCACCGTCGCCGGCCTCCAGGACGACCTCGAGGTCCGGCTGGGAGTCGATCACGAGGCGGAAGCCGGCGCGCACGAGCTGCTGGTCGTCGACGAGGCCGACGCGGATGGCGGACATGGGCGTCAGCCTAGGGTGCCGGGCGCGGCGGCCCGGTCGTCGACCGGCGCGCCCGGGGGCAGCGGCAGCTCGGCGTGCACCCGGAACCCGCCGCCCGGGCGCGGCCCGGCGGCCAGCGTGCCGCCGACCATCGTCGCCCGCTCCCGCATGCCGAGCAGGCCCTGCCCGGCGCCGTCCGAGTCGGCGGCGGCGCCCCGGCCGTCGTCGGTGATCTCCAGGACGAGCGCGGCGGGCTGCCACTGCGCGAGCACCGTGACCGTCACGTCGGGGCCGCCGTGCTTGAGCACGTTCGTCAGGGCCTCCTGGCAGATCCGGTACACGGTCAGCCCGATGCCCGGGGGCAGCCGCCGGGGGGTGCCCATCCGGACGAGGGACGCGCGGACGCCGGACGCGCGGACCTGCTCCACCAGGGACTCCAGGTCGTGCTCCGCGGGCTGCGGGGTGTACGGGGCCGAGCCGGCCGGGGCGCCACCCGCCGCGAGCGCGTTCGCGGGCACCGGGGCGCCCGGCACCCGCTTCGGCTCGCGCAGCACCCCGAGCAGCCGGCGCATGTCGGCCAGCGCCGCCCGGCCGGTCTCCGCGATGGTGCCGAGTGCGCGGGTCGCCGCCTCGGGGTCCGCCGCGGCGGCGTACCGCCCGCCGTCCGCCTGGGCGACGACGACCGACAGCGAGTGGGCGACGATGTCGTGCATCTCGCGCGCGATGCGGGTGCGCTCGGCGGCGGTCGCGATCCGCGCCTGCTGGTCGCGCTCCACCTCCAGCCGCTCCGCCCGGTCGCGCAGCGCGGCGATCGTCACCCGGCGCGAGCGGCGGACCAGGCCGAACGCCCACACGGCGGCGGCCGTCACGGACGCGAACAGCCACAGGGCGATCCCGGACATCGCCACCTCGGCGGCGCTGCCCGTCCAGGACTGGAGCAGCAGCCCGCTCACCATCGCGAGGTTGCCGACGAGCGCCGACCCCATCGCCGTCAGGTGGGCCCAGCGCGGGCCGTGCACCGTCACCGAGTACAGCGCCACGAGCACGGCGAGGTCGGACGGCATGACCAGCGGCACGCCGATCAGCAGGTGCAGCAGGCACGCGGCGTACACGGCGACGACGGACGCCACCGGGTTGCGGCGCCGCCAGCCCAGCGGGAGCCAGGCGGCGAGCGCGAGCACCGCGCCGGCGTACGAGCTCAGCCCCCAGTTCGGCGCCATGCTCGCCGCCAGGGGGACCACGACGAGCCCCGTCAGCAGGGTCGCGCTGAGGTCGATCGGCAGCTGGTGGCGTTCCTCCCACCGCGTGAGGCGTTCCCACCACGTCATCGCGCCAGCGTAGGTCGGCGCCACCGGCGGGTCGTGCCCCCGGGGGCGGACGGAGGTCCCGGCCCGGGTCCGCCCACGGGCGGACGGGGCGACTTCACCGAACCGATACCCCGGCGCGCCGTGTCCTAGAAGGTCTCATGACCTAACATGGCGCCATGACCCAGGTGCTGCTGGCCGAGGACGACCCCGCGATCGCCGAGCCCCTGGCGCGCGCGCTCGGCCGTGAGGGCTACGACGTCCGCGTGCAGGGCACCGGGCAGGGCGCGATCGACCGCGCGAGCGAGGCGGACCTCGTGGTGCTGGACCTCGGCCTGCCGGACATGGACGGGCTCGACGTCGCGCGCGCGATCCGGAACCAGGGGCTGACCACCCCGGTGCTGGTGCTGACCGCCCGCGCGGACGAGGTCGACCTCGTCGTGGGCCTGGACGCCGGCGCCGACGACTACGTGACCAAGCCGTTCCGGCTGGCCGAGCTGCTCGCCCGGGTCCGGGCGCTGCTGCGGCGCACGGGCGGGGACACGCCCGACGAGGACGAGCTCCGCAGCCAGGACGTCCGCGTCGACGTCGCCGCGCACCGCGCGTTCCAGGCCGAGCGCGAGCTGCACCTCACCGCCAAGGAGTTCGACCTGCTCCGCGTGCTGGTCGGCGCGGCGGGCACCGTCGTCGCCCGCGAGACGCTCATGCGCGAGGTCTGGGGCTCCGACCCGACCGGCTCCACCAAGACGCTCGACATGCACGTGTCGTGGCTGCGCCGCAAGCTCGGCGACGACGCGAGCGCGCCCCGCTACATCAGCACGGTGCGGGGGATGGGCTTCCGGTTCGAGTCCGGCGAGGGCAGCCGGGGCTGACCCGTGCGCCGCCGCGTCCTCCAGGCCACCATCGCGGCCGTCACGGTGGCGGTCGTGCTGCTCGGGTTCCCCCTCGCCTTCCTCGGCGCGCAGTACGTCCGGGACAACGAGATCGGGTCGCTCGAGACCCGCGCGTCCGACCTGGCGCGGCAGGTCGACAGCCGCGTCCAGGAGGGCACCCCGCTGTCCGACACCATGCTCGAGCCGTACGTCGACCGGGGCGGCGGCGTCGCCGTGAGCATCTTCGTCGTCACGACGGACGGCGCGCGGTACCAGGCGGGCCCCGACGTCCCCGAGCGCGCCATCACCATCACGGAGACGTCGACCACCGGCGCCCGGATCACCATGTACGCACCGTGGTGGGACGTGTTCCTCATGAGCGCGCAGATCATGGGGCTCGTCGTGGCGGCGGCGATCGTCGCGTTCGCGGCGGGCATCGGCATGGCCATCTGGCAGGCGAACCGGCTGGCCGCACCGCTGGTGTACCTGGCGGCGTCCGCCGAGCAGCTGGGCTCCGGGCAGGTGCGCCCGCAGCTGGAGCCGTCCGGGGTCGAGGAGATCGACCTGGTGGCGGCCGAGCTCGCGCGCAGCGCCGACCGGATGGCCGGCCGGCTCGCCGCCGAGCGGCAGTTCGCCTCCGACGCGTCCCACCAGCTCCGCACCCCGCTGACCGCGCTGACCATGCGGCTCGAGGAGATCATGCTGGCCTCGGACGACCCCGCGGTGCGCGAGGAGGCGCGGATCTCCCTGGAGCAGGTCGAGCGGCTGGTCGCGGTCGTCGACGACCTGCTGACCCGGTCGCGGCGCGCGCAGGGCGGCACCACCGAGGCCATCCGGCTGGGCGACGTCGTCCACCAGCAGGAGGAGGAGTGGCGGCCGACGTTCGAGGCGGAGGGCCGCCGCCTCGTGATCGAGGTCGACCCGAAGGCCCAGGTGCTCGCCACCCCCGGGGCGCTGGCCCAGGTGCTGGCGACGCTGATCGAGAACTCGCTGCGGCACGGCGGCGGCACCACGACGGTGCGGTCCCGCGCGGGCGCCGCGCGCTCGGTCGTGGTCGAGGTCGCGGACGAGGGCGACGGGGTCCCGGACGACCTGGCGCCGCGCATCTTCGAGCGCGAGGTCACCTCCGGCAAGGGCACCGGGCTCGGCCTGGCGCTGGCCCGGGACCTCGCGTCCGCCGACGGCGCGCGCCTGGAGCTCGCGCAGCGGCGGCCGGCGGTGTTCGCGCTGTTCCTCGCGGGCGTCCCGGCGGCGATGGCGCCCGACGTGGTGCTGCCGCGCGGGTCGGTCATCTCGCCGCGCTCGGAGCGGGCGCGGCGCCGGCGCTGAGCGACGCCCCTCACCCCCCGCGGGTGGGGGAGCGGCGCGACCGGCGGCGCTAGCCTCGCCGCGAGGGGTGTCCCCGCCGCGGGCGCCCGAGGGGGTGGGCTCGGTGGCGGAGCAGCGACCCGGGGCGGGCACGGCGGACGACCTGACGGCACGGATCGCCGCCCTGGAGGCCGAGAACGCCCAGCTGCGCGCGGCCGCCACGGCCCGCGCCGCCGCCGACGCCGCGGCCGCCTCAGCGGCCGGAGGCCCCGCCGACCCCGCCGCACCGGGTGTGCCCGCGGCCCGGCGGCAGCGGCACGCCGGCCGCGCGACCGCCGCGGTCGTGCTCGTGGTGCTCGGCGCCCTGCTCGCCCCCGTCGCCGTCGTGGCGGTGTGGGCGCGGGACCTGGTCACCGACACCGACCGGTACCTGGCGACGGTCGGCCCCCTGGTCGACGACCCGCAGATCCAGAGCGCCGTGACCAACCGGGTGACCGGGGCGATCGTGGACGCGGCGGACCTGGACGGGCTGGCGGGGGAGGCGGTGACCGCGGTCGACGACCTGGGCCTGCCGCCCCGGGTGTCCGCGCTCGTGGGATCGCTGCAGGAGCCGCTGGTGGACGCGGCCACGGGGTTCATCCGCCGGGCCGTGGACGCCGTGGTGACGTCGGACGTGCTCGAGGCGGTGTGGGACGAGGCGAACCGCACGGTGCACCAGCAGCTCAACGCGGTGCTGCGCGGTGACCCGGACGCGATCGCGAGCATCGACGCCCAGGGCACGCTGGTGGTCGACCTGACGGGCGTGGTGGACACCGTGCGCGCCTCGCTGTCGGACGCGGGGTTCACGCTCGTGGACCGGCTGCCGACGATCAGCGCGAGCTTCCCGCTGCTGCAGAGCGCGGACCTGGTCCGGGCGCAGAACGCCTACCGCGTGCTGGACGTGCTGGGCACCTGGCTGGTCTGGCTCTCCCTGGGCCTGCTGGCCGCCGGCGTGCTGGTCGCGGTGCACCGCGCGCGGGTGCTGGTGGTCGCGGGCCTGTCGCTCGCGGGCGCGATGCTGCTGCTCGGCGCCGCGCTGACCATCGGCCGCTCGGTGTACGTCGACGCGCTGCCGCCGGCGGTGCAGCGGCCGGACGCGGCCGTGGTGGTCTACGACCAGGTGGTGGCGTTCCTGCGGGTCGCCCTGCGGTCGGCGTTCGTGCTCGGGCTCGTCGTGGCGCTGGTCGCGTTCGTGGCGGGCGGGACGTCGGCGGCGCGGGCGCTGCGGGCGTCCTGGACCCGGGCGGCGACCGGGCTGCGCACGGCGGGCGAGCGGCGGGGGATCAGCACCGGGCCCGTCGGGGTGTGGTTCGACGAGCAGCGGGTCCCCGTGCGGGTGCTGATCGGGGCCGGGGCGGCGCTGGCGCTGGTGCTCGCGAGCCACCTCACGCCGGCCTACGTGGCGACGGTCGCCGTGGTGGCCGTGGTGCTGCTGGCGGTCACGACACTCGTGGCGCGCCCGGCCGCGGCGCAGCCGGGGCCGGGCGCCGACGGGCCGCCGCGCGACGGCGCAGCCGCCTCGGGCTGACCGCCGCCCGGGGCGCGCCGGCGTGCCCCGGCCGGGCGCGGCGCGCGCCGTGGCGGGCCGCCCGGCGGCGGTGCGCGCGGCGGTCAGTCGCCGGTGGCGCGCGGGTGCGGGAGGGGGGCGGGGGACGCGGGGCCGGCGAGCGGCTCGTCGCCCCCGCGCACCTCGTGGCCGACCTCGGCCAGCGCGACCGGCAGACCCGCGGAGCCGGTGAACACGAACAGCTTGTAGCCGACGTACCGGACGACCGTGCCCAGCACGATGCCGATGACGTTGGCGACGTTGTCCGAGAACGGCCCGGACTGGCCGAGCACGTAGTGCGAGAAGCCGAGCGCACCGACGGTGATCGCGCTGCCCACGACGTTGATCGCGGAGAACAGCAGCAGCTCCCGGCCGCGCCGGTGGGTCCGCTGGCCGGCGAACGTCCAGTGCCGGCTGCCGAGCCAGGAGACGAGCGTCGCCAGCACCACCGCGATGATCCGGGCGGTCAGGGGCTTGCCGTGCAGCAGGTCGACCGGGCCGAACCGCAGCAGGTTGTACGTGCCGAGGTCGACGACGAACGCGACCGTGCCGACCGAGCCGAACCGGACCAGCTCGAGGGCACGGTCGCGCAGGGAGCGGCGCGGCATGCGGTAGAGCAGGCCGTGCAGGCGTCCGGGACGGGCCTCGGGGGCGGGTCCCGGTGCGGCCGCGAGGCGGGGCGCACCGGTGGGAGTCACGCCCACAGGGTACGGCGAGACGCTGGGGGACCGCTGTGCGGGGTCGGTTAGGCTCACCGCTCGTGGCAGCACCTGTGGTGGCAGTGGTCGGTGGCGGGCAGCTCGCCCGCATGATGGCGCCCGCGGCGACGGCGCTCGGCGTGCACCTGCGGGTGCTGGTCGAGGACGCGGTGTCGTCGGCGGCGCAGGTGGTGGTCGACGCGCCGGTGGGCGCGGCGGCGGACCCGGTGGCCGTCGAGGCGCTGGTGGTCGGCGCGGACGCGCTCACCTTCGAGCACGAGCACGTGCCGAACGGCCTGCTCACCGAGCTGGTGGACCGCGGCGTCGCGGTGCGGCCCGGCCCGGACGCCCTGGTGCACGCGCAGGACAAGATCGTGATGCGGACCCGGCTGACCGCGCTCGGCGTGCCGTGCCCGCGCTGGGCGCCCCTCGACTCCGCCGACGACCTCGCGGCGTTCCTCGCCGCCGGCGACGGCACCGCGGTGGTCAAGACCGCGCGCGGCGGCTACGACGGCAAGGGCGTGCGGGTCGTGCGGTCCGCCGACGAGGCCGCCGACTGGCTGGCCGCTGCCGCCGAGGGCACCGGCGCCCCGCTGCTGGCCGAGGAGCGGGTGCCGTTCACCCGCGAGCTCGCCGCCCTGGTCGCCCGCACCCCGTCCGGCGAGGTCCGCACCTGGCCGGTCGTGGAGTCGGTGCAGCGCGACGGCGTGTGCGCCGAGGTCGTGGCGCCGGCCCCGGACCTGGACCCGCGCACCGCCGCGACCGCCGAGCGGATCGCCCGCGAGGTGGCCGAGGGGCTCGGCGTCACCGGGGTCCTGGCGGTCGAGCTGTTCGAGGTCGCCGACCCCGAGGGCGGGGCGCCGCGGGTGCTCGTCAACGAGCTCGCCATGCGCCCGCACAACTCCGGGCACTGGACGATCGACGGCTCCGTGACCAGCCAGTTCGAGCAGCACCTGCGCGCCGTGCTCGACCTCCCCCTGGGCGCGACCGAGGCCCGCCAGCCGTGGACCGTGATGGCGAACGTGCTCGGCTCGACCCGCGCGGCGCTGACCGACGGGCTGGCCGAGGTGGCCGCGCTCGACCCCGGCGCCAAGGTGCACCTGTACGGCAAGGGCGTCCGCCCCGGCCGCAAGCTCGGGCACGTCACCGTGTCCGGGGACGACCTGGCGGACGTCCGCCGGCGCGCCGTGGCCGCCGCGGCGGTCCTGCGCGGCGACGCGCCCGCCTGACCCCCTCGACCGCGACTGCACCCCACCC
>NZ_JAKRMS010000124.1 GCF_022346185.1 Cellulomonas sp. ACRRI | reverse complement strand
CGTGGAACGGGGCGACGTTCACCGACCGGGACGGCCCGGTCCTCGCACCCCCGGTCGAGCCGACCCCGATCGCCACCCTCGTCCCGCTCGGCGAGGCCACCACGCACCCCGCGCCCGGCCACCACGACACCACGTCGCCGCCAGGAGCGCCCCCGGCACCGACCGGGACCGCCACCGCCGCCGGGACCGCAACCGGTACCGGGACGGGCACCGCCGCCGACGCGCCCGACGCACCGACCGTCGCCACCGCGCCCAGCGCGGCCAGCGCGCTGACCGTCACCAGCGCGGACAACGCGGCCAGCACGTCGACCGTCCCCGACGCGCCCGACGCGCAGAGCGTCGCCACCGTCGCCACCGCGCACCGCCCGGAGCCACCGCGCCCAGCGCACCGCCCGGAGCCACCGCGCCGGCGCTCGCGCCCGGCCCCGTCGCGACCGCACCCGGCCCCGCCGCGACCGCGCCCGGACCCGCCGCAGCCGCACCCGCGCGGCGTGGTTGCGCGCGCTGCTCGGGTCGCCCCGGCGCCCAGGTCCGGATCACCATCCCCGCCTCCACCCTGCTCGGCCTGGACGACCAACCCGCCCACCTCGACGGGCACGGACCCGTCGACGCCGTGACCGCCCGCGCCCTCGCCGCCGGCGGCATCTGGCAGCGCGTGGTCACCGACCCCCTCACCGACCGCGTCCTGGACGTCGGACGCGAGAGATACCGACCACCCGCCGCCCTCGACGAGCTCGTCCGGACCCGCGACGGGACCTGCGCCGCACCCGGCTGCACGGTCCCGGCCTGCGGCTGCGACCTCGACCACACCGAGGAGTACCACCCCCGACCCGGCGCCGACCCCGACACACCCCCGGGCCGCACCGACGCCGACAACCTCGGACCGCTCTGCCACCGCCACCACCGCCTCAAGACCGACGGCGGGTTCCGGCTGCGCCAGATCCAACCCGGGCTCTTCGAGTGGATCACCCCCACCGGCCACCGGTACCTGACCCGGCCCGGCACGGGGCAGTGCCACGACGCCACGGCCGACCCTCACGACGCACCACCCCCGTTCTGAGGCGGGGACGTCCTAGGGGCGAGGGCACGTCCTGGGAGTACGTCCTCTCGGTCGCGGCACGCCGTCGATCGCCGGCACGTCCCGAGCCGCCGGCCCGGGACCCGGGGCACCACGCGCCATCCGGAGCCCTCCGAAGGGACCCCGACGACCTCAGGGCTGGTGGGTCTCCGCGCGCCAGCCCGAGTGCCGGCGGGCGGCGACCCAGGCCGCCACCTGGGTGCGGCGCTGCAGGCCCATCTTGGCCAGCAGCGACGTGATGTGGTTCTTCACGGTCTTCTCGGCGACGCCGAGCCGCTCGGCGATCTCCCGGTTCGACAGCCCGTCGCCGATCAGGTCGAGGACCTTGAGCTCGCTCGGCGTGAGGTTCTCGGTCGGGTCCTCGTGGCCGGCGCGGCGTCGGGTGACCGTGCGCTCGTCCAGCAGGGTGCGGCCCGCGGCGACCGCGCGCACGACGTCGGTGATCTCCGCGCCCCGGACGCTCTTGAGCAGGTAGGCGGCCGCGCCCGCCTCGAGGGCCGCGGCCAGCGCGTCGTCGTCGTCGAACGACGTGAGGACGATGGCCCGGGCGGTGGGCAGCGTGGCCCGCACCTGGGTCATCAGGTCGATGCCGGTGCCGTCCGGCAGCTGCAGGTCGACGAGCAGGACGTCGGGGTGCACGAGGCCGGCGCGGCGCACGCCGTCGGCGACGGACCCGGCCTCGGCGACGACCTTCATGCCGTCGGCGCGCTCGACCACCTCGGCGATGCCCCGCCGCACGACCTCGTGGTCGTCGACGATCATCACCAAGATCTCCCCGGAGCGGGCCGGCTGGACTGCGCTGTTCGTGGCGGACACGCGGTCATCGTATCCAGCCGCGCGTCCCGGCCGGGCACCGGCGCACCGGGGCCTGCGACTTCGCCCCCGGGACGCCGCCCGGGCGCGCGCGTCACCTGGCGCGGGGGCGCCGTGTGCGCCACGCTCGCGTCCATGACGACGGTGCTCCTCCCCTCCTCGATCGCCCTGTCCCCCGCGGTTCCCGACGGTGTACGCACCGCGACGTACGACGTCGAGCGGCCGGTCCCCGAGGAGCTGGTGGACGCCGACGCCCTGGTCGCGTGGGGCAACCCCACCGCCCAGCTCGCCGACGCCGCGCGCCGGATGGGCCGGCTGCGCTGGGTGCAGACGCTGGCGGCCGGCCCGGACGCGGTGCTGGCCGCGGGGTTCGCGCCGCACGTGCAGATCACCTCGGGCCGGGGCCTGCACGACGGGCCGGTCGCCGAGCACACCCTCGCGCTGGTCCTGGCGGCCGCGCGGCGGCTGCCGGAGCTGGTGCGCGCGCAGGACGAGCACCGCTGGGCGGCCGAGCTCGGCGGGATGCAGCAGCTGCCGCACGAGGGCGGGGAGTTCCGGTCGCTGTCCGGCGCCCGCGTGCTGATCTGGGGTTTCGGCTCGATCGCGGCCCGGCTCGCGCCGCTGCTCACCGTGCTCGGTGCGCAGGTCGTCGGCGTCGCCTCCCGGGCCGGGGAGCGCGCGGGCTACCCGGTGATCGCGCCGGACGAGGTGCCGCAGGCGCTGCCCGGGACCGACGTCCTCATCGGCATCCTGCCGTCCACGGCCGCGACCCGGCGGGCGCTCGACGCCGCGGTGTTCGCCCGGCTGCCCCGGCACGCGTGGGTGGTCAACGTCGGGCGCGGCTCGACCCTGGACGAGGAGGCGCTGCTCGCGGCCGTGCGGGACGGGCGGATCGCCGGTGCCGCGCTGGACGTGTTCCGGACGGAGCCGCTGCCGCCGACCTCCCCGCTGTGGGACGAGCCGCGCATCCTGATCACCCCGCACGCGGCGGGCGGCCGGCCGGTGGGCGCGGACACCCTGCTGACCGACAACATCGGGGCCTTCGAGCGCGGCGAGCCGATGCGGAACGTCGTGCGCCGCTGAGCGCCGACCGTCCGGTTGGTACAGTGGACTGCTCCCCGAGAGAGGAGCACCCGATGACCTCCCCCGCGCCCACCCTGCTCGATCGTGCCGACCTGCTGCCCGTCGCGCCGGGCGAGCCCGGCGGGGCGGACCCGCGCGAGACGGTCGCCGCCCTGGCCGTCGACGGCTGCCTGCTCGGGTTCCTCGCCGAGGTGCACCCGCCGGACGACGGCTGGTGGGGCCGCGCGCTGTCGGCGGTCGCCGCGTACGCCGGGCTGCCGGCGCCCCACCAGTGCGCGTCGAACCTGGACCTCGAGCTCGAGGCCGAGCCGTTCCGCGACGCGTCCCCGCTGACCGACGCCGTGCTGCGGCTGGTGCGCGCGGGCGGCACCGGGGCGCTGACGCTGGACCGGGTCGCCGAGGAGAGCGGCCGCGACCCGGACTGGATCCTCAGCATGCACGGCTCGGTGCAGGAGCTCGTCGACGCGCTGGTCGGGCGGATCGCCGAGCAGGCGTTCGACGAGCTGCTGCCCGCGCACGACGAGCCCGAGCTGCCGGAGCTGCTGGCTGCCTGCGCGAGCTCGGAGCGGGTCGTGGCGATGGTGCGGTTCCTCGCGCTGACCGGTGTCGAGGTGGCGCCCGGGGCCGTCGAGGCGACCCGGGAGACGTCCCCGGTGGCGCGCGGCGAGGACCTGACCGACCGCGCCCTGGTGGCGGCGCTGGCGCTCGACGGCTGGGCGCTCGGGTCGGCGGCGCGGCGCTACCCATGGCCGGAGGCCGTCACCGCCGACGTCGCGGCGGAGCTGCGGGCGCTGGCGGCCTGAGCGCCGGCCGCGGGCGGGCCGTCAGCCGGCCGGGGCCGGCTGGCACACCGGGCAGAAGTGGGACGAGCGGTTCATGAACGGCTCCCGCACCACCGGCGTCCCGCAGCGGGGGCACGGCTCGCCCGCCTGCCCGTAGACCGCGAGCGACCGGTCGAAGTAGCCGGAGGCGCCGTTCACGTTGACGTAGAGGGCGTCGAAGCTCGTCCCGCCCTGCGCCAGCGCGTCGGTCATCACCCCGGCCACGCCGTCCAGCACCCGCAGCGCGGTCGCCTGGTCGAGGTCGGCCGTCGGCGTCGCGGGGTGGACCCGCGCGCGCCACAGGCCCTCGTCCGCGTAGATGTTGCCGACCCCGGAGACCACCGTCTGGTCCAGCACGGCGCGCTTGACCTGCGTCCGGCGGCGGCGGATCGCCCGCGCCACGGCCTCGCGGTCGACGGCCGGGTCCAGCAGGTCCCGGCCGATGTGCGCCACCGAGGCCGGCACCAGCGGCAGCGGCGAGCCGGCACCGCCCGGGCGCGCGTCCGGCGTCGGCAGCAGGTCGACGACCGACAGGTGCCCGAAGGTCCGCTGGTCCACGAAGTCGAGCGCCCCGCCGTCGTCGAGGAGCAGCCGGACCCGCAGATGGGTGTGCTCGCCGCCCTGCTCGACGTCGGCGGGCGTGCCCCGGACCAGCAGCTGGCCGCTCATGCCGAGGTGCGCGAGCAGCGCGTCGTCGGGCGTGGCGCCGGCCGCGCCGGGGTGGTCGAGCGGGAGCCAGAGGAACTTGCCGCGCCGCGCGGCCGCGGTCAGCGTGCGACCGGCGAGGCGGCCCGCGAGGTCGTCGGGGCCGGCCAGGTGGCGGCGGACGCTGTAGGGGCGCCGGACCTCGACCGCGCGGACGGCGCGGCCGACGACGTGGCGCTCGAGCCCGTCCCGGACGGTCTCGACCTCGGGCAGCTCGGGCACGCCGACGTCAGTCCGCGGCGGGCGCGGCCAGCGCGTCGGCGGCTGCCGGCTCGCCGTCGGCGGCGGACCGGCCGGGAGCGGCGGCCCCGGCTGCGGAGGCCGCGGCCCCGTCCGACCCGGTCCCTGCGCTCAGCGCGGTGTAGGCCAGCTCGGCCGCCCGCTGCTCCGCGAGCTTCTTGGCGGTCCCGGTCCCGGTGCCGTACACGTCGCCGGCGACCACGGCCTCGGCCGTGAACACGCGGGCGTGGTCGGGGCCGGCGCTGGTGACCTGGTAGGTCGGGGCGCCCATGCCGAGCGTCGCGGTCAGCTCCTGCAGGCTCGTCTTCCAGTCCAGGCCCGCGCCCAGGTCGGCCGCCTGGGCCAGCCGCGGGCCGACCAGGCGCATGACGATGCCGCGGGACACCTCGAGCCCGTGGGACAGGTAGACGGCGCCGAACAGCGCCTCGAGGGTGTCGGACAGGATCGAGTCCTTGTCCCGCCCGCCCGTGGCGAGCTCCCCCTTGCCGAGCAGCACGTAGGACCCCAGGTCCAGCGCCCGGGCCACCTCGGCGAGGGCGCGCTGCGACACGGTCGCCGCGCGCATCTTCGCGAGCTCGCCCTCGGACTGACCGGGGTGCCGGCGGTACAGGTCCTCGGTGACGACCAGGCCGAGCACGGTGTCCCCGAGGAACTCCAGCCGCTCGTTGGTCGGGATGCCGCCCGCCTCGTGGGCGAAGGAGCGGTGCGTGAGCGCCAGCACCAGCAGCTCGGGGTCCAGGTGGACCCCGAGCTGCTGGGCGAGCTGTGCTGCGGTGGTGCTCATCGTGCGGCGGCCCGCGCCCTCCGGTGCGTCACCGGGGCGCTCGGCCTGCGGCGCGTCGGCTCAGCCGGCGTGCTCGGTCCGCATCGCCTCGGCGTAGCGCCGACCGGCGTAGGCGCCGCACGTCGGGCACGCCTGGTGCGGGCGCATGTCCGACTTGCACTGCGGGCAGGTGCTGAGCGTCGTGGCAGTGGTCTTCCACTGCGACCGACGCGCACGGGTGTTGCTGCGCGACATCTTGCGCTTCGGAACAGCCACGGCTAGCTCTCTCTCTTCTCGTCAAGCGTGCTCTGCAGGCCACCGAGGGCGGCCCACCGAGGATCAAGGGTCTCATGGGAATGCTGCGGGTCGTCCGCGAGGTGCGCCCCGCAGATGGAGCACAGCCCGGGGCAGTCGTCCCGGCACAACGGCTGGAACGGTAGCGCAGTCACGACCGCGTCCCGAACCAGGGGCTCCACGTCGACCAGGTCGCCGTCGAGCTCGGGGAGGTCCTCCTCGTCGTCGCCGTTCTCCTTGGCGACCTCCGCGCGACCGGGGTAGACGAACAGCTCCTGGACGCGGACGTCGAGATCCTCGACCACCTCGTCCAGGCAGCGCACGCACTCCCCGACCGCCCGGGCCCGCACGGAGCCGGAGACGAACACCCCCTCCATGACGGCCTCGAGCTGGAGGTCCAGCTCGACGTCGTCGCCGACGGGGACGCCGATCACGTCGGTACCGAGGTCCCCCGGAGCCGGCACCGTGACGCGGGTACGCCGCATCGATCCCGGACGTCGGCCGAGCTCGTGGGTGTCGAGCACGAACGGCGAGCGGGGATCGAGGTGGTTGGCGCGCTCCACTGTCCCTGTTCCTGTCGTGAGGGGTCTCGGTCCCTGCGATGACCGGCGGGACCAACGGTCGATCCTACGGCACGGGCCCCGGTCCGCCCAATCGCCCGGCGGGCGGCCTGGGTCACACCCGGTCGGTCAGCCCTCGCCGTCGTCCAGCCGGTCCGCGAGCTTCGCGCGACCGGCCTGCACCTGGGTGAGCACCTTGCCCAGGTCGATCTCGAAGTCCGCGAGCCGGCGGTCGCAGTAGTCGTCCGCGTCCCGGCGCAGCGCGCGGGCCGTCTCCTCGGCCTCGCGGACGATCTCGGCCGCACGCCGGGCCGCCTGCGCGACCACGGACTCCTGCTCGACGAGCTCCGCGGCGCGGCGCCGCGCCTGCGCCTCGATCCGCTCCGCGTCGGCGCGGGCGGCGGCGCGCTCGGCGTCCGCGGCGGCCAGCACCTCGTCGGCCCGCCCGATCTGCGTCGGCAGCGCGGCACGGGCCTGCTCGACCAGGTCCAGCAGCTCCGCCCGGCTCACCAGCACGGAGGCGGACATCGGCACGGCGCGCGCGGCCTGCACGGCCTGCTCCAGCGCGTCCAGGACGGCCGTCAGGCCCTCGGGACGGCCCTGCGGCCCGGTGGTGGTCGGCTCGGTCATGCGGGGCTCCCGTCGGCCGTCGTGGGGGTGCTCAGCGCCGCGCGGACGGCCGCGGCCACCGCCGGCGTCACCAGGTCGTCGATCGGGCCGCCGTGCCGGGCCACGTCCTTCACCAGCGACGACGCCACGTGCGACAGGGAGGGGTCGCCGACGACGAACGCCGTCTCCACGCCGGACAGGTGCCGGTTCATCAGCGCCATCGGGAGCTCGGCGTCGAAGTCCGCGCCGCCGCGCAGGCCCTTGACCACCAGGTCCGCGCCGAGCGCGCGCAGCTCGTCCGCCAGCAGCCCGGCGGAGGAGGTGACGCGCACCCCCGGCAGGCCGGCGACCGCGTCCTCGATCAGCGCCACGCGCGCGTCGACGTCGAGCAGCGGCCGCTTGGCGGCGTTGTGCGCGACGAGCACGACCACCTCGTCGGCGAGGCGCCGGGCGCGGCGCACCACGTCCAGGTGGCCGAGCGTGAAGGGGTCGAAGGAGCCGGGGCAGACCGCGAGAACCACGCAGCCGAATCTACGCCGTCAGCCCCGGGCGCCCTCGACGGCGGCGTCCCCGGGCGCGTCGGACGCCGGGTCGTCGAGGGGGCTGCGGGCGCCGAGGTGCACCGCCGTCTCGCCGTACGCCCGGGTGTCGAACCCGTGCATCCCCTCGGGCCACGGCGGTGCCGCGCTGCGGGTGGACCGCTCCACGACCACCACCGACTCGACGGTCAGCGCCGGCACCAGCGCCGCCAGCACCTCGGCCAGCGTCGCGTCCGGGACGTCGTACGGCGGGTCCAGCAGGACCAGGTCCCACGGCGCGGCGACCGGGCGGGCGACGTACGCCTCGACCCGCTCGCGCACCACGTCCACCCGGTCCCGCAGGCCCAGCGCCGCGACGTTCCTCCGGCAGACCTCCGCGGCGGCCTTCCCCCACTCGACCAGGACCACGTGCGCGGCCCCGCGGCTCGCCGCCTCCAGGCCCAGCGCGCCCGAGCCGGCGTACCCGTCCAGCACCCGCGCGTCCTCGACGGCGTCCAGGTGCTCGAGCCGGGAGAACAGCGCCTCCCGCACCCGCTCGCTCGTCGGGCGGGTCCCCGACGGCGGCACCGCGAGCGTGCGCCCGCCGACCGAGCCCGCGACGACCCGGGTCACCGGCCGGCCCGCTTCTTCTCGGCCTCCGCGGTCTCCTGCATGTCCGTCATGCGCTCCATCATCGTCTTCGTGCTGGTGCTCGACCCGACGAGGAGCGCGATCGCCGACACCGCGGCCTGCACCACCACGACCTGCGGCAGCACCGTGCCCAGCGCGACCGACAGCACCACCGGCACCATGCCGAGCACGGCGACGTCCGGGCCGCGGGACAGCACGGCCGCCACGCCGCCGGGCAGCGCGCCCATCGGCGTCGCCACCAGCGGGCCCTCCCAGTTCGGCGACGGCCGGTACGCGGCACGCAGCGCCGCACCCGCCCACACCGGCGCCGACACCACGCCGAGCAGCAGCCACGGCGCGACCTCGCCCTCCCAGCGGCCGACCGCCGCGAAGGCCGCGGCCGACCACAGCAGCATCGCCACCCCCGGCACGATCAGCCGCGCACGGCGCACGCCCTTCGCGGACATCGGCAGCAGCCGGTCGACGATCGGCGCCATCTCCGCGCGGCGCGCGCC
The DNA here is from genome assembly GCF_022346185.1 of Cellulomonas sp. ACRRI. GTDB lineage: Bacteria > Actinomycetota > Actinomycetes > Actinomycetales > Cellulomonadaceae > Cellulomonas. The sequence continues at coordinate 4,266 of NZ_JAKRMS010000124.1, read as the reverse complement.
CTCCCCCGTCGCCAGCATGCCGACGTAGCCGCTGACCAGGACGGCCAGGATCACGCCGACGACGCCCGCGAGCTGCGGGGTGATCACCACGACCACCGGCACCAGCGCCGACACCACCAGCTGCACCAGGTGCCGCGGCGAGCGCAGCAGCACCGTCACGTCCGCGACCACCACCGCAGACACCGGCCCGCGGACCAGCCGCATCCGGCGCACCCGGCGCCGCCGCGGCCGCGCGGCCGAGTCCGAGAGCGCCCGGCCCAGCTCGCGCGAGTCCATCGACACGAGCGCACCGGCGGCCTGCGTGGCGACCGAGCCGCTCTCCCGCAGGTCGCGCCCGCGGATCCGGCCCAGCCGGGTGTCGAGCCACCACCACGCGCCGGCGACCGCCACCGCGAGCAGGGCCAGCACCCACCAGGGCACGTCCGGCAGCGCCGCGACCCGCCAGCCGGCGAGCGCCGCGACCAGCGCCAGCACCGGCGCCACCCCGATCACGACGTCGCCCGCGAGCGCCGTCGCCCGGCGCGGCACCCCCCAGCTCTGCAGGTGCCCGGCCAGCAGCGCCAGCCCGGCGCACACCAGCGCCGCCGTCCCGCCGAGCCGCAGCACGTGGCCCACGCCGTGGTCCGCGAGCAGACCGCCGTCCAGCAGCGCGAGCACCACGCCGCCGATCAGGCCGGACGCGATCGGCAGCCGGAGCGACGCCGGGCGGAGCAGGCCGCGGCGGTCCACCGGCATGCCGAGCCACCAGGTCGCCTCCGCGCCGCCCGCGCCCACCGGCCCGAGCCGGGCGCTGAGCGACAGCACCACGCCCGCCACCACGAACGCCGCGACCGCCACGACCGTCGGCAGGCTGATGCCCGACCGCAGCGCCTCGTCGGGCACGTGCGGCAGCGTGGTGCGGAGCTGGCCCGCGAGGCCCAGCGCCACGCCCAGGCCGATCGCCGAGGTGACCACCGCGTAGTACACGTCGCCGAGCACCTCGCCGATGCCCGCACCCGACCGGCGGCGGGCCACCTGCGCGGTGTACCGGCGGATCGACCGGGCGCCGGGGACCGGCGTGCGGCCGTCCGTCGGGGCCACGGCGGGCGCGGGGACGTCGTCCCAGCCGGTCGCCGCGGGGGCTGCGCCGGCGCTGTCGGGGGCGGCGGCGAACGGGTCGGGTCCGGCGGCGAGGTCGTCGGCGCCGTGGTCCTGCGGGGGGCGCGCCGGGCCGCGGCGGCTCACAGCACGCCCGGCCGCAGCGCCTCGACGGCGTCCGCGGTGCTGAGCAGGCGGGACTGGTCGTCCGCGACCAGCACCGCGCGGTCCGCCACCACGCGCAGCAGCTCGGGGTCGTGCGTGGCCAGCAGCACCGAGCCGCCGGCGCGCTTCTCGTCCAGCAGCCGCTGCGCCAGGTGGTCGCGCATCGCGACGTCCAGCCGCTGCTCGGGCTCGTCGAGCACCAGCAGCGACCGCGGCCGGACCAGGCCGGCGGCGAGCAGCAGGCGGCGCCGCTGGCCCGAGGACAGCGCGACGGGCAGCGCCGCGGCGTGCTCCGCCAGGCCGAACTCGTCGAGCAGCTCGCCCACCACGGCGTCCGCGCCCTGCACCCCGTGCCCGCGGGCCGTCAGGTACAGGTGCTCGGCGACCGTGAGCGCCGGGAAGTACGCGTCGTCGTCCAGCACGCTGGACACCCGGGCGCGGAACCCGACCTCGCGCTCGTCCACCGTGCGGCCGAGCACCTCCACCCGTCCGCCGACCGGCTCGAGCAGGCCGAGCACGGCCCGGAGCACCGTCGACTTGCCGGAGCCGTTCGCGCCCACCAGCGCGAGGGCCTTCCCGGGCGGGAGGGTGAACGAGACCGGGGCGCACACGGGCTCCCCGCCGTACCCGACGAGCAGATCGACGGCACGGATCACGGGCTGCTTCGACACGGGGAGCAGCGTACGCACCGCGGCTGGGCCGCCCGCCGGGACCGACGGCCCGTCCTCAGGTCCGGTCGAGGAACTCCTCGCGCTCCCCCGCGAGCATCTGCCGGATCGCCTCGGCCAGCGCCGGGTGCGCGGCCAGGTCCGGGTCCGCGTCCACGAGCTCGCGCGCCGCGACCCGCGCGCGCTCGATCACGTCGGCGTGCTCGGTGACCTGGAGCAGCCGGAGCGACGAGCTGCCGCCCGACTGCGCCGCCCCGAGCACGTCGCCCTCGCGGCGCAGCGCCAGGTCCACCGCCGCGAGCTCGAAGCCGTCGCGGGTCTCCGCCAGCTTCCCGAGCCGGGTGGCCGCGTCCGTGCCGGGCGGCGCCTCCGCGACCAGCAGGCAGACGCCCGGCCGCGACCCGCGGCCGATCCGCCCGCGCAGCTGGTGCAGCTGGGAGATGCCGAACCGGTCCGCGTCGAGCACGACCATCACCGTCGCGTCCGGCACGTCGACGCCGACCTCGATCACCGTGGTGGACACCAGCACCGGCACCGCGCCGGAGGCGAAGTCCGCGAGCGCCCGGTCCTTCTCCTCCGGGCCCATGCGGCCGTGCAGCTCGCCCACGGCGAGCCCGCGCAGCGCCGCCGTGCCACGCAGCTGCTCCGCGACCTCCACGACCGCGTGCAGCGGGCGCTGCGGGCGCGCGTCACCGTCCTCCTCGGGGACGTCGGTCACCAGGTCCGCGCCGTCGACGTCCGTCTTCTTCGCGTCGGCGTCGATCCGCGCGCACACCACGTAGGCCCGCCCGCCGCGGTCGACCTCCTCGCGGATGCGCTGCCACGTGCGCTCGAGCCAGGCGGGCTTGTCCGCCGGGACCACGTGCGTCACGACCTCCGCGCGCCCCCGCGGCACCTCGCGCAGCGTCGACGTCTCCAGGTCGCCGAACACGGTCATCGCGACGGTCCGCGGGATCGGCGTCGCCGTCATCACGAGCAGGTGCGGCACGCCGCCGGCCTTCGCGCGCAGCACGTCGCGCTGCTCCACGCCGAACCGGTGCTGCTCGTCCACCACCACGAGGCCGAGGTCCGCGAACTGCACGTGCTCGGACAGCAGCGCGTGCGTGCCGACCACGATCCCCGCGGCCCCGCCCGCGATCTCGCCGAGCGTCCGCCGCCGCGCCGCCGAGCCCTGCGAGCCGGTCAGCAGCGCCACCCGCGTCGCCACCTCCGCCCCGCCGAGCATCCCGGCCTCCGCCAGGTCGCCCAGCAGGGCCTGCAGCGTGCGGGCGTGCTGCGCCGCCAGCACCTCGGTCGGCGCGAGCAGCGCCGCCTGGCCGCCTGCGTCGACCACCTGGAGCATCGCGCGCGCGGCCACCACCGTCTTGCCCGAGCCGACCTCGCCCTGCAGCAGCCGCTGCATCGGGCTGTCGGCCGCGAGCTCCGCCGCGATCTGGGCGCCGATCTCCCGCTGGCCGCCCGTCAGCTCGAACGGCAGCCGCGCGTCGAACGCGTCCAGCAGCCCGCCGGCGCGGGCCGGCCGGGCGACCGCCGCCTGCGCCGCGTACCGGGCCTTGCGGCGGGCGAGCTCGGCCTGCAGGACGAACGCCTCCTCGAACCGCAGCCGGTCCTGCGCCCGCCTGCGCTCCGTGTCGTCCAGGGGGTGGTGCACCCCCTGGAGCGCGTCCAGGATCCCCGGCATCGCGCCGCGCACCTCGTCGGGCAGCGGGTCCGGGAGGTCCTCGGCGGTGAGCGTGCGGCGCACCGTCTCCAGCGCGGCGACCACCGCCTCGTTCTTCAGGCCCGCGGTCAGGCCGTAGACCGGCCGGGGCCGCTGCGACTCGACCAGCCGCTGGGCCTCGTCCTCGAACGACATCGGGTCGTCGATCTCGAACTCGGGGTGCAGCAGCTGGAGCTGGCCGCGGTACTCCTTGACCGTGCCCGAGAACAGGCCGGTCGTGCCCGGCTTCAGCTGCTGCTCGAAGTGCCGCAGCGCGCCGGGGTGCTTCGCGAACCAGGTCAGGAGCAGGGTCTGCCGCCCGTTGCGCACCACCACCTCGAGGATCACGCCGCCCCGCGAGCGCATCGTGCGCGTCGTCGAGCGGTCGACCGTGCCGTCCACCGTCACGTGCTCCCCGACGCGCAGGTGCCCGATCGTCGCCGGGTCGCCCCAGCGGGAGTACCGGCGGGGGTAGTAGCGCAGCAGGTCGCCCACCGTGTGCAGCCCGAGCTTGGCGAGCTTCTTGGCGGCGCCCGGGACGTGCTTGGCCAGGTCCTGGTCCAGGTACGGCAGCGGTCGCACCACGGCGTCGTGCGGGACGGTCACGGGCGCCGCCAAGAAGCTCGCCAAGCTCGGGCTGCACACGGTGGGCGACCT
>NZ_JAKRMS010000123.1 GCF_022346185.1 Cellulomonas sp. ACRRI | reverse complement strand
GCCGTCACAATGGCGCGGTGACGCGACGCGCCCGCCGGGCCCTGACGGCCACCGCCCTGCTCGGGTCGCTGCTGCTCGCCGGGTGCACCGCGGACCGGGACCCGGGCCCGACCGCGCCGCCCGCCGGGTCGGCCCCCGCCGGCACCGCCTCCGCCGCCGGCACCGCCTCCCCCGGCGCCGCCGCCGTCCGCGCCGAGGGCACCCCCGTGGCCTCGGGCGCCGTCACCCTGTCCGTGCTGGCCCCGGCCGGCGCCCCCACGGCGACGCCCGCCGACGACGACGCCGTGCTGCTGGCGGTCGCGGTGCCGGACGACGACCCCGCCGCCACGCTGGTCGCCGTCGCGACGCTCGCGCCCCCGGACGGCGGGACCGTCGACGTGCTCGACGACCTGTCGGCCGTGGTCCGGGACGCCGACGGCGGCGTGCTCGCGGGGCTCACCGCGCCCCTGCTGGACGACCCCGCCGGCCGCACGGTCCGGGTCCGGACCGCCGACGACGGCGCGGTGACCTGGCTCGTGGAGGGCGCCGCCGGCTCGGGGGCCGCGGGCGGGACGGTCACCGCGACGTTCGCCGCGACGGCGGTCCTCGACGCGACCTGGCGGGACCTGGTCGACGAGGGTGGGCGCTCGCTCGCCGTCCGGCCCGCGGCCTGGGCGCGACGCGGCAGCCTCGCCGCGGAGGAGGCGGTGTGGTCCGCGCTGGTCGCCGCCGCGCCGGAGGCGGACGCCCAGAACGTGCGGGACCAGCTCACCTGCCACCTGATCGGCGCTCCCGACAAGGCCACCTGGAACCTCGAGCCGTGGCGGCCGGACGTCGGGCTGCTCGCGACCATCGGCGCGCTCTGCAACCCGTGACCACCGGGGGGCACCCGCCCTGCCCGGATGGCGGACCCCCCGTCCCGGCACCCGGTCGGTTGTTGCTACAGTCACCCGCATCATGCGCCTGACGACCCTCCCCGCACGCACCCGCGCCTGTCGACCCGCGTCGACCGCCGCGTGCTGTTGTCGTCGCTGAGCACCCCGCGTCCCTGACGCCCGCGCGTCCCTGACGCGCCCGGCGGCGCGCCGCACACCGGCCCCGCCCGAGCACCGCCCGCGAGCACCGCTCGCGTCCAGCGCCGCGCCCACCCGCGCCGGGAATTCCCGACCGTCCGGTCTGGTTCCCGTCCTCCGGGGACGCGCGGCCCACGGACGCGACCCGGCGACGGCATCCCGCCCGACGCCGCGGACGCACCCGCCCGACCCCCACGCGGCACCCGCCGCGCAGCCCTCCTGGAAGGACACCCCCGTGAGCACCCGTCGCTCCCGCCGCGCCCCGCTCGGCGCCGCCCTGGCCGTCGCCGCCGCCCTGGCGCTGGCCGCCTGCGGCTCCGGCTCGGGCTCGGGCGGCGACTCGTCCGCCGCCTCGGGCACGCCCGACGCCTCGGCCGAGATCGTCATCGGCTCCACCAACGAGCCCACCGGGCTCGTCCGCAACGTCGGCGGCTCGTCCGGCGTCTCGCAGACCATGACCCGCAACGTCTTCGAGGGCCTCACCTCGGTGGACGTCGACGGCCAGGTGATCCCCACGCTGGCCGAGTCCTGGGACGTGTCCTCCGACGGCCTGACGTACACGTTCCACCTGCAGCCGGACGTGACCTTCCACGACGGCACCCCGCTGACCGCGGACGACGTCGTGTGGAGCATCTCCGAGGCGATCGGCCCGGAGTCGAAGTCCGCCCGCAAGAGCGACCTGCTCGTCATCCAGCAGGCCACCGCGGTCGACGACGCCACCGTGCAGCTCGACCTGTCGCGGCCGTCGCAGGGCCTGACGTTCTACCTCGCGTCCGTCACGATCGTGCAGGACGGGGACAAGGAGCTGACCAGCGACAACGGCACCGGCCCCTACCGGTTCGTCGAGTGGGTGCAGGGCGACCACCTCACCATCGAGAAGTACGACGGCTACTGGGGCGAGCCCGCGAAGAACGCCGGCGTCACGTTCCGGTTCTTCCAGGACACCACCGCGCTGAACAACGCGCTGCTCACCGGCGACCTCGACCTCGTCATCGCCGAGGACTCCCCGGACCAGCTCGTCCAGTTCGAGGACAACCCGGACTTCACGATCACCGAGGGCACCTCGACCACCAAGCAGATCTGGGCGTTCAACGACCGTGAGGCGCCGTTCAGCGACGTCCGCGTCCGCCAGGCGCTGTACAAGGCGATCGACCGGGACGCGATCCTGTCGGCGGTGTGGGACGGCTACGGCCAGGTCATCGGCTCGATGGTCCCGCCCACCGACCCGTGGTTCGTCGACCAGGCCGACGTGCACGGCTACGACCCGGAGGCCGCCGAGGCGCTGCTGGCGGAGGCCGGCGTCACCGACCTGGAGATCTCCGTGGACTACATCCCGGACGACACCACCGAGGCGATCCTCGCCCTGCTCACCAAGAACCTCGCCGACGTCGGCGTCACCCTGACGCCGAACCCGATCGACGACGCCACCTGGTACCAGAAGGTCTACACGGACCACGACTTCCAGACCACGCTCATGGGCCACGTGAACCCGCGCGACGTGCTCTGGTACGCGAACCCCGACTTCTACTGGGGCTACGACAACCCGCAGGTGCAGGAGTGGGTCGCCCAGGCCGACGAGGCGAGCACCGAGGCCGAGCAGGTCGACCTGCTGAAGCAGGTCAACGAGACCATCGGCGAGGAGGCGGCGTCCGCCTGGCTGTACCTGGACCCGCAGATCCGCGTCGCCCGCTCCGACGTCACCGGCTTCCCCGTCGACCAGGTGACCGAGTCGTTCTACGTCGCCGACATCGTCCGGGAGCCCTGACACCGTGCGCGCTGCACTGCTGCGGATCGGCGCCCTGCTGATCTCCCTCGTCCTGGCGAGCGTCGTCGTGTTCGTCGTGCTCCGGCTGCTGCCGGGCGACGCCGCAGGCGCGACGCTCGGCGTGGGCACCACCACGGACCAGCTCGACCAGCTCCGCTCGGAGCTCGGGACGGACCAGCCGGTGGTGACGCAGTACGTGCAGTGGCTCGGCCAGATCGTCCGCGGGGACCTGGGCACGTCGTTCGTGTCCCGGCTCCCCGTGGCCGACCTGATCACGCAGAAGCTGCCCATCACGGTGCCGCTCAGCCTGTCCGCGTTCGTCCTGGCCGTGGGAGTGTCGGTGCCCCTCGGCGTGATCGCCGCGGTGCACCGGCGCGGGCCGGTCGGGGTCGCGGTGTCGGCCGTCTCCCAGCTCGGCGTCGCGGTGCCGGTGTTCTGGGTGGGCGTGCTCCTCGTGCTCGTGCTCGCCCTGCAGGCCCGGTGGCTGCCGGCCGGCGGGTTCCCGCGCACCGGCTGGGACGACCCCGCCGCCGCGGTGCGGTCGCTGGTGCTGCCGGTGGTGACCGTGGCGATCGCCATGTCGGCGGTCATGGTCCGGTACGTGCGGTCCGCGACCCTCGACGTGCTGGACCAGGACTACCTGCGCACCGCGCGGTCCCTCGGCTACGGCCGGTGGCACGCGCTGGCGCGGCACGGGCTGCGCAACGCGGCCGTGCCGGTCGTGTCGATCCTCGGCATCGAGCTGGCGACCTCGCTGCTCGGCGCCGTGGTGATCGAGAACGTGTTCGCCCTCCCGGGGCTGGGCACGCTGCTGCTCGACTCGGTGACCTCCCGCGACCTGCCGGTGGTCCAGGCGCTCGTGCTGGGGCTCACCGCGATCGTGCTGATCATGAACGCGCTGGTCGACCTCGGGCAGCGCGCCATCGACCCGCGGCTGCGGACGGCGGAGGTGACGGCGTGACCGGCGAGCTGACCACCACGACCCCGGTCGCGCGGGGCGTGGAGGCGCCCGGGGCCGCGCCGGAGACCCCCGCGGCCGACCGGGCCCGCGGCGCCCGCCGACTGCCGCCGTCGCTGGTCGTCGGCGCCGCGCTCGTCGGCCTCGTCGCCCTCGTCGGGCTGGTGTCGCTGTTCTGGACGCCCTACGCGCTCGACGACACCGGCACCGGCGAGCGCCTGGCCGGCCCGAGCGCCGCGCACTGGGGCGGCACCGACCGCCTCGGCCGCGACCTGCTGTCCCAGCTGATGACCGGCGCGGGCAACGCCCTGGTCGTCGCGGTCGCCTCCATGCTCGTCGCCGGGGTGCTCGGCGTCGCGGTCGGCGTGCTCGCCGGCGCCACCCGGCGCTGGGTCGACGTCACGCTGCTGTCGGCCGTCGACCTGCTGATCGCGTTCCCGACGCTGCTGCTGGCCATGCTCATCGTCACCGTGCGCGGCGCCTCGCTGTCGTCGGCGATCTGGGCGATCGGCATCTCCGGGTCCGCCGTCATCGCGCGGGTCACCCGGGTCAACGTCGCCCGGGTGCTGCGCGAGGACTACGTCACCGCCGCGCACGCCGCGGGCACCGGCTGGTGGGGCACCGTGCTGCGGCACGTCGTGCCGAACGTCTGGCCGACCCTGCTCGTCCAGCTCATGCTGCTGGGCGGCGGCGCCGTGCTCGCCGAGGCCTCCCTGTCCTACCTCGGGCTGGGCGCCCCGCCGCCCAACGCGTCCTGGGGCCGGCTGCTCCAGGAGGCGCAGTCGACGATGCTCGTCCAGCCGTGGGGCGCGATCCTGCCCGGCGTGGCGATCGTGGTCGCCGTCCTCGGGCTCAACCTGCTGGGCGACGGCATCCGCGAGCGCACCGACCCGAACCTGCGAGGTGACCGATGACCGCGCTGCTGTCCGTCGAGGACCTGACCGTCACCACCTCGACCGGGCGCCGGATCCTGGACGGCGTCTCCTGGTCGCTGGACGCCGGCGGCCGGCTCGGCGTCGTCGGCGAGTCCGGCTCCGGCAAGTCGATGACCGCCCTGGCCGTGCTCGGCCTGCTGCCCGAGGGGATGCGCGCGACCGGCCGCGTCCTGCTCGACGGCGAGGACCTGCTGACCCTGCCCCCGCGGCGGCTGGCCCGGGTCCGCGGCGCGCAGGTCGCGATGGTGTTCCAGGAGCCGCTGACCGCGCTCGACCCGCTGATGACCGTCGGCCGGCAGATCACCGGCCCGCTGCGGCTGCACCGCGGGCTGCGCGGCGCCGCGGCACGGGACGAGGCGGCCCGGCTGGCCCGGCTCGTGCACCTCGACGACACCGAGCGCATCCTCGGGTCCTACCCGTGGCAGCTCTCCGGCGGGCAGCGGCAGCGGGTCGCCCTGGCGATGGCGCTGGCCTGCGAGCCGCGGGTGCTGCTCGCCGACGAGCCGACGACCGCGCTCGACGTGACCGTGCAGGCCGAGGTGCTCGATCTGCTCGACGACCTCGTCGACCGGACGGGCGTCGCGCTCGTCTTCGTCACGCACGACCTGCCCGTCGTCGCCCGCGTCGCGCGCGACCTCGTCGTCATGCGCGACGGCCGGGTGGTCGAGCACACGTCGGTCGCCGCGGCGCTGGCCGGGGGCGAGGCCGCGTACACCCGGGAGCTCGTCGGGGCGGCGCGGGCGGTCACCGGCCTGCCCGGCGGGCCGGCCGCGGGACCCGCGACGGGCGAGGAGGCGGCCCGATGACCGCCACGGTCCCAACCCCGTCCGGGGCGCCGGACGCCCCGGCGGGCGCGCCCGTGCTCGAGGCCGTCGACGTGGTCCGCACGTTCGGCGCCACCCGCGCGCTCGACGGCGTCTCGGTGCGCGTCGAGGCCGGCCGCAGCGTCGGCATCGTCGGCGAGTCCGGCTCCGGGAAGTCGACCCTGCTGCGCCAGCTGCTCGCGCTCGACTCCCCCACCGCGGGCGAGGTCCGGTACCGCGGCGAGCCGCTGGCGCGCCGCGACCGCCACCTGCTCCGCCGGCTGCGCGCCGACGTCCAGCCGGTGTTCCAGGACCCGCGGTCCTCGCTCGACCCGCGGATGCGGGTCGGCGCCGTCGTCGCGGAGCCGCTGCGCTCGCTCGGGGTCCCGGGCGACCACCGGGAGCGGGTCGCCGAGGTGCTGGCCGCCGTCGGCCTCGACCCCGACGTCGCGTCCCGGTACCCGGCGCAGTTCTCCGGCGGGCAGCGGCAGCGCATCGCCATCGCCCGGGCCCTGGCGCCGCGCCCGTCGGTGCTCGTCGCCGACGAGCCGGTGTCCGCGCTCGACGTGTCCGTGCGCGGGCAGGTCGTGGACCTGCTGCAGCGGCTCGCCGCGGAGCAGGGGCTGACGCTGGTGCTCGTGTCGCACGACATCGCCATCGTCGGGCGGCTGTGCGAGCGGACGGTCGTGCTGCACCACGGGCGGGTCGTCGAGGAGGGCCCGACGGCATCGGTGCTGGCGGACCCGCGGGAGGCGTACACCCGCCGGCTCCTGGCGGCGGTGCCGCAGCTGCCGGGGGTCTGACCCGGGCGTCCCTCTCGAGTGGAAGGTTCTGCCCGACACGCGCGCGGCGTGTCCGGCAGGACCTTCCACTCGTGGCCGGGCGGGAACCTCAGCGCGGGTCGAGCGCCAGAGCGGCCCGCACCCGGTCCCGCACGACCGGGAGCGTCGTGAACCCGTCCCGCGCCAGCAGGTGCCCGCCGCCGGGGACCAGGTCGAACGTCGCCGACAGCCGCCCCGCCAGCGCCCGGGTCAGGGCCGGCTCCACCACGGCGTCGTCGTCCGAGCCGACCACGTGCCGCGCCGCCGTCGCCGCCACCACCCGGTCGTGGTCGGGCGGCGTCGCGGTGAACGCCGCGACCTCCGGCACGGCCGACGGCGTCGCGTCGAAGCCGGACGCGAGCACCAGGCCGCCGAGCCGCCACTCCCCCGGCGTCGCGGACAGCGCGTGCAGGGCGGTCACGCAGCCCAGGCTGTGCCCGACCACGACCGTCCGCCCGTCGGGCACGCCGATGGCCGCGCGGGCCGCACCGACCCACGCGGCCGGGTCGGGGGCGTGCGGGTCCGGCAGCGCGGGGACCGTGACGTCGACGCCGTCGGGGCGGACGTCGTCGGCGAGCCAGGCGAACCAGTGGGCGTCCGGGGACGCCTGGTAGCCGTGCAGGACGACGACGCGGGCGGGGCTGGTCTGCGGCACGACCGCATGGTGCACCCGGGAGCGGGCCCCGCGCGGCGGGCGGCCACCAGGTGACCGCGGGTGTCGCCGCGCGGGACCCGCTCCCCGCCCGCGCCTCAGCGCGCCGGCTTCGGCTCCGGCACCGGCTCCGTCCCCGACGCCCGCGCCGCGCGCTGCGCCTCCCGCGCCTCCGCCTGCCGCGCGGCCTCGGCCCCGGACGCGATCTCGGCCCGCACGTGCTCCGGCCCGTACCCGAACGCGTCCACCAGGTCCTGCGCGTGCGGCCGCAGCCGGAGCAGCAGCCGCTCGATGTAGGAGGTCACGGTGCGCGCCCGTCCCGCGGACAGCCGCCCGTTGACCAGGTACCAGGCCAGGTTCCGCTCGATCACGGTCAGCCCGAACAGGTCCCGCAGCCGGGTGAGGACCTGCCGGGTGCCGGCGTCCGGCGCCGCGTCGAGCGCCCGGGTGAACGCCTCCCACTGCAGCAGCTCGGCGTGCGCGCGGGCCGCCTCCACCAGCTCGTGCTGGTGCGCGTCGAACAGCTCGGCGGCGACCTCGGGCGCCGCGCGGCGGGCCGGGCGCAGCGCCTGGGCCAGCTCGGCGACCATCGTGGCGACCCGGTCCGCGAGCAGGTCCCGCTGGGTGTGCGGGTCGCGCAGCTGCCCGGCCGACCGCCGCGCGTCGCCCGCGTCGACGAGGGTCTGCGCGGCGCGGGCCAGCGGCATCCGGTGCAGCGCGGCGTCCGCCGCCTTGCCCGCGACCAGACGCGCGATGACCGCGGGGTCCCCGCCGACCTGGGACGCGTAGCGGGCGAGCAGCCGCTTGCCGACGAGCTGGTAGAGCACGGTGTTGTCGCCCTCGAACGTCACGTACACGTCGAGGTCCGCGCGCAGGGAGGTCAGCCGGTTGGCGGTGAGGAAGCCCGCGCCGCCGCACGCCTCGCGGCAGGTCTGCAGGGTGCGCAGCGCGTGCCAGGTCGACGTCGGCTTGAGCGCGGCCGCGAGCGTCTCGAGCTCCTCGCGCGACTCCGGGGTGTCGTCCTCCCCGGAGAACACGTCGTCGAACGCGGCGAGCAGGTGCTCGTGCGCGAAGGTCGCGGCGTACGTCTCGGCGAGCAGCGGCAGCAGCCGGCGGCGGTGCTCGCCGTAGTCCAGCAGCACCACCTCGTCGGTCGGCGACGCCCCGGCGAACTGCCGGCGCTGGTTGCCGTAGGTCACCGCGACCACGAGCCCGAGCTTCGCGGCGTTCACCGCGGCGCCGTCGAGGGACACCCGGCCCTGCACGAGGGTGCCCAGCATCGTGAAGAACCGCCGCCCCGGGCTGGCGATGGGCGAGGAGTAGGTGCCGTCCGCGGCCACCGAGCCGTACCGGTCGAGCAGGTCGGCCCGCGGCACGCGGACGTGGTCGAACCACAGCCGCCCGTTGTCGATGCCGTTCAGGCCCCCCTTGAGACCGTCGTCCTCGCCGCCGACCCCGGGCAGGAACGCCCCCGTCGCGGCGTCGCGGATCGGGACGTAGAACGCGTGCACGCCGTGGTTGACCGGCCGCGGGTCCGCCGGGCCCTGCGCGACGAGCTGGGCGAACACCACGGCGGCGGTGCCGTGCTGCCCGGCGTTGCCCAGGTAGTCCTTCCACGCCGCCCGGTACGGGGTGTGGAGGACGAACTCCTCCGCCGTGGGGTCGTACGTGGCCGTGGTGGCGATGCTCGCGACGTCCGAGCCGTGCCCGGTCTCCGTCATCGCGAACGCGCCCGGGACGTCGACCGACATCGCGCCCGGCAGGTACCGGTCGTGGTGCGCCGTCGTCCCCAGGTGCAGGATCGCGGACGCGAACAGGCCCCACTGCACGCCCGCCTTGATCTGCAGCGACGGGTCGGCGGCGACGAGCTCCTCGAACCGCGCCAGGCTCCCGCCGTGGTCGTCGGCCCCGCCCAGCCGCTCCGGGAACGCGCGCAGCACGTCGCCCTCGGCCGCGAGGGTGCGCAGCTGGTCCAGCACCCGCTCGCGGTGCTCGGGCACGGGCAGCCCCTCGATCCGCTGGAACCGCGGGTCGGCGATCACCTCCCGCGCGGCGCGGCGCAGGTCCGCGTACCGCCCGAGCAGCACGTCGGCCAGGCCCGGGACGTCGACCCGCGCCTCGGCCGGTGCGGTGCGGCGCGCGTGCCCGGCGCCGGTGGGCCGGACGGTCGCGGTCGGGGTCGTCACCGTCGGGCCGGGGGTGGTGGCCGGGGTCGGTGCGGTCGTGGTCATGCGTGCTCCCCTGGGTCGGTGCGTCGCCGTCGGCGCACGGGTGTCGGGTGGTGCTCGTCAGTCCGGTGGGGCCGGGTCCGCCGGCCGGGTGGTGCGCTCGCGGGACAGGGCGCCGACCGGTCCGGCCCACAGCCAGGCGGCGACGCGGGTGGCGACGTCCTCGCGGTCGGCGGCGGCGCTGCCCCCGCCCGCGAGCCAGCGCTCGCCGGTCCCGCGCACGAAGCCGACGGCGCCCGCGGCCCACAGCCGCACGCCGTCCGCGTCGTCGGCGGCGCCGAGCGCGCGCACGAACGGCTCGGCGACCAGCTCGGTCACCGAGTCGAGGAAGTGCCCGACCGAGCCGCCGCGGGTCACGAACGCGTAGACGTGCGGCGAGGACTCGATCATCTCGAGGTAGGTGCCGACCATGCCGCGCAGCGCGTCGCGCGGTGTGCTGGCCCCGGTCGCGGCCTCGTCCAGGGCGTCCCGGATGTCCGCGACCACCGCCCCGGCGACCGCGAGCTGGAGCCCGTCCTTGTCGGTGAAGTACCGGTACACGATCGACTTGGACGTCCCCCCGGCGGCGGCGATGTCGTCCATCGACACGTCGGGCCCCTGGTGGTGCACGACCCGGCGCGCGACGCGCACGAGCTCGGCGCGGCGGGCCTCGCGGTGGTCCTCCCACCGCGTCGACCGGCCGTCGTCCGTCGTCGTCGACGGTGCACGCGTGACCGGGCTCACAGAACCGACGGTATCAGGTACTGTGAGTTTCGGGCACCGCGCAAGGGACCGAAGTCCCGGAGCCGGCGGACCCGGGACAGCACCACCCAGCGACATCGACGACGATGCGGGAGGACCCCCACATGGCAGCGACCCCCACCCCGACGGCCGGCGCGACGCGCGCCGTGGTCGTCGGCGGCAACCGGATCCCGTTCGCGCGGGCCGGCGGGCCCTACGCCCGGGTGAGCAACCTCGACATGCTCACCGCGGCGCTCGACGGGCTCGTCGCCCGGTTCGGGCTGCAGGACGAGGTGCTGGGCGAGGTGGTCGCGGGCGCGGTGCTCAAGCACAGCCGCGACTTCAACCTCACCCGCGAGGCGGTGCTCGGCTCCCCGCTGTCGGCCCGCACCCCGGCGTACGACCTGCAGCAGGCGTGCGCGACCGGGCTGGAGGCGGTCGTGACGATCGCGAACAAGATCCGGCTCGGCCAGGTCGAGTCCGGCGTCGCGGGCGGCGTCGACTCGGCGTCCGACGTGCCGATCGCGGTCAGCGAGGGCCTGCGCCGCACGCTGCTGACGCTCGCCCGCGCCAAGACGGTCCCGCAGCGGCTCAAGGCCGCCGCCGCGCTCCGGCCCGGCGACCTCAAGCCGGCGACGCCCCGCACCGACGAGCCGCGAACCGGCCTGTCGATGGGCGAGCACCAGGCGCTCACCACCGCGCAGTGGGGCATCAGCCGCGAGGCCCAGGACGAGATCGCGCTCGCCAGCCACCAGCGGCTCGCCGCCGCCTACGAGGCGGGGTTCTTCGACGACCTGATCACCCCGTACCGCGGGCTGGTGCGCGACCAGAACCTGCGCGCCGACACCTCGCTGGAGAAGCTCGCGACGCTCAAGCCGGTGTTCGGCACCCGGCTCGACACCCCCGCCACCATGACGGCCGGCAACTCGACGCCGCTCACCGACGGGGCGTCCGCGGTGCTGCTCGCCTCGGAGGACTGGGCACGCGCCCGGGGCCTCACCCCGCTCGCCGCCGTGGTCGACGCCGAGACCGCCGCGGTCGACTTCGTGCACGGCGAGGACGGGCTGCTGATGGCGCCGGTGTACGCCGTGCCGCGGCTGCTCGCCCGGCAGGGCCTCGGGCTCGAGGACCTCGACTTCGTGGAGATCCACGAGGCGTTCGCGTCCACCGTGCTCACCACGCTGGCCGCCTGGGAGGACAAGGAGTTCTGCCTGTCCCGCCTCGGCCTGGACGACGCCCTCGGGTCCGTCGACCGCGAGCGACTCAACGTGCACGGCTCCTCGCTGGCGGCCGGGCACCCGTTCGCCGCGACCGGCGGGCGCATCGTCGCGACGGTCGCCAAGACGCTGCACCGGCGCCGCGCGGAGCTGCTGGCCGCGGGCGAGGACCGGCCGGTCCGCGCCCTGGTGTCCGTGTGCGCCGCCGGCGGCCTGGGGGTCGCGGCGATCCTGGAGGCGGTGTGATGGCCACCGACACCTACCTGGACCTGGTGAACAGCGGGTTCACCGCGAAGGTCGCGAAGCAGCTCGGCCTCCCCCGCCCGGCGCGGCTGCGCCGGTACCGCGCGGGCGCGCCGCTGGTCGACGGCCCGGTGCTCGTCCTCGGCGAGGGCGGCGACGCCGACACGCTCGCGCGGTTCCTGTCCGGCACCTCGCCGGAGCACAAGGGCTGGGACCTCGACGTCCGCCGGCACGCCGGCGAGGGCACCCGGTTCGCCGCGGTCGTGCTCGCGCTGACCGAGGTCGCGCACCCCCGGGACCTGGCGGAGCCGCTGCTGGCGCTGGCACCGGTGCTGAGGACGCTGGCCCCCGGCGGCCGCGTCGTCACCGTGTCCCGCGCTGCCACGGCCGACCAGGCGCCCGCGCTCGCCGCCGCGCGG
Source organism: Cellulomonas sp. ACRRI (assembly GCF_022346185.1). GTDB lineage: Bacteria > Actinomycetota > Actinomycetes > Actinomycetales > Cellulomonadaceae > Cellulomonas. Next base: position 1,186 of record NZ_JAKRMS010000123.1, on the reverse strand, counting down.
CAGGGCGTCGACGGGGCGCTGCGGTCGATCGCCAAGGAGCTCCGCGCCGGGGCGACCGGCAACGGCGTGGTGCTGGCCGACGACGTGCCGGTCACCGCGCCCGCCGTGCTCGGCGCGCTCCGGTTCCTGCTGTCCCCCCGGTCTGCGTACGTCGACGGCCAGCTGCTCGCGGTCGACTCCGGGGCGGGTGCCCTGCCGTCGGACTGGGAGCGGCCGCTGGACGGCCGGGTCGCCGTCGTGACCGGTGCCGCGCGCGGCATCGGCGAGGCCATCGCCACCACGCTCGCCCGGGACGGCGCCACGGTCGTGGCCGTCGACGTGCCCGCCGCCGGCGAGGCGCTGGCCGCCGTCGCCAACCGGGTGCGCGGCACCGCGCTGCAGCTCGACGTCACCGCCGACGACGCCGGCGCCCGGATCCTCGAGCACGCGCTCGCACGGCACGGGCGGCTCGACGTCATGGTGCACAACGCGGGCATCACCCGGGACAAGCTGCTCGCCAACATGACGCCGGACCGGTGGGAGTCCGTGATCGCGGTGAACATCGCCGCGCAGCTGCGGATCAACGAGGCGCTGCTGACCTCCGGCGACTTCGCCGACGCGCCGCGGATCGTCTCGCTCGCGTCCACCTCCGGCATCGCCGGCAACTGCGGGCAGACGAACTACGCCGCGTCGAAGGGCGGGGTGATCGGCATGGTGCAGGCCACCGCGCCGCTGCTCGCCGCGTTCGGCGGCACCGCCAACGCCGTCGCCCCCGGGTTCATCGAGACCGAGATGACCGCGCGGATGCCCGCGCTCACCCGGCAGGTCGCGCGGCGGCTGTCCTCGCTCCAGCAGGGCGGGCTGCCCGTCGACGTCGCCGAGGCCGTCGCGTTCCTCGCGTCGCCCCAGGCGGGCGGGGTCGTGGGCCAGGTGCTGCGGGTGTGCGGGCAGAGCATGGTGGGGCGGTGACGGCCGCCGAGGCGCCGGCGCGGGACGCCGGGACCCCCGACGACGCACGCGCGGGCGGCGGACGCGCGGACGGGTCGCCGCGGCCCGGGGGCCGGCGCGTGCTCACCCTGGCGCAGCCCCCGTCGCTCGCCGGGCTGTACGCCCGGGCGGGGCTGGCCTCCGGGCGCGCGGCGGTGGGCGCGCCCGTGCGCCGGGCCGTGGACCGGCGGCGCGGCGGGGCAGCCGGGGAGCCGGGGGC
>NZ_JAKRMS010000122.1 GCF_022346185.1 Cellulomonas sp. ACRRI | reverse complement strand
GGTCCACCGGGCGCGCAGCAGCGGGGGACCCGCGCCCGGTGGACCCGCGCCCGGCGCCGGTCGCGGAGTGGCGCCGCGGGGGCGCGGTGCACGCGCTGGTCGCGCCGGGAGCCGGCGAGCCACCGGCAGACCTCGAGGACGCGGTGATCGCGCTGACCCTGGAGCGCCGCCCCACCCGCGCGCCCGCTGCCGCGCCCGCGCCCGCGCCCGCTGCCGCGCCCGCTGCACGCCGAGGGGGTACCCGACACGTCGAGCGAGCATCCGCCGACTACCCCCTCGACGCGTCGGCTACCCCCTCGGCGCACGCGCGCGGCCCGGCGCACGCGCGCGGCCCGGCCGCCGCCCCCGCGGTCGAGGCCGTGCACGTCGTGACCGCGTTCGGCGGCTTCCGCGCGGTCGACGACGTCTCGCTCACCGTCCGCCCCGGGCAGGTCCTCGGCCTGCTCGGCGCGAACGGCGCCGGCAAGACGACGCTGATCCGCACGGTCCTCGGCCTGCTCGCCCCGACGTCGGGCACCGTCCGCGTGCTCGGCGGGGCGCCCTCCCGGGGCACCCGGCGCCGGATCGGGTACGTGCCGCAGGGCCTCGGCCTCGCGGCGGACCTGACCGTCGCGGAGAACCTCGCGTTCGTGGCGGCGGCCTACGGCCTGGACGAGGTGCCCGAGCCGCCGGCGGAGCTGGCCGCGGAGCGCGACCGGCTGGTCGGCTCGCTCGGCCTGGGCCTGCAGCGGCGGCTCGCCTTCGCGGCGGCGCTGTCGCACGCCCCGGAGCTGCTGGTCCTGGACGAGCCCACGTCGGGCGTCGACCCGCTGGCCCGTGCGGCGCTGTGGGACACCGTGCACGAGCGGGCCGAGGCCGGGGTGGCGGTGCTCGTCACCACGCACTACATGCAGGAGGCCGAGCAGTGCGACGCGCTCGTGCTCATGTCCCGGGGCCGCCGGGTGGCCGCGGGGACGTTGGCGGACGTGCTGGACGGGACGACCGCGGTCGAGGTGGCGACGCCCGACTGGGCGGACGCGTTCGGCGCGCTGAGCGCCGCGGGGCTGCCGGTGACCGTGGCCGGCCGGGCCGTGCGGGTCGCCGGGGTGGACGCGGCGGCGGTCGGGCGGGCGCTGGCCGGCGCGGGCGTGCGCGGCGAGGCCCGGCCGGTGCCCGCGCGGCTCGAGGAGGTGCTCACGCTCGGCGCGCGCTAACCCCCGGGCGCCGTCAGCGGAACGCGCCCACGGCCTCCGGGTAGGCCTCGGCCAGCTCGCGCGTCTCGGCGTGCTGCGGGTCGGACAGCAGCGTCCGCATCGACCCGGACTCCACGATCCGGCCCTCGCCCAGCACGTGCACCGTGTCGGCGAGCCGGTCGACCAGCCGCAGGTCGTGCGACACGACGAGCAGCCCGACCCCGGTGGCGGCGATGGCGGCCACCTGGTCGGCGACGGCCTCCCGCAGCGCCGGGTCGAGCGCGGTGGCGGGCTCGTCCAGCACGAGGATCTCGGGGCGCGTCGCCAGGGCGTCGGCCAGCGCGAGCCGCTGCTTCTCGCCGCCGGACAGCGAGTGCAGCGTGCGGTCGAGGAACCGCGGCTCCAGGCCCACGCGGGCGAGCACGTCCTCGGGCTGCAGGCCGGTGGCCCGCCCCGCCTTGCGGGAGTCGTTCAGCGTGGACTGGAGCACCTTGGCGACCGAGGTGCGGCTGTCGACGCCCACCAGGCCCTCCTGGTGCACGGCGCGGACCGTCGACCGGAACGCCTTCGTCTCCTTGCGGGACATCTTGGTGACGGGCCGGGCGCCGTAGGTGGCGCGGCCCTGCGTCGGCTTGTGCCGGCCGAGCAGCACCTGGACGAGCGTGGACTTGCCGGCGCCGGAGCGGCCGATCAGGCCGACGGTCTCGCCCGGTGCGACCGACAGCGAGGCGCCCTGGAGCACCGCGGCGCCGCCGTAGCCCGCCCAGACGTCGTGCGCGGCGAGGGCGGCGCTCACCGGGCCACCCCCGGCGCGCCCAGCGCGGCGTCGGTCCGGTCGGCGTGGTCGTGCGGCGTACCCACAGCGTGTCCCTTCGAGCGATGACGGCCGCCGGTGACAACGACCGAGCCCCCCGCGAAGTTTCCGCGAGGGGCTCGGTCGCTGGCAAACGCGCGCGTCAGGCGCGGGCCGCGCGGCGTCGCGCCGGGGGCAGGTCCTCCATGTCCTCGAGCTCGACGCCCTTCGTCTCCGGCACCTTGCCCAGCACGAAGAAGAACGACAGGCCCGCGAAGATCGCGTACATCAGGTACGGCCCCGTGGCGCCGAAGGTGTCGAGCAGCGGCGGGAACGTCACCGTGATGAGGAAGTTCGCGATCCACTGCGCCGCGGCGGCCACGCCCAGCGCGGCGGCGCGGATGCGGTTCGGGAACATCTCGCCGAGCAGGACCCAGACCAGCGGCCCCCAGGACGCGCCGAAGAACACGACGAACGCGTTGGCGGCGACCAGCGCGACCGGGCCCCACGGCGAGGGCAGCGACACGTCCTCGCCGGAGCCGGACGCCTGGGTGAACGCGAGCGCCATCACCGCCAGGGAGATCGTCATGCCGGCCGAGCCGGTGAGCAGGATCGGCCGGCGGCCGACCTTGTCGATGAGGGCGATCGCGATGAACGTGACGGCCACGTTGGTGACCGAGGTGATCGTCGACACCAGGAACGACTGGCTCTCGTCGAAGCCGACCGCCTGCCACAGGGTCGTCGAGTAGTAGAAGATCACGTTGATGCCGACGAACTGCTGGAAGACCGACAGCAGGATGCCGACCCAGACCACGGGCAGCAGGCCGAAGCGCGGTCCGCGCAGGGTCGCCTGCTCCTCGAGCTCCTTGTCCTTCTCGATCGTCTTCTCGATCTGGGCGACCCGCTCGCGCGCGTCCTCGTCCGGGCCGAGCACGCTCTGCAGGACGGCGACCGCCTCGTCGCGGCGGCCCTTCGCGACCAGGTACCGCGGGGACTCCGGGATGCGCAGCGCGAGGATGCCGTAGACCGCGGCGGGCACGACGGCGACCAGGAACATCCAGCGCCAGGCCTCCCACCCCAGCCACAGCTCCTCGGACGCGCCGCCCGCGGCCTCCTGCAGCAGCTGGTCGGAGAGCAGGGCGGCGAAGATGCCGAGCGTGATCGCGAGCTGCTGCAGCGAGCCCAGCCGGCCGCGCAGCGCGGCGGGGGCGATCTCCGCGATGTAGGCCGGGGCGATCACCGAGGCGATGCCGATGCCGACGCCGGCGAGGATGCGCCAGATGATCAGGTCCCAGACGCTGAACGCGATCGCGGACAGGATCGAGGACACGAAGAACAGCACGGCGCCCAGCACCATGACCCTGGTGCGGCCCCAGTGGTCCGCGAGCCGGCCGCCCGCCCAGGCGCCGACGGCGCAGCCGAGCAGCGCGACGGCGACGGCGAACCCGGTGAGGGTGGCGCCCAGCTCGAACTGGTCCTGGATCGCGTCGACCGCGCCGTTGATCACGGACGAGTCGAAACCGAACAGGAAGCCGCCGACCGCGGCGGCGACCGCGAGGCCGATCGCCTTGTTGTGCGACGGGTGCCTGCCCGCCGAGGGTCGGGCACTGCTCTCGGCCATGACGTCTCTCCTTGCTCCGCTTCGTCCTGCGAGGGAACACCTGGGCCGGAGCACGTCGTCGGGCGCCGGTCGAGGCCTTCTCACCTTTCACCCGCGCAGCGCATCCCGCACCCGGAAGGTCGGGCGGCGGTGCGCGGCGGGAACCGTAACCCGTCGCGCGCCGCGGCGCACGACGGGCTGCGTGCGCGGTCGTCGGTCGCGACGTGCGCCCCGATCCGGCGGACAATCGACGGGTGACGTCCCACGACCGCCCGCGGTTCCGCCGCCCCGCGATGCTCGACCCCCGCGACGCCGACCAGCTGCCCGGCGACGTGGACCCCGCCCTGCGCTCGCAGGTCGCCCACACCACGGCCGCCGCGATCGTGCACCGGGGGCGCGCGGAGGGCGAGGAGGATCCCGCGCTGGTCGAGCGGCTGGTCCGGCTGGTCGAGACGGAGGGGCTCGACGTCGTCGCCGCGCTGTGGTCCGACAGCCCCGCCACGACGCTGCCCGGCACGCTGTGGCGGCTGTACGTGCTGCGCGAGTGGGTGCGGCGCGACCCGGCGACCCTCGCGGACCGCTACCGCCTCGGGCTGGAGGCGGCGCCGGTGCACCACGTCGTCGTCGGGGTCGTCAGCCCGCCCGGGCCCGAGGAGCTGCGGGTGCTGCTGGACGCGGTGCTGTCGGGCGTGTGGACCGGGGACCTGGCCGTCACCCTGGAGCGGGGCGCGGCGTTCTGCCGGGTGCTCGCCACGGGTGCGGCGTTCGACGCCGACCACCTCGACCTCACCGGCGACGACGCCTCCGCGCGGCTCACCCGGAGCGCGGGCTCGCTGGTCCGGACGGCCGAGGAGCTGGAGCAGGCGGCGCACCTGTGGCGGACCGGCTCGCTGGAGTGAGCCGGCGCCGGCGTGTTCCCGCCCGCGCCGTGAACATGCTCACCCGCCCCGCCCAGGACGCGCACCCCCCGCGGCGCGTAAACTCGTCCCCGACGCCGGGCCGCGGTAGCCCCGGGCTCCAACTCAAGCCGCTCCGAGCGGCCTCGCGCCGAGAGGCGCTTCCCGGTCCGGCGTCCTCACCCTCCCCGCCCGGTGCGCGCGTGTGACCTCCGTCCCACGTGCGCGCCGGGCGGCCGTGCGTCACGCTCAGGACGCCGGGCGTCCACCGCGCGTTCACCGGCGGGGTTGTGAGTTCACCCCGCGGCTGCCCTAGCCTGTGCCTGACCAAGCCCAACTCCTGCCGGAGCCTCCCGTGCGCCTGCGCCTCACCCCGCGCGACACCTCGTACTTCGACCTCCTCGCCGCGTCCGCGGCGCACCTGGTCACCGGAGCCAACCTGCTGGCCGAGCTGCTGGGCGCGGACCGCGCGACCCGCAAGGCGCTCGCCAAGCAGATGAGCGAGGCGGAGCACCTCGCCGACGAGGCGACGCACTCGATCATGCGGCGGCTGAACCAGACGTTCGTGACGCCGTTCGACCGGGACGACATCTACGGCCTGGCGTCGGCGCTCGACGACTGCATGGACTTCATGGAGGAGGCCGCCGACCTCATCGTGCTGTACAAGATCGACGAGCTGCCCCCGCGCGTCGCCGACCAGGTGCAGGTGCTGCAGCGCTCGGCCGAGCTGACCGCCGAGGCGATGCCCCGGCTGCGCTCGATGGAGAACCTCGCCGAGTACTGGGTCGAGGTCAACCGGCTCGAGAACCAGGCGGACAAGTCGCACCGCAAGCTCCTCGCGCAGATGTTCGACGAGATCACCGACCCGATCCTCCTGATGAAGCTCAAGGAGGTCGTCGAGAAGCTCGAGGACGCCGCCGACGCGTTCGAGAAGGTCGCGAACATGGTCGAGACCATCGCGCTCAAGGAGTCCTGAGCCCCGGTGGAACTCGCGCTCGTCGTGGTCGTGGTCGCGCTGGCCCTCGGCTTCGACTACACCAACGGCTTCCACGACGCCGCCAACGCGATCGCCACCTCGGTGTCGACGCGCGCGCTGACGCCGCGGGCCGCGCTGCTCATGGCCGCCGTCATGAACTTCACCGGCGCCCTGCTCGGGACCGAGGTCGCGGAGACGATCGCCACGTCGATCGTCGACCTCGGCGACGCGTCACCGCACCAGGCCCTCGTCGTCGTGCTCTGCGCGCTCGTCGGCGCGATCGTGTGGAACCTCATCACGTGGTGGCTGGGCCTGCCGTCCTCCTCGACGCACGCGCTCATCGGCGGCCTCGTGGGCGCCGGCCTCGCGGGCGGCCTGATGATCTACGGCTCGGCGATCGTCGACAAGGTCGTCCTGCCGATGGTCTTCTCGCCGCTGATCGGGTTCTTCCTGGCGTTCCTCGTCATGGTCGGCCTGCTCTGGCTCATCCGGAACGCGTCGCCGTCGCGGACGACCCGGCGGTTCCGCCTGGCGCAGACCGTGTCGGCCGCCGCGATGGCGCTCGGCCACGGCCTGCAGGACGCGCAGAAGACCATGGGCGTGATCTTCATGGCGCTGCTCACCGTCGGGTGGGCGGACCCGGACGAGGGCATCCCGCTCTGGGTGAAGCTGGCCGCCGCCACCGCGATCTCGCTCGGCACCTACTCCGGCGGCTGGCGCATCATGCGCACCCTGGGCCGGAAGATCATCGAGCTCGACCCGGCCCGCGGGTTCGTCGCCGAGTCGGTCTCCGCCGTGGTGCTGTACGTGAACGCGTTCGCGCTGCACGCGCCGGTGTCGACGACGCACACGATCACCTCGGCGATCATGGGCGTCGGCGCGACCAAGCGGCTGTCGGCGGTCCGGTGGGGCGTCGCGAAGAACATCGGCGTCGCCTGGGTGCTCACGATCCCCGCGGCCGCGGCGGTCGCCGCGCTGGTCTACTTCGCGCTGAGCCCGTTCCTCAACTGAGCCGGCCGCGGCCCGTGGCCGCCCGGACGGTCCCGGACGGGGGCGGACGAACTGGACACCCGCCCGCGCACACGATTCACTCGTCCCCATGACTGCGAAGAACCTGACCGTACGCTGGATATCCGCTGTGTCCCTGGCGGCGGGCGCCGCGCTCGCGCTGTCGGCCTGCGGGGCGGACGAGGCCCAGCGCGACGAGTCGACCGGCGAGATCACCGCCGCGGCCGAGGCCGACGTGTTCTCGCTCCAGGTGGGCGACTGCCTGAGCGTCGCCGACGTGACCGACACCCAGGTCCAGTCGCTGCCGACGGTCCCCTGCGGCGAGGAGCACGACGGCGAGGTCTACGCGGAGACGAGCCTGTCCGGCGACGAGTACCCGGCGGACATCGACGCGCAGGCGGAGCAGTTCTGCCTCGACTCGTTCGAGCCGTTCGTCGGCCTGGCCTACGAGTCCTCGAGCCTCGGCGCCGGCCCGCTCACCCCGAGCGAGGTGTCCTGGGAGAACGGCGACCGCGTCGTGCAGTGCATCCTCATGACCGAGGAGCCGGTCACGGGGTCGCTGGAGGGCTCCGCGATCTGAGCCCGGCCCGGAGACGACCGACGGCGCGCCGACCCCGGCAGGGGCGGCGCGCCGTCCGTCGTCGACCGGGTCAGCTGCCCAGCGGGGTGTGCAGCTCGACGTCCTCGACCCGCACCTCGTCCGGGGCGCCGCCGTGGGGCCGGACGACGTGGCACACGAGGACCTGCCCGGGCCGCAGGTACGGGTTCTCTGCCGGGAGCCGACGCCGGACGGCCGCGGGGGCGTGCGCCCGCACCACGTCCAGCACCGTCGGCAGCACCGGACGGTGCGTGCACAGCGCGAGGTCCGACCGGGTGCGCAGCACCGCGGCCACGGTCTCGGCGGTCTTCTCCGGCGAGTCGGCGTGGTCCGCCTCCGTGAGCGGGTCGCGCCGGTCGGGCGTCAGCCCCGCGGCCGTCGCGTAGGGCTCGACGGTCGCGCAGCAGCGCAGCCAGGGGCTCGTGACCACCTCGGCGACGCCGTACGCGGACAGCACCGGGACCAGCGCGCCGGCCTGCAGCCGGCCGACGTCGGTCAGCGGGCGGGTGCCCTCCTCGCCCTTCCACGACGACCGGCTCCGGGCCCGGCCGTGTCGCACGACCAGGACCGCGCGGGTGTCCAGCGTGCCCGCCTCGTGGGCCGCCACCAGGGCGTCGAGCGGGACGCGGTCGTCCGCGCGGGTCAGCCGCTTGCGGGCCACGTCCGCGTCCGCCCAGCGCACCGCGTCGATCTCGTCCTTCGACGCGTGCGCGGCCGGCGGGCGCGCGTGCACCGCGGGGCGGTCCGGGCGACCGGCGACCTGCGCGGCCCAGTAGTGCACCCGCTTGCGCCGGCCGTCCGAGAGCGCGTACTCCAGCCCGGGCAGGGGCCGGCCGAGCACGATCTCGAGCCCGGCCTCCTCCTCGACCTCCCGGACCGCCGCGGTCGTCACGTGCTCGCCCGGCTCGAGCTTGCCCTTCGGCCAGGACCAGTCCTTGTACCGCGGCCGGTGCACGAGCACGACCTGCAGGCGCCCCTGCCGGACGCGCCACACCAGGGCGCCCGCCGCCCGGACGAGCGCGGTGGGCCCGGCGCTCACCGGCCCGCGCCCAGCCGGCGGCGCTGGCGGTAGATCAGCGTCGACTGCAGGTCGCGCAGCGGCCCGTCGGGGCCCTGCGCGTGCCGGGTCCACGCGCCGTCGGCACCGAGGTGCCACGACGAGGTGGTGTCGGCCATCGACTCGTCCAGCAGGCCGACGAGCTCGGCGACCTGGTCCGGGTCGGACAGCCGGACCAGCGCCTCGACCCGGCGGTCCAGGTTGCGGTGCATCAGGTCGGCCGACCCGATGTAGACCTCCGGGCCCGGGAGCAGCGTCCCGCCCTCGCGGCCGATGTCGGCCACCTCCTCGGTGACCCCGGCGTCCGCGGCGAACGCGAACACCCGGGAGTGCTCCAGGAACCGGCCCAGGATCGACCGCACCCGCACCGTCTCGGACAGCCCCGGCACGCCGGGCCGCATCGCGCAGATGCCGCGCACGCACAGGTCGACGGGTACGCCCGCCTGCGAGGCCCGGTACAGCGCGTCGATGGTCTCCTCGTCGACCATCGAGTTGACCTTGATCTTGATCCAGGCCGGCCGGCCCTCGCGAGCGGCCTGCGCCTCGCGGTCGATCCGCTCGACCAGACCCGACCGCACCGAGCGCGGGGCGACCAGCAGCCGGTGGAACCGCGACTTCGGCGCGTAGCCGGACAGCTGGTTGAACAGCCGGGTCAGGTCCTGGCCGACGTCGGGGTCGCAGGTGAGCAGGCCGAGGTCGGTGTAGATCCGCGCGGTCTTCGGGTTGTAGTTGCCCGTGCCGACGTGGCAGTACCGGCGCAGGCCGTCCGACTCCTGGCGCACCACCAGCGACAGCTTGGCGTGGGTCTTGAGCCCCACGATGCCGTAGACCACGTGCACGCCGGCCTGCTCCAGCTTGCGCGCCCACTCGATGTTGGCCTGCTCGTCGAACCGGGCCTTGATCTCGACGAGCGCGAGCACCTGCTTGCCCGCCTCGGCGGCGTCGATCAGCGCGTCCACGATCGGGGAGTCGCCCGAGGTCCGGTAGAGCGTCTGCTTGATCGCCAGCACCTTCGGGTCGGCGGCGGCCTGCTCCAGGAAGGTCTGCACCGACGTCGAGAACGAGTCGTAGGGGTGGTGCAGCAGGATGTCGCGCGCGCGGATCGCCGCGAACACGTCCGTCGGGTTCGCGCTCTCCACCTCGGCCAGGAACCGGTGCGTCGTCGGCACGAACCGCGGGTACTGCAGGTCCGCCCGGTCCAGGTCGGCGATGAGGTTCAGGCCGGTGTGGTCGAGCGGCGCGGGCAGCTCGTAGACCTCGTCCTCCGCGACGCCGAGCTCGCGCACCAGCAGCGACCGGATGCGCGGGCTGATCGAGTCCGCGATCTCCAGGCGCACCGGCGGGCCGAACTTCCGGCGCAGCAGCTCCTTCTCCATCGCCTGGAGCAGGTTCTCCGCGTCGTCCTCCTCGACCTCGACGTCCTCGTTGCGGGTGACGCGGAACGTGTGGTGCTCGCTGATCTCCATGCCGGGGAACAGCTGGTCGAGGTGCTGGGCGATCACGTCCTCGACCGGCACGAACGACATCGGGCCGCGGTCGGTCGAACCGGCCGCGTCGGTCGGCCGCCCGCGCCAGTCCACCGCGATGTACCGGGGGAGCAGCGGCGGCACCTTGACCCGCGCGAAGTGCTCCTTGCCCGTCGACGGGTTCACCACCACGACGGCCAGGTTCAGGGACAGGCCCGAGATGTACGGGAACGGGTGCGCCGGGTCGACCGCCAGCGGGGTCAGCACCGGGAAGATCTGCTTCCGGAAGTACTTGCGCAGCCGGTCCTGCTCGGCCTCGCCGAGCTGCTCCCAGCGCACGAGGGTGATGCCCTGGGTCGCCAGCTCCGGCTGCACCTGGTCGGCGAACACCTGGGCGTGCCGGGCCGCGAGCTCGTGCGCGCGCACGCTGATCGCCTCGAGCACCTGGCGCGGGCTCAGGCCCGACGCCGCCGTGACGGCCAGGCCGGTGGCGATGCGGCGCTTCAGGCCGGCGACCCGGACCATGAAGAACTCGTCCAGGTTCGACGCGAAGATCGCCAGGTAGCGCACGCGCTCCAGCAGCGGCTGCGTCTCGTCCTCCGCGAGCTCCAGGACCCGCTGGTTGAACGCCAGCCAGCTGACCTCGCGGTCCAGGAACCGGTCGGCGGGCAGCGCGGCGACCTCGGCGGGCGGCTCCGCGGCGGGGACGTGGCGGTCGACCGGCATCTCGATGTGCTCGGCGATGTGCGCGGCCAGCTCCGGGGCGAGCGTGCGGGGACGCTGGCCGGGCTGGCCGTCGGCCTCGGGGGTGGCCGGCTGCGCGGGCACCGCCGCGGCGGCACCGCGCGACCGGGACGCCGCGGTGCGGGCGCCGCCGGACCGGGCGCCGCCGCCCCGGGCGGAGGCGCGGCCCGTGCTCGTGCTGGTGCGGCCGGCGGCCGCCGTGGCGGCGGACGCGGGGCGGCGCGTGCTCGCCTTGCGGGGCGTGCCGTCGGAGGAGGTGGCGTCGGTCATCCCCACATGGTGGCACCAGGAGGTGTCCGACGGGTGACCGAAGGCCGACCCCTGCCCCGCGGCTACGGCGCGGCGTGGCCCACGTGCTGCTCGACCCAGTCGCGCAGGTGCGCGAGCGGCGCGCCCGCGCTGACCCCCAGCGGGGTGAGGGCGTACTCGACCCGGGGCGGGACCTCGGCGAACACCGTCCGCGTCAGCAGGCCGTGCTCCTCCAGCCGGCGCAGGGTCGCGGTCAGCACCTTGGGGCTGATCCCCTCGAGCCGCGCGCGCAGCTCGCCGAACCGCAGCGGCCCGTCGTCCAGCGCGCCGATCGCGAGGGCGGACCACTTGTTGGCGAGCAGGTCGAGCATCTCCCGGCACGGGCACGCGGCGGCGTAGACGTCGTTCCGGTCGCAGGTCGGCGCGTGGCGGAGGGCGGGCACGAGGCCGACAGTACCTTCCGGGTACCAGGTGCCCTTGACGGTAACCAGGCGGCCGGGCGCACAGTGCGGGACATGACCACGACGCGCACCACCCCCGCCATCGCCTCCCTGCGCCCGCTGCCCGTCGACGACCCGGACGCCTTCGTCGCCGTCGACGCCGCGCTGCCGGAGCTGCGCCCGCACGACCTGCTGGTCGAGGTGGCCGCCGTCTCGGTGAACCCCGTGGACGTCAAGCGCCGCGCGTCCTTCCGCCCGGACGGCGCCCCGCTCGTGCTGGGCTTCGACGCGGTGGGCACGGTGCGCGAGGTCGGACCCGCGGTCACGCTGTTCGCGCCCGGCGACCGGGTGTTCCACGCCGGCACCATCGACCGGCCCGGGACGAACGCCGCGCTGCACGTCGTCGACGAGCGGATCGTCGGGCACGCCCCGGCGTCGCTCCCGGACGCCGACGCCGCGGCGCTCCCGCTCACCTCGATCACGGCCTGGGAGATGCTGGTGGACCGGCTGCGGCTCACCGAGGGCTCGACCGGCACCCTGCTCGTCGTGGGGGCGACCGGCGGCGTCGGGTCGATGGTGCTGCAGCTCGCCGAGGCGCTGCTGCCCGGCGTGCGCACCATCGCCACCGCGTCGCGGCCCGAGGGCGTCGACTGGGTGACCTCGCTCGGGGCCGACGCCGTCGTCGACCACCGCGGCGACCTGCGCGCCCAGGTGCGCGAGGCGGCCCCGGACGGCCTGGACGCCGTGATCACCGCCCACTCCGCCGGGCAGGTCCCGCTCTACGCGGACCTGCTCCGCCCGTTCGGCTCCGTCGTCGCGATCGACGACCCCGGGACCCTCGACGTCGTCCCGCTCAAGGCCAAGTCGATCGCCTGGCACTGGGAGCTGATGTTCACGCGCCCCGTCCAGCAGACCCCCGACCTGGTCGAGCAGCACCACCTGCTCGACCGGGTGGCGTCGCTCGTGGACGACGGGCGGCTGCGGACCACCGCCACGACGCGGCTGCGCGGGCTGACGCCCGAGACGCTGCGGGAGGCGCACCGGCTGGTCGAGTCGGGCCGCACGATCGGCAAGGTCGTGATCGAGGCCTGACGGGGCGGGCCGCGGCCGCGCACCGGGTCACCCCAGGCGGTACACCACGTCCACCGCCGACCGCGTGAACCCCGCCGCCCGGTACACCCGGATCGCCGGCGCGTTCTCCCCCTCGGTGTAGAGCACCGCGCGCGGCACGCCGCGCCCCGCGAGGTGCGCCAGCATGCGCGCGGTGAGCGCGGGTCCGAGGCGCCGGCCTTGCGCGGCGGGGTCGACGCCCAGCGCGTAGATCTCGCCCTCGCCCGGCTCGGCGACCTTGGTCCACCCGAAGGCGACGAGCCGCCCGTCCTCCTCGGCGAGCAGGAACCCGGCGGGGTCGAACCACGGCTCCGCCTCCCGCGCCTCGAGGTCCGCGCGGGTCAGCCGGCCCTGCTCGGGGTGCTGGGCGAACGCGCGCGCGTTGACGGCGACCCACGCGTCCTCGTCGTGCCCGGGCTCGAAGGCGCGCACCGTGACGCCGGCCGGCAGCGGTGCCGTGCCCGGGTCCGGGGCCACCAGCGGGTCGAGGGCCATCTGCCACAGCTCGCGGACGGCCGGCAGGCCGCGGGCCGCGGCGAGCGCCCGGGCGGGCGCGACGTCGCCGTGCGCCCACACGGACACGGCGTCCCCGCCGCGGGCGCGGGTGGCGGCCAGGGCGGCGTCGAGCAGGGCGGTGCCGGTGCCGCGGCGGCGCGCGCCCGGGGCGACGACGACCTCCGCGGTGGCCAGGGCCGGGTCGCGGAGGTCGACCTGGGCGTAGCCCGTGGTCGCGGCGTCGTCGCCGACCAGCAGGTGCACGACGTCCGGGCCACCGCCGGTTAGCCAGAGCAGCGGCTGCTCGGACAGCGGGGCGACGCCGTCGTGGGCGCCCGCGGCGGCGGCGAGGTCGCGCACGGCGGCGGCGGTGGTGGCGGGCAGGGCGCCGGTGCGGGCCTGCGGGGCGGGCGTCGTGTGGTCGGGCACGCTCCCCCTCC
>NZ_JAKRMS010000121.1 GCF_022346185.1 Cellulomonas sp. ACRRI | reverse complement strand
AGCCCGCGCCGGCCGTGCCGGTCCCGGGCGTGCCCGCGACCGACCCCACGACCGCCGCCGCGCGTCGCAGCTGCACCCGCTGCGCCGGACGCCCCGGCGCCGAGGTCAACCTCACCATCGCCGCCTCCACCCTCCTGGGCCTGGACGACCACCCCGCCGACCTCCACGGCTACGGCCCCATCGACGCCGTACGCGCCCGCGCCCTGGCCGACGGCGGCATCTGGCGGCGCATCATCACCGACCCCGCCACCCACCAGGTCCTGGACGTCGGACGCCAGCGCTACCGACCACCCGCCGGCCTCGTGGAGTTCGTCCGCACCCGGGACACCACCTGCGTCGCACCCGGGTGCACCGTCCCGGCCCGCTACGCCGACCTCGACCACACCATCGAGTACCACCCCCAACCCGGCGACCCACCGGACACACCGCTGGGCCGCACCGACGCGGACAACCTCAGCCCGCTGTGCCACCGGCACCACCGCCTGAAGACCGACGGCGGGTTCCGGCTACGCCAGATCGCCCCCGGGCTGTTCGAGTGGATCACCCCCGCCGGGCACCGGTACCTCACCCGACCCGGCACCGGCCACACCCACGACGCCACCACCGACCCCTACGACGCACCCCCACCGTTCTGACGCGCCCCTCGCGCGGCCGGCGTCCGCCCGTGGCAGCCGCCACCGCGCGCCCGCCCGAGCACTCGCGACGGCCGCCGTCGTCCCCCCCGCAGCAGCCGCCACCGCGCGCCCGCCCGGAGCACCCACGACGGCCGCCGTCGTCCCCCGATAGCAGCCGCCACCGCGCGCCCGCCCGAGCACCCGCGACGCACCCGGCCGGGGTCGCTGTCAGTGGGCCGCGGCATGCTGGGGTCCTCCGACGGAGGGAGCCGACGATGTCCACCCACCCCGATGCCCGTCCTGTCCCGGTCGATCCGCCCGGGATGGTGCGCAGCCCGGCGTTCGCGCAGGGGATGGTGCTGCCCCCGGGCCCCACGCTGTACGTCGGCGGCCAGAACGGCCTCGACGCCGACGGCACCCTGCTCGACGGCCTCGGCCCCCAGACCGAGCAGGCGCTGCGCAACGTCCTCGCCGTGCTCGCCGAGGCGGGCACCGACGCCGACCACGTCGCGATCCTGCGGATCTTCCTCACCGCGGGCGTCGACCCGACGGCGGCGTTCGAGGCCAGCGCCGCGGTGTGGGGGCGGCGTCGCACCGCGGTGACCGTGGTGTCGGTGCCCGAGTCGCGACCGGGTGTGCTGGTCGAGATCGAGGCGGTCGCGTCGGTCCCGGTGGCCTGAGCCGGACCCCGGTCAGGCCCCCACGTACGCCGCCAGGTGCTCCCCGGTGAGCGTCGACCGCGCCGCGACCAGGTCCGCCGGCGTGCCCTCGAACACCACCCGGCCGCCGTCGTGCCCGGCGCCCGGCCCGAGGTCGACGATCCAGTCGGCGTGGGCCATGACGGCCTGGTGGTGCTCGATCACGATGACCGACTTCCCGGAGTCGACCAGCCGGTCTAGCAGCGCGAGCAGCTGCTCCACGTCCGCCAGGTGCAGGCCGGTGGTGGGCTCGTCGAGCACGAGCACGCCGCCCTTCTCGCCCATGTGCGTCGCGAGCTTCAGCCGCTGCCGCTCGCCGCCGGACAGCGTGGTGAGCGGCTGTCCCAGGCTGAGGTACCCCAGCCCCACGTCGGCGAGCCGGTCCAGCACCGCGTGGGCCGCCGGGGTGCGTGCCTCGCCGTCGCCGAAGAACGCCTCCGCCTCGGTGACCGACATCGCGAGCACCTGGCTGATGTCCTTGCCGCCGAGCGTGTACTCGAGGACCGACGCCTGGAACCGGCGGCCCTCGCACTCCTCGCACGTCGTCGCGACGCCGGCCATCATGCCGAGGTCGGTGTACACGACGCCCGCCCCGTTGCAGGTCGGGCAGGCGCCGGCGGAGTTGGCCGAGAACAGCGCGGGCTTCACGCCGTTGGCCTTGGCGAACGCCTTGCGGATCGGCTCCAGCAGCCCGGTGTAGGTCGCGGGGTTGCTGCGCCGCGACCCGCGGATCGCGCCCTGGTCGATCGCCACCACGCCGTCCCGCTTCGACACCGACCCGTGGATCAGCGACGACTTGCCCGACCCGGCCACGCCGGTGACCACGGTCAGCACGCCGAGCGGCAGGTCGACGTCGACGTCCTTGAGGTTGTGCGAGGAAGCACCGCGGACCTCGAGCACCCCGGACCGGGACCGGACGGTGGGCTTGAGCGAGGCCCGGTCGTCCAGGTGCCGCCCGGTGAGCGTGCCGCTGCGGCGCAGCTCCTCGACGCTCCCCTGGAACACGATCTGGCCGCCGCCCGTCCCCGCCCCGGGTCCGAGGTCGACCACGTGGTCCGCGACGGCGATCGCCTCGGGCTTGTGCTCCACGACCAGGACCGTGTTGCCCTTGTCCCGCAGCCGGAGCAGCAGCTCGTTCATCCGCTGGATGTCGTGCGGGTGCAGGCCGATGGTCGGCTCGTCGAACACGTAGGTCACGTCGGTGAGCGAGGACCCGAGGTGCCGGATCATCTTGGTGCGCTGCGCCTCACCGCCCGACAGCGTCCCCGACGGGCGGTCCAGCGACAGGTAGCCCAGACCGATCTCCACGAACGAGTCCAGCGTCTCCCCGAGGGCCTCCAGCAGCGGCGCGACCGACGGCTCCTCCAGGCCCCGGACCCAGGCCGCGAGGTCGCTGATCTGCATGGCGCACGCGTCCGCGATGCTGATCCCGCGGATCTTCGAGGACCGCGCGCCCTCGTTGAGCCGGGTGCCGCCGCACTCGGGGCAGGTGGTGAACGTGACCGCCCGCTCCACGAACGCCCGGATGTGCGGCTGCATCGCGTCGACGTCCTTGGCGAGCATCGACTTGCGGATCTTGGGGATGATCCCCTCGTAGGTGAGGTTGATGCCCTCGACCTTGATCTTCGTCGGCTCCTTGTGCAGCAGGTCGGCCAGCTCCCGCTTCGTGAAGTCGCGGATCGGCTTGTCCATGTCGAAGAACCCGCTGCCGGCGAAGATGCGCCCGTACCAGCCGTCCATCGTGTAGCCCGGCACGGTGAGCGCGCCGCCGGCGAGCGACTTGTCCGCGTCGTACAGCTGGGTCAGGTCGAAGTCCTGGACGTCGCCGCGGCCCTCGCACCGGGGGCACATGCCGCCGGTGACGCTGAACTCCCGGCGCTCCTTGGTCTGCACGCCGCCCTTGTCGAAGGTCACCGCGCCGGCGCCGCTGACCGAGGCGACGTTGAACGAGAACGCCTGCGGCGAGCCGATGTGCGGCTGCCCGAGCCGGCTGAACACGATCCGCAGCATCGCGTTGGCGTCGGTCACCGTGCCGACGGTGGACCGCGGGTTCGCCCCCATCCGCTCCTGGTCGACGATGATCGCGGTCGTCAGCCCGTCGAGCACGTCGACGTCCGGGCGCGCCAGGGTCGGCATGAAGCCCTGCACGAAGGCGCTGTAGGTCTCGTTGATCATCCGCTGCGACTCCGCGGCGATCGTCGCGAACACCAACGAGCTCTTGCCCGAGCCCGACACCCCGGTGAACGCGGTGAGCCGGCGCTTCGGGATCTCGACGTCGACGTCCTTGAGGTTGTTCTCCCGCGCGCCCCGCACGCGGATCAGGTCGTGGCTGTCGGCGACGTGCGACGTCGGCATCGGGTCTCCCTGCTGGGTCGGGCGCGGACGTGGACGGGAGGTGGCGGTCCAGCCTGACGGGCCGCGCGACGGCGCGCAAGGACCTCGGTGCCGCGCCCCGCCGTCCCCGGGGCCGCGTGCGTGCCGCGTCCTGTCCCGCTCAGTCCGCCAGCGCCGCGCGGTAGGGCCGGAAGAAGTCCCGCAGCTCGCGGGCGTAGGCCTCGGGCTGCTCGATGGGCGCGAAGTGCCCGCCGCGGGGCGGCTCGGTGATCCGCACCGCGTGGGCGGTCCGCTCCAGCCACGCGCGCGGGGGCCGGAGGACGTCGCCGGCGAAGATCGAGAACCCCGACGGCACCTCGACGCGGCGGGCCAGCTGCTCGGGCGGGATCGCGGCGTTGGCCCGGTACATCCGCATCGACGACCCGATGGTCCCCGTGAGCCAGTAGATCGTGAGGTTCGTGAGGATCTGGTCCCGGGTGAGCGACCCCTCGGGGTCGCCGCCGCCCCCGCTCCAGGACCGGAGCTTCTCCCCCACCCAGGCCGCGAGGCCCGCGGGCGAGTCGGTGAGGCCCACCGCCTGCGTCTGCGGCTTGGTCCGGTGCAGCACCGCGTACGCGCCCTCGGTCGCGACCCACCCGGCGACGTCGTCCAGCCAGTCCCGCTCCTGCGGGGTGAGGGTCGCGGGGTCGTCCTGAGGCCGGGGCACGCCCGCGTCGGTGCGGTGCACGGCCACGACCCGGTCGGGGTGGTCCAGCCCGAGGTACCGGGTCACGTGGCTGCCGATGTCGCCGCCCGCCGCGCCGAACCTGTCGTAGCCGAGCGTGGTCATCAGCTCGGCCCACAGCCCGGCGACCGCGATCGAGTCCAGGGCCCGCGCCGGAGGGTCGGAGTAGCCGAACCCCGGGATGTCCGGCACGACGACGTCGAAGGCGTCCGCCGGGTCGGCACCGTGCGCGCCGGGGTCCGCGAGCAGGTCGACGACCTCGGAGTACCGCCAGAAGGAGTCCGGCCACCCGTGGGTCAGGACCACGGGCAGCACCGGCCCCGCGGGGGCGACGGCGCGGGCGTGCACCAGGTGCACCCGGTGGCCGCCGACCCGGACCCGGTACCGGGGCAGCCGGTTCAGCTCGGCCTCGCGGGCGGGCCAGTCGAACTCCTCCGCCCAGGTGCGGACCAGGTCGCGGAGCCAGGTGACGTCGACCCCCTGCGACCAGCCCGCGTCCTCGGGGACGTCCGGCCACCGGGTGGCGCGCAGCCGGGCGCGCAGGTCGGCGAGCGCCGCGGGGTCGGTGCGCGAGGTGAACGGCTCGGGGGCCGCGGGGCCGTGCTCGGCGTCCGGCATGGGGCCACCCTAGGACCGGTGCGGCGCCACCGGGAGGGGTCAGCCGCCGATGCGCAGCGGGGTCTCGGTGCCACCCACCAGCGCGCCGTCCACGACCTGGAGGAACGGGCCGACCTCGGCCGGCATGGGCTCCGCCCACAGCCGCTCCCCCGACGCGAGCGACCACGCGACCAGCACCGGCCCGTCGGCCGTCGTCTGCTGCAGCAGCAGGCGGCGGCCGTCGGTCAGCGTGCGCAGCCAGTCCCCGGTGAGGTCCGTCAGCGGCGTGCCGTCGGCGTCCGGCTCGCGCGGGGTGCGCCAGATCTGACGCCCGTCGGCGGCGTCGACCGCCCACACCGTGGTGCCGTCCGCGCCGTAGAGCACGCCACCGAGCAGGATCAGCGCGCCGTCGGTGTCGTCGTCGGACGCCCGCTCCCAGACGACCTCGCCGGTCACCGCGACGACGGCCGAGAGCCGCCGGCCGCCGTCGACCACCCGGGACAGCAGCTCGAGGCCCGGGGCGCTGCCGTCGTCCACCGCGAGCCACACCGGCGTCCCGGAGACCCGCGCACCGCCCGTGCCGTCGGACGCGAGCAGCCGGACCACGGCGTCGTCCCCGCTCCAGGACAGCAGCGCACCGGTCCGGCCGACCCAGACCCGGCTGCCGGCCGTCACGACGGTGCCGTCGTCGGGGTCGAGCACCCAGGACGCGACCGCGGAGCCGACGACGAGGTGCCCCCGGTCCACCCAGATCCCCGGGGTGCCCCACCCACCACCGTCGAGGGGCCCGTTCGCCAGGACCGTCGACCACGACGGGGCGCCCACCGACCCCGTGACGGCCTCGGCGTCCTCGCGCGTCACCCGGAGCACGTCCTGGTCGTCGACCTGCGCGAGCAGCAGGCTGTCGCCGTCGACCACCGCGGACGCCATCGGTGCGAGCTCGCGCTCCGCCAGGACCGCACCCGTCGCCGCGTCGAGCGTCAGCATCCGGGTGCGCGTCGGCGGGCCGGCCGACCAGGCGCCGTCCGCCTCGGGGGTCGTGGGGCTGTCCTCCACCAGGCAGATCACGCGGGTGGTCGGCTCGTCGACCGCGGAGCAGGCGGGTGTCTGCATCGACGGCTGCGCCTCGGCCCGCGCGGCGGGCTCCACCTCGGTGCGCCACGCACGCCGTCCGTCCGCCGCGACGACGGCGACGACCGCGCGCGGCTCGCCGAGCACCGGCCGTTCGGCGTCGACCCGCAGGTCGCCCGCGAGGATGCCGGTGCGGGCGGCGGGGGCGTCCTCGGTTCCGGCGAGCGGCTCGACAGCGAGCGGAGGCACCAGGTCGTGGTCCACGACCCCGTCGACCCCGCGGGCGGAGACGACCCGCTCGCGCTCGCGGGCGCCCGCGACGAGCTGGCCCGCGCCGACCGCGGCGGCCGCGACCACGGCGAGGGGCCACCAGCGCAGCAGGGTGCGCCGGCGCCGGCGCCGGGCGGCCTCCGCCGGTGCGTCGCCCGGCGCCGACCACCCCTCGTCGCCGGCCGCGTCGAGCTCGACCTCCTGCATCGCGTCCTCGCGGGTCATGCCCGCAACCTACGCGCGGCGGCGGGCCGTGTGGGCGGGTCCCGTGCCCCATCTGCGTGGACCTGGCGCAGACCGCGCCGATCTATTGCTTGTCGATAGATTCCGCGCGATCATCGATCTCATGACCGTCGACCGCTGGGCCACCGCCCTGCTCCGCCTCGCCCTCGTCGTCCTGTTCGGGATCCTGGTCGTCTTCCAGACCCTGTCGCTGCCCGGCCAGTTCCGGTACCTCGCCGAGCAGAACCCCGAGGACGCCGCCCTGCGCTGGCCCGCCACCGTGATCACGATCTTCTGGGTGCTGTGCGTGCAGGTCGTGATCGTCGCCACCTGGCGGCTGCTGACCCTGGTGCGCCGCGACCGCATCTTCACCGAGGCGTCGCTCGGCTGGGTCGACGCGATCGTGTGGGCGGTCGCCGCGGGCTGGCTCGTGCTGGTCGGCGTGCTCGTCTGGGTCGGCCTGCACGCCGACGACCCCGGCCTGCCGATGCTGCTCTTCCTCTCCACCGCCGTCGTCACCGTCGTCGCCCTGGTGCTGCTGGTCCTGCGGGCGCTGCTGCGCCAGGCCACGGCCCTGCGCACCGACCTGGACGCGGTGATCTGATGCCGATCGTCGTGCGCATCGACGTCGAGCTCGCCCGCCGCAAGATGAGCGTCGGCGAGTTCGCCGAGCGGGTCGGGCTCACCCCCGCGAACGTGGCCGTGCTGAAGAACGGCCGGGCCAAGGCCGTGCGGTTCAGCACCCTGGAGGCGATGTGCCGGGTGCTCGACTGCCAGCCGGGCGACCTGCTGGAGTGGGTCCCGGACGAGTAGCCCGGCGGGCCCTGGACCGACCGCGCCGGACCTCCCGGGGACCCGGGCCGCGGTCAGCGACCTCCCCGCCGTGCGACCGCGGCGACGCGCCGGGCCGTGCGCGCGGGCGGCTCGCCACCCGTCACCAGCACGTCGGTCGCCAGCTCCCGCACCGCGGGGTCGTCGAGCCACCCGGCCAGGAAGTCGTGACCGCCCCGGACCCAGTCGGTGCCCTTCGTCGCCACCGCCCGCGCCCGCAGCACCCGCAGCGCGTCGTCGCGCCCGGCGGCCGGGAGCAGCAGGACCACGGCACCCGCTCTCGCGAGCGCGGTGCGGACCGCCTCGCGGTGGGCCGGGTCGCCGTACGTGGTATGGCCCGCCCCGAGGGCGACGACGGCGCCGGGGTGGCCCGCGACCAGCCGCCCGACGGCGTGCGCGCGGGCGGGCTCCCACTCGCGCTCGGCGGCGAGCCGCCCCACCGCCGCCACGCGGTCCACCAGCCGGTCGAGGTCCCAGCCGACCTCGCGGTAGTACCGCTCGCCGACCGCGTCCGCGTCGACGAACGGCACGCCGAGGAGGCGCGCGGCCGCCTCGCCCGCCGTCGACTTCCCGCAGCCCGCCGGGCCGACGAGCACCAGCAGCGGGCCGGGGGCGCCGCCCGGTCGACGAGGAGGACGGACGGCGGGCACCGGACGAGTCTGCCGCACCGGTCCCCCGCGGCGACCGGCGCGCCCGCCCGGGCGGCGCGAGCCCCGCTGGCACACTCGGCCCCGGCACCCCGCCGGACCGAGAGGACCCGACCGATGTCGTTCCAGGCCTACCTCGACGCGATCGAGCAGAAGACCGGCAAGACCCCCCGCGCCCTCGTCGACGAGGCGACCGCCCGGGGCCTCGCCGCCGACGACGTGAAGGCGGGCGCGATCGTCGCCTGGCTGGCCGAGGACTACGGCCTCGGCCGCGGGCACGCGATGGCGCTCGTGCACGTGATCAAGAACGGCCCGCAGATCGGCACGAAGCACGTCGGGTCGACCGGGACGCACCGCGACGAGTCGGCCACCCTCTGGCTCGACGGCCGGGCCACCCACCCGCACTGACCCTCGACGCCCCCGCGCCGGGCAGGCCGCTCAGCAGGACAGATGCGAGCACGGCGGTCAGACTTCCCGCGTGAGGACGATCGGTGTGGAGGAAGAGTTCCTGCTCGTCGCGGAGGACGGCTCGCCGCGGGCGGTCGCGGCCGCCGTCCTGCAGCACGCCTCGTCGCAGGGCGACGGGGACGACGCGGGCGAGCCGGGCGGCAACCTGGAGAAGGAGTTCGCCCAGGAGCAGGTGGAGACGTCGACGCACCCGTGCACCGACCTGGGGTCGCTGCTGGAGGAGGTGCGCGCGGGCCGGTGGCGCGCCGACTCCTCCGCGCAGCACGCGGGCGCCCGGATCGCGGCCCTCGCCACCTCGCCCCGGGACGTCGAGCCGACGGTCGTGGTGAACCGCCGGGCGCAGGACATCGCGGCCGAGTTCGCCCAGACCGCGCGCGACCAGCTGACCTGCGGCTGCCACGTGCACGTCGAGGTCGCCGACGACGAGGAGGGCGTGCGGGTCGTCGACCACCTGCGCCGGTGGAACCCCGTGCTGCTGGCGCTGTCCGCGAACAGCCCGTTCTGGCGCGGGGACGACTCGGGGTACCAGAGCTTCCGGTCGCAGGTCTGGGGCCGGTGGCCGACCGCCGGCGCCACCGCCCCGTTCGGCGACGCGGCCACCTACCGGGAGACGGTGCGGTCCCTGGTCGAGAGCGGGACGATCCTGGACACCGGGATGGTGTACTTCGACGCCCGGCTGTCGGCGCGGTACCCGACCGTGGAGGTGCGGGTCGCGGACGTCTGCCTCGATCCCGAGGACGCGGTGCTGCTCGGTGCGCTGGTGCGGGGACTGGCCGACACGGCGCTGGACGGCGCGACCGATTCTGGCCCGCAGCCCCGCGCGGAGGAGGTGCGGGTGGCCGGCTGGCGCGCCGCGCGCTCCGGGCTGACCGGCGACCTGGTCAGCCCCGCCACGGGACGCCCCGTGCGCGCGGCGCAGGCCGTCGACGAGCTGGTGCGGCACGTGACCCCGGCGCTCGAGCGCACCGGCGACCTGCCCTGGGTCCGGGAGCACCTCGACGCGCTGCTCCGGCGCGGCAACGGCGCGCAGCAGCAGCGGCGGTGGCGGCACGAGGGGGCGGACGACGCCGAGCTGGTCCGTCGCGCGGTCCGCAGCACGCTCGGCTGACGCCCCCGGCGGGCGGCGTGACGCACGTGACACGGCGAGGGCGGCCCGCTGACCAGCGGCGTCGCGGTCGCACCCCGTCCCCGCCCGCGGTCACCCGGCCGCCCCCGCCGCGCGTTCACCGGACCTTCACGCCACACTGGAACACTGAACGGTCCCCGGACGTTGAACCCGCCGAACAAGCGATACGTCTGCAAGTCAAGGCACGGAGGTCCCTGATGTCGAACCGGTCCCTGCGCGGTATGCGCATCGGGTCCCACAGCATGGAGACGGACGAGGGCGTCGACTTCGCGCCGCGTCTCCAGGCGTACTACGACTGCCCCAACGGGCACACGATCATCCTGCCGTTCTCGGTCGAGGCCGACGTCCCGGTGGTGTGGGAGTGCCGGTGCGGCGAGGAGGCGCTGCTGCGCGACGCGTCCAAGCCGGAGCCGAAGGCCACCAAGCCCCCGCGCACCCACTGGGACATGCTGCTGGAGCGCCGCACCATCAAGGAGCTCGAGGAGCTGCTGGACGAGCGGCTCGACCTGCTCCGCGCCGGCAAGCTGCGCCGGAGCGCCTGAGCACCTCGGGACGGCCGTGCACGGGCCCCGCACCCTCGGGTGCGGGGCCCGTCGTCGTCCCCGGGGTCAGCGCCGGCGGCCCGCCGCGCGGCGCACGAGGTCGCGCAGCTGGCGGGCCCGTTCCTGCGCGCCCCACACCGTGACGAGCACCAGCGCCTCGACCACGATCGACCGGCTCATCTTGGACCGGCCCTCGGCGCGCTCCACGAAGGTGATCGGGACCTCGACGACCCGGCCGCCGGCCTTGAGCACCCGCCACGCCATGTCGATCTGGAAGCAGTACCCGTGCGACGCGACCTCGCCGAGGGCCAGGGTGCCGAGGGTGCCCGCGCGGTAGGCCCGGAACCCGGCCGTGGCGTCGCGCACCGGCAGCCCCATCGCGAGCCAGGCGTAGACGTTCGCGCCGCGGGACAGCAGCTGGCGGTGCACCGGCCAGTTGACGACGCGCCCGCCGCGGACCCAGCGCGAGCCGATGACGAGGTCGGCGTCCGGCACCCGGTCCAGCAGCCGCGGCAGGTCCTCCGCGCGGTGCGAGCCGTCGGCGTCCATCTCCACGACCGCGTCGTACCCCCGGTCGAGCGCCCAGCGGAACCCCGCGACGTACGCGGTGCCGAGGCCCTGCTTGCCGGTGCGGTGCAGCACGTGGATGGCCGTGCGCCCGCGCTCCGCGGCGTCGGCGGCGGCGATCCGCTCGGCCAGCTCCCCGGTGCCGTCCGGCGAGGCGTCGTCCACCACGAGCACGTCCGCGTCCGGGACGTGCAGCCGCAGGGCCGCCAGCGCCCGTGGCAGGCTGTCGCGCTCGTCGTACGTGGGCACGACGACCAGCACCCGCCCGGCCGGGGCGGGACCGGCCGGCGTCACGCCGCACCCTCCGGGCGGTCCTCGCGGCGCACCCGCCACGCACCCGCCGCGCCGGCCAGGGTCATCACGACGGCCAGCGCCCCCACGACGCCGCTCGGCCAGCCACCGAGGGCGGCGGCGGGCGTCAGCGACTGCCGCAGCGGCAGCCGGGCCACGAGCTGGTCGGGCGTGAACAGCTCGGTGTCCTGCGCGACGGCGCCGTTCGGCGCGATCACGGCACTGACGCCGACCGTGCTGACCTGGACCGTCGCCCGGCCGAGCTCGACCGCGCGGAGCCGCGCCATCGCGAGCTGCTGCGTGGACTCGGCGGAGAACCCGAACGAGGCGTTGTTGGTCTGCACGACGAGCACCTCGGCGCCCTCGCGCACGGCCTCGCGGACGATCCCGTCGTAGGCGACCTCGAAGCAGATGACGTCACCGATCTGCACCGTGCGACCGAGACGCCCGGACTCCAGCGGCACCACGCCGGGCTCGGTGCCCGCGAGCATGTCGTTGCGCACCAGGTCGACGGCGGACGAGAACGGCCGGACCAGGTCCCGCAGCGGGATGTACTCCGCGAACGGCGCCGGACGCTGCTTGGAGTACGACGCGACCGGGCCCACGCCCGGCTCCCACAGCAGCGACGTGTTGTACCGGCCGCCCGACTCCGGGTACTGGATGGTGCCGATGAGCATCGGGGCACCGACGGCCCGGGCGGCGGCGTCGATGTCCGCGGCGGCCTGGGCGTCCACCTCCGGGTCGATGTCGGTGCCGTTCTCGGGCCACAGGACGAGGTCGAGGTCGCCGGGCTCGACCTGGTCGAGCAGCGCGTACGTGCCCGCGAGGTGGTTGTCCAGCACCTCGCGGCGGTTGTCGAACGCGTGCAGGCCGGGCTCGGAGACGTTGCCCTGCACGGCGCCCACCGTCAGGTGGCCGTCCTCGGCGCGGGTGCCCGTCGGCACGAGCAGCCCCGCGACCACCAGCGCCACCGCCACGGCGACCCGGCCGAGCAGCGGCAGCAGCGCGAACCGGCGCGCGGCCAGCCACGCGAGGGCGAGGGCGGCGCCCGCGGCGGCGACGGCCCCCGACACCAGCGGCGCGCCACCCAGCCGCGCGAGGGCGAGCGCCGGGGAGTCCGCCTGCGAGAACGCCAGCCGGCCCCAGGGGAACCCGCCGAACGGCCACATGCCGCGCAGCTCCTCGACCGCGACCCACAGCACGGGGAACACGACGAGCTGCAGCGACGCGCGCCGCCACACGGCCTCGCCGCGCCGGGCCCAGGACCACGCGGCGCCGAACAGGGCGACGAAGCCCGCCTCCGCCACCGAGAGCGCGATCCACGGCACCGCCCCGACCGCGACGTCCGCCCACGTCAGCAGCGGCACGAAGAACGCCAGGCCCCACAGCCAGCCGACCAGGGCGTTCCACCGGGCGCTGTCGCGCCGCATCGCGAGGAACAGCAGGGCGACGCCCGGCGCGGCGGCGTACCACCAGCCGAGGTCCGGGAACGCGGTCCAGGTCAGCAGGCCGCCGAGGACCGCCAGGACCGCGCTCCACCAGCGGGAGGGGTCACGGAGCGGCACCGCGCCAGGGTACGGCACCGACCTGTCCGGTCGGTGCCGCGCCGGGCCACGGCGGCGCGGACGCCTCCGGGGTGGGAGCCGACCGACCGGCCCGCGTGTCCTTCGTACCGCACGACACCGCCTGGGCGGCGCCCGTTCTCTAGTGAACACGCGGGCCTGGTCGGAGCCCGACGTGGCCCGGACGTCCTGCCCCCTGAGGCGCTCACCGAGCGGCGCCTTCGCCGGACCACTCCCGAGAACCTATCGAACCGGCGGGGGGTGTCAAGGGTCCCGCGGGGCCGCACGGCGACATCGCCGCAGGTCGCGTCGCGCGTCGAGCAGTGCCGGATTTGTCCAGATGGTCGAGACGCGTCGGCGTGTCGTTCGGCGTGTCGCCCGCGCCGCCTCGGGGACCGCGCGCAGCGCCGATCGGGTGACGCGGCGGACCGTCCGGAGCAGCGGATTCACCCGTCCGCGCGACGCGGGGTGGCGGGGGCGATGGTCGACGCGGCGACGCGGGTGGCCGGG
>NZ_JAKRMS010000120.1 GCF_022346185.1 Cellulomonas sp. ACRRI | reverse complement strand
CCCCCACCCGCCCCGGAGGCGGGTGGGGGTGCGGGCCGTCGCTCATCCTGCCGCACGGGGCGCGGCTCCGGTGCGGTAGGCCAGCGCCGCCAGCACCCGCGGGCTCACGTCCGGCCCGGCCGCCCCCAGCGCGCGGTAGACGACGGCCAGGTGGTTCTCCACCGACCGCGGCGACAGCCCGAGCACCCGCGCCGCCGCCCGGTTCGACAGGCCCTGGGCCACGAGCGCGAGCACCGCGCCCTGCGCCGCGGTCAGCCCGGCGACCCCGGCCGGGGCGGCTCCCGGCCCCGGTCCCGGCCCGAGGACCGCCTGGCCGTCCGCGGTCGCGACGACGGCCCGGGCCAGCGCCCCCGGGTCCGGGCACGCCCGCCGGGACACGTGGCTCCAGGGCCGCGGGGTCCGGCCCCGCAGCGCGAGCACGACGTCCGACGCGTCCCGCCCCGAGAGCAGCAGCACGGCCAGGTCGGGGTCGCGCTCCTGGAGCCGCATGCCCAGCTCGACGCCGGTCCCGTCCGCGAGGGCCTCCTCCACCACCAGCACGTCCACGGTGCGCGGGTCCACCCGGTCGAGCGCCTCCCGCCGGCCCCCGAGCCGGTGCAGGACGGCCACCCGCGGGTCGGCCTCCAGCCCCTGGGCCAGGGCGGCACGCGACAGCGCCTCGTCGACGACGAGGGCCACCCGCACGACGCGCCCGACCACGGGGGCACGGTACGCCCGGCGGCGCGCCGCGCACGCGCGCCGGGCACCGCTCCCGGTGACTAGGGTGGTCCCACCGGGCGAACCAGGTGGGACCGGAGCCGCCGCGACGACGCGGTGCGCGGTCCGACGTCGCGACGAGGAGGGCACCGTGACCGACGCCGAGGAACCGCGGCGGGGCCTGTTCGGCCGGCTGGCGGAGCCGCTCGCCGAGCGCACCCGCGAGCGGATCGAGCAGGTCGAGGACCGGGTGCGCCGCTCGGTGCAGGCGGAGATCGACGCGGTCACCCGCTCCGTGCGCGCCCGCGCGGTCGAGGTCCGGCCCAGCGCCCTCGCGTTCGCGGGGGCGCTGCTGCTCACCGTCTTCGGGCTGGCGCTGCTCGTCACCGCCGCGGTGGTCGGGCTGGCCGCCGTCGTCGACCTGTGGCTGGCGGCCGTCATCGTCGGCGTGGTGCTCATCGCCGCGGCGGCGGCCCTCGCCGCGTGGGGCCGGCACCTGCTGCCGGAGCGGGTCCGGGCGACGCCCCCGCCGCCGGACCCGGCGCGCGACGCCGACCTCGTCCACCCCTGGACCGACTGACCGGCACCACTCACCGCGCGGCCCGCCGGCGGTCCCACCTGCGCAGATCACGCGGACGGGCCACACTGGGGCGGAACGCCTCCCGTCCACGAAGGAGCACCGGATGACGACGACATCGGGCAGCGGGTCCGGCCCGGACCAGCAGTCGATCGGCCAGCTCATCAGCCGACTCAGCGAGCAGGCCGCGCGGCTGGTGCGCGCGGAGATCGACCTGGCCAAGGCCGAGCTCGCCGAGAAGGCCAAGGCCGCGGGGATCGGGATCGGGCTGCTGGCCGGCGCCGCGTTCTTCGGGTTCTTCACGTTCGCCGTGCTGATCACCACCGTGATCCTCGCGATCAGCGAGGGCCTCGCCCCCTGGCTCGCGGCGCTCATCGTGCTGGTCGTGCTCGCGATCATCACGGGGGTCCTCGCGCTGGTCGGCGTGAAGAGCCTGCAGAAGGGCACCCCGCCCACCCCGGAGAAGGCCGTCGCGGGCCTGAAGCAGGACGCCGAGACCGTCCAGAAGTCCGTCAAGGAGGGCCTGAGCCGATGAGCGACTCCCCCACGCCGAAGCCGACCATCAGCGCGCTGGAGACCGAGGTCGCGCTGACCCGCGCCGAGCTCGCGGGCACCGCGGACGCGCTCGCTGAGCGGCTGAGCCCCAAGCGGCAGGTCGCCGACGCGCGGTCGGCCGCGGAGAAGCTCTGGCGCGACGCGGTCGGCACCGACCCGGCGGCCGACCCCGCCAACCGGAACCGGGCGCGCGGGATCCTCGCCGGGGCGGTGGGGGCGCTGGCCCTCGTGGTGGCGCTCGCCGTCCGGCGCTGACGGCGGCGGGTCAGCCCCGCGCCTCGTGGGCGAGCAGCACCCGCTTGGCGTCGAGCCCGTAGTAGTAGCCGCCCAGCGTCCCGCCGCTGCGCAGCACCCGGTGGCAGGGCACGAACGGCGCCACCAGGTTCCGCGCGCACGCCGAGCCCGCGGCGCGCACGGCCGTGGGGCTGCCCGCGGCCGCGGCCAGCTCGGCGTACGTCGCCGTCGACCCGGGCGGGATCGCCCGCATGGCCGCCCACGCGCGCTGCTGGAACGGACCGCCGGGCTGCGCCACCGGCACCGTGTCCAGCGCGCCCCCCTCGCCCGCGAGGTAGCGGGCCGCCGCGTCCGCGACGAGCGCGGGTCCGGCGCCGCGCGCGGCCAGGCCCGCGGGGCCCACCACCTCGTGGCCGCGGGCCGCGAGGTCGAGCGGGAGGCGGGCCGCCATCGCGGCCACCGGGCCGAAGCCCGCGGCGCGGACGACGCCGTCCTCGGTGAGCAGCACGGCCAGGTCGCCGGCCGGCGACGGCAGGACGGCGGCGAGCAGGGGCGCGGCGGGGTCCAGCGGCGGCGCGGCGGGGGCCGGCGGCGGCGCGGCGCGGTCGAGCAGCGGCGTCGTGGCGGCGGTCGAGGTCTCGGTCATGGCACCATCCTGCGCCCGACGGCGGCGGGGTCACCGGCGGCGATCGGACACGGCGGAGCGGGCGCGCGGCGCCCGCAGCGGTCGCGGGACGGCCGTCGGCGGTCACCGACGGCCGTCAGCCCGCGCGGGCTGCCGACGAGCCGCCGACGGGTCGGCAGCGGGCCGGCGGGATCGCGCCGGTGGGCTCAGACGTCGTCGCCGCGCTGCCCGGGGATGCCGCCGAGCAGCTCGCGGACCTCGGTCTCGCGGTAGCGGCGGTGGCCGCCGAGCGTGCGGATCGACGACAGCTTGCCGGACTTCGCCCAGCGGGTGACCGTCTTCGGGTCGACCCGGAACAGGCTCGCGACCTCGGACGGGGTCAGCAGGATCTCGTTCTCGGTGTGGGGGGCAGACACGTCAGACCTCCGGGGTGCCCTCGTGGCGGCGACCGGTCGGACGACCCGTCGTCATGACAGACAGGAACTTGGCCATCGGTACCGCTGCCCGGCCGGGACCGGGCTGCATCGGCATCGGTGACGTCATCACGCTCGACCCCCCTTGCGCCCCCACCGTGACCACGGTGTCACGTGCGAACTTCCGACAACTAGTACCAACGTCCCATTCCGGGACAAGCGGTAACTATGGGGACACTCTAGGTCGAAGCCGACATGACTGCGCGTCGACACCGTGCGCCGAACGGGCGGTCCCCGAGCGGCGACCCCCCACTCGTCCGGGTGGGTGACGGCCGGCTCGCACCCCGCGAAGCGCCACGACCGGGACGTTCGTCCCAGTTCGGGGCGCCGACGGCAGAGCGTGCCCGCTACCCGCACCACCCATCGTCCCGATGGGCAAGCGCGTCCGCCAGTGGCGAAGATCACATCCGGGCCGGCCGTGCGACCCTGGACCTCGGTCCCGCGCGCCGGCGTCCGCGCGACCGCGCCGTCGGAGCACGTCGGACCCGTCGGCGCGCGCGGGCCGCACTCGTGGCGGTGCCGCCCGAGCGGTCGCCGGGGCGCGCTCCTCCGCCCCGGCGAGTGGTCGGAATGCCGGGGGACCATGTACCGTTGCGTCACGAACAGACTATTCAGCATCCCGGGGCCGCACGTGTGAGCACGGAGCCGCCCCGCTTCCACGTTAGAGGGGGTCGATGCCATGGGGCGCGGCCGTCAGAAGGCTAAGCAGACGAAGGTGGCGCGGGAGCTGAAGTACTTCAGTCCCGACACCAACTACCGGGCGCTGGAGCAGGAGCTCACCGGCCACCGGAACGACCTCGTCACCGACAGCCGACAGGACTCCGACGACGAGGGTGACGACTACCCCCCTCGATGGGCGGACGAGCGCTGAATACCCGGGTCGGCAGCCGCCTCGCGCGGCACCGGCCCCGCCGCTGACCCGCAGCGGCCACCCGCACGACGAGCCGGGCCCCCTCGCACCGTCCCCGACGGTCGCGGAGCGGGCCCGGCTCGTGCGCTGATCGGGCGCGTCCGGGTTCGGTGCCGGCGCGTCCGGGTTCCGCGTCGACGCGTCCCGGTTCCGCGTCGCCCGGCCGCCGCGCGGGCGCGCGGCGACGTGCTGCGCCCGACGGCGCCGCCCTGCCCCGTCCGCGCGCCGCTCAGGCCGTGCGGTACTCCCCGCTGAGCCGCACCGCGCCGCCCTGCACGCCCTTGGTGCCCGCGACCAGGTCCGGCCCGCCCTCCGCGTCGACGGCGGTGAGGTCCCGCACCTCGCCGAGCCGCCAGGCGGTCAGCCCGAGCTCGGCCGCGTGCCGCTCGACGGCCTCGGCGCCCGCCGCGTCGACGATCGCCACCATGCCGACGCCGAGGTTGAGGGTCCGCTCCAGGTCGGTCCAGGGCACCGCGCCCGCGGCCTGCACCAGCGAGAACACCGGGGGCAGGGTCCACGAGCCGCGCGGCACGTCCGCCACCAGGCCCGCGGGGAGCACGCGCGCGACGTTGGCGGCGAGCCCGCCACCGGTCACGTGGCTGAACGCGTGCACCGCGCCGCCCGCGCGCTCCACCAGCGCGAGGCAGTCGGACGCGTAGACGCGGGTCGGCTCCAGCAGCTCCTCGCCCAGCGTGCGACCGAGCTCCGGCACGTGCCGGTCGAGCGACCAGCCGGCGTGCGCGACGACGCGGCGCACCAGCGAGTAGCCGTTCGAGTGCAGGCCGCTCGACCCGAGGGCCACCAGCACGTCGCCGGCCCGCACCCGCTCCGGGCCGAGCAGGGCGTCCGCCTCGACGACGCCGGTCGCGGCGCCGGCCACGTCGTACTCGTCGGGGCCCAGCAGCCCGGGGTGCTCGGCGGTCTCGCCGCCGACCAGCGCGGTGCCGGCGACCGAGCAGGCCGCCGCGATCCCCCGGACCACGTCCGCGATGCGCTCCGGGACGACCCGTCCGCACGCGATGTAGTCGGTCATGAACAGCGGCTTCGCGCCCACCACGACGATGTCGTCGACGACCATGCCGACCAGGTCGAACCCGATGGTGTCGTGCACGTCCAGGGCCTGCGCGATCGCGACCTTGGTGCCGACGCCGTCGGTCGACGTCGCGAGCAGCGGGCGCCGGTAGTCGACCAGGGCGGAGGCGTCGAACAGCCCGGCGAACCCGCCGACGCCGCCCAGCACCTGCGGCCCGTGCGTCGCGCGCACGGCGTCCTTCATCAGCTCGACGGCCTTGTCGCCCGCCTCGGTGTCGACGCCGGCGGCGGCGTAGGTGATGCCCTCGGTCACGGGTGCTCCAGCGCGTTCGAGCCACCGGTCCCGGGAACCAGAGTGGCGAGTCCGTCCTCCGGAGCGCCGAGCGGCAGCTCGTTCTGCTCCAGCAGGTGCTTGCCGAGCCGGTCCTGCGACGGCAGCTCGATGGGGTACTTCCCGGTGAAGCACGCGGTGCACAGCTGCGCCGCGGGCTGCTCGGTGGCGGCGATCATCCCGTCCATGGAGATGTAGCCGAGCGAGTCGGCGCCCAGGGAGGAGCCGATCTCCTCGACCGCGAGGCCGTTGGCGATCAGCTCGGCCCGGGACGCGAAGTCGATGCCGTAGAAGCACGGCCACTTCACCGGCGGGCTGCTGATCCGCACGTGCACCTCGGCGGCGCCGGCCTCGCGGAGCATCCGGATCAGCGCGCGCTGGGTGTTGCCGCGCACGATGGAGTCGTCGACGACGACCAGCCGCTTGCCGCGGATGACCTCGCGCAGCGGGTTGAGCTTGAGCCGGATGCCGAGCTGGCGCAGCGTCTGCGACGGCTGGATGAACGTCCGGCCGACGTACGCGTTCTTGGTGAGCCCCTGCCCGAACGGGATGCCGGACGCCTGCGCGTAGCCGACCGCGGCGGGCGTGCCCGACTCCGGCACGGGGATGACCAGGTCGGCCTCGACCGGGTGCTCCTTCGCCAGGCGGCGGCCCATCTCGACGCGCGCGGCGTGCACGGAGCGGCCGGCGATCGTCGTGTCCGGGCGGGCGAGGTAGACGTACTCGAACACGCAGCCGGCCCGCTGCTGCTTCTCCGTGAACCGCTGCGTGCGGAGGCCGTCGGCGTCGATCGCGATCAGCTCACCCGGCTCGATCTCCCGGACGAAGGACGCGCCCACGATGTCGAGCGCGGGGGTCTCCGACGCGACGACCCAGCCGCGCTCGAGCCGCCCGAGCACCAGCGGGCGGACGCCCTGCGGGTCGCGGGCGGCGTACAGGGTGTGCTCGTCCATCCACACCAGGCTGAACGCGCCGCGCAGCCGCGGGAGCACCTCCAGCGCGGTGGCCTCGAGCGTGTGGTCCTGGTCCCCCGCGAACAGCGCCGTCACGAGCGCGGTGTCGGTGGTGTTGCCGCGCGCGAGCTCGCCGCGCCGCTGGGCGCCGTACCGCTCCGCGACCAGGTCGACCAGCTCGGCGGTGTTGGTGAGGTTGCCGTTGTGCGCGAGGGCCACCGTGCCGCCGGCCGTCGCACCGAGCGTCGGCTGCGCGTTCTCCCACGTGCTGCCGCCGGTCGTCGAGTAGCGCGCGTGCCCGACGGCGATGTGGCCGTGCAGGGCGTTGAGGGCCGTCTCGTCGAAGACCTGGGACACCAGGCCCATGTCCTTGTAGACGAGCAGCTGCTCGCCGTTCGACGTCGCGATGCCCGCCGACTCCTGGCCGCGGTGCTGCAGCGCGTACAGCCCGAAGTAGGTGAGCTTCGCGACCTCCTCGCCGGGAGCCCAGACCCCGAAGACGCCGCACGCGTCCTGGGGTCCCTTCTCGTTCGGCAGGAGGTCGTGGTTGAGCTTGCCGTCTCCGCGGGGGGCCACGACTCCATGGTGACACATGCCACGCGCACCGCCGTCCCGCGACCGGGACCTCGGTCCCGGACGCGGGGCCTGGCCCCGCGGGCGCGCGGGAGCCGGCGACCCGTCAGCGGCGGCTGCGCCGGTCCGCCACGAGCGCCGCCAGCGCGCCCGCGAACGCCCCCACGATCGCGCCGATCACGGCGGACGCCGCCCGCGCGCCGCCCTGGCCGCCGAGCACGCTGATGAACGCCTGGGAGTCCGACGCGGCGAGGCCGCTCGACCCCCCGGCGAGCAGCGCGGCGACCAGGCCGACCAGCGCCCCGAGCAGCACCCCGGCGGTGATGAACGCGCCGATCTTGGGGGCGCGGCGGACGCGGGCGGGCTCGGCGACGCGGGCGAGCGTGGCCTCGTCCGGCACCTCCGGCGCGGCGGGGGCCACGGGGTCCGGGGCCGCCTCGCCGGGCACGACGTCGGCCCGCTCCGGCGCGGGGTCGGCCGGCGCGGGCGCGGGGTCGGTCGGGGCGGGAGCGGCGCCCCGCTCGTCGTCGGGTCGCCCGGGTTCGGTCGTGTCGGCCACCCGCAGATCCTAGGTCGTCCCCGCCGACGCCCTAGGCTCGGGCCGATGGAGACCGCCGCCGACCCCGCGCCGCGGTACCCCGCCACGATCGCCGCGCCGGTCGAGCACGAGCTCGTCGTCAAGAAGTCCCGGTTCCTCGCCCTGGTGCATCCCGTGTCCTCGGTCGCGGAGGCGGACGCCGTCGTCGCGTCGGTGCGCAAGCAGTACTGGGACGCCCGGCACCACTGCGTCGCCCTGTCCGTCGGGCCGCTGGCCGAGCAGCAGCGGTCGACCGACGACGGCGAGCCCTCCGGCACCGCGGGCGTGCCGATGCTCGAGGTGCTGCGCCGCCGGGAGCTCACCGACCTGGTCGCCGTCGTGACCCGGTACTTCGGCGGCGTCCTGCTCGGCGCCGGCGGCCTGGTGCGCGCGTACTCGACGGCCACCTCCGAGGCGCTGGACCGCGCGCGGCTCGTCCGGCGCAGCGCCGCGGTGCGGGTGACCGTCGACGCGCCGCACGCCGACGCCGGCCGGCTGCACGGCGTGCTGCGCGACTGGGCGGAGGCGCACGAGGGTGCCCTGGAGGACGTCGCGTACGCCGCCGAGGCGCGCTTCACGCTCCTGGTCCCGCCGAGCGCCCTCGATGCCTTCGACGCCACCCTGGCGGCGGCCACCGCGGGCACCCTCCACGCGGAGCGCGGCGCCACGGTCGTCCTCTCCCGCTAGCGCGGCCGCCGAGGTCGGCGGTTGCGCCCGAGGTCGGCGGTTGCGCCACCCCTCGTCCGGCCGGAACCGACGACCTCGGCGCTAGAGCCGGGTGCGGGTGGCCTGGAGGGGGAGCCAGGGCGCCAGGTCGGCGCGCTCGCCGGAGGCGTGCACCCGGCCCGCGGCCAGCGCCTCGTGCCACGACTCCGCGCCCGTCGCCAGCGCGAGCCAGGTCTGCGGGTCCGTCTCCACGACGTTCGGCGGGGTGCCGCGGGTGTGCCGAGGGCCCTCGACGGCCTGGACGGCGCCGTCCGGCGGGACCCGGACCTCGACGGTGTGGCCCGGGGCGACGTCGGCGAGCTCCTCCAGCGTGAACCGGACGGCGGTGCGGCGGGCGGTCGCGTCGGTCGGGTCGGCGCGCCAGGCGGCGACGGCGGCCCGGCCGACGGCGGGGTCGGTGCGGCGACGGGGAGGCATGGCGCCATTGTCCCCGGCGGCGCGGCCCGTCGCCGCGCCTGGCCGCCGCGGCGACGACCCCCGGAGGCGCGGACGGGCTCAGCGGGCCGGGCGGCCCTGCTGGAACCGGTGGTACGCCGCCGTCGCGCGCCGGACCCGGTTCCGCTCCGCGGCGGCGAGCGCGGCGTCCGCCCGGCGCTCCTGGTAGGCCGCCTCGCGGGCCAGCCGCCGCCAGGAGTCGAGCCGCCGCGCGGGCAGCCTGCCGTCCTCGACGGCCGCGAGCACCGCGCAGCCCGGCTCGGCCCGGTGCGCGCAGTCGGCGAACCGGCACCCCTCGGCGAGCTCGGTCACGTCGGCGAACGTCGCGTCCAGCGCCGCGGCGTCCGCGACCAGCCCGACGCCGCGGAGCCCGGGGGTGTCGATCAGGGACGCGCCGCCGCCCAGCGCCACGAGCTCCCGGTGCACCGTCGTGTGCCGCCCGCGGCCGTCGGCGCGGCGGTCCCCGGTCGCCATGACCTCGGCGCCCGCCAGGGCGTTCACCAGCGTGGACTTCCCGGCGCCCGACGGGCCCACGACGACGAGCGTCCGACCGGGCCCGAGCAGCGCCCGCACCGGCTCCAGCCCCGTCCCCGCGGCCACGCTGACCGCGTGCACCTCGGCGCCGATCGCCACCGCCCGCACCTCGTCGGCCATCCCCTCGGGGTCGGGCACCAGGTCGGCCTTGGTCAGCACGACGACCGGGGTCGCGCCCGACCGCCAGGCCAGGGTGAGCAGCCGCTCGACGCGGCCCGGGCTGGGGTCGGGGTCCAGGTGCTCGACGACCAGCACGACGTCGACGTTCGCGGCCAGCACCTGCGCGCGGGACGTGCGGTCGGCGCCGTCGCGGACCACGGCGGTGCGGCGGGTCCCGAGCGCGACGAGGGCGAGCGAGCCGTCCGGGCCGGTGCCGAGCACCGCGTCGTCGCCGACCGCGGGCGGCACGCGCTCGCCGGCGACGCCCCCGCCGTCGAGCAGCGGCACGAGCCCGTCGCCGGGCAGCGGCACCCGCACCGGCCCGTCGGCGCCCCCGGGCAGCACGAGCACCGCGCCGCGGTCGACGCGCACCACGCGCCCGTCGGGGGCGGGCCGGACTGGTTCCATGCGACCGACGCTAGGGAACCGGTGCGGCCGGTGCGACAGGTTTTCCCCCGCCGTGGCGCGGGTGAGATCGCGCGC
This sequence comes from Cellulomonas sp. ACRRI, assembly GCF_022346185.1. GTDB lineage: Bacteria > Actinomycetota > Actinomycetes > Actinomycetales > Cellulomonadaceae > Cellulomonas. The sequence goes on along the minus strand of NZ_JAKRMS010000120.1, from coordinate 3,216 downwards.
CGACCGGTCACGCCCGGCTCGGAGCGACCGATGTCCCGGCATGCAGCCGATGCACCCACCCGTCGGCACCGTCCCCCCAGGAGCTCCCGTGCCCCGCTCGCACCGCCGCGCCACCCTGGCGCTGGCCCTCGCCGCCACCCTCTGTCTCGGCACCGCCGGCGCCGCCGTCGCCGGCCCCAAGGCCCCGGCACCGAAGCCGCCCGTCGCGGCTACCAAGGTCGCACCCCAGGTCACGCTCCACGTGACCCCGGTCGCCACCACCCGGTCGACGACCGACTACACGGCCGTCGTCACGGTGAAGGCGCCCCAGACGGTCGTCACCGGCACCTACCAGCTGCTCGACGGCACCGCCGTCGTCGGTTCCGGCACCCTGGCGTCCGGCACCGCGCGCGTCGCGCTGGACCTGGCTCCCGGCGCGCACCGGCTGACCGCCGTCTACGGCGGGACCGCCAAGGTCAACGGCGCCGGCTCGAAGGTCGTCGTCGTGCCGGTCCCCGCCGCGGGCTGAGGGACGACGCACGGGCCGGGCCGACCGCTCACCGCGGTCCCGCCCGGCCCGTCCGTCGTCGCCGTCAGCCGAAGTGGCGCGGGAGCGTCGCCTCGTGGGCCGCGCGGGCCTCCGCCAGCGGCAGGGTGAACAGGCCCGTGACCTCGACGGCGGGCGCGTGCACGTGCTGCTCCGGGGCGTCCTGCGTCGGGGCACCGGCACCCGGGCTGCACGTCTCGGCGGTCACGCCGATGGCGAGCGCCGGGACGCCCTGCGCCGTGCACAGGTCCTCGAACCGCACGGCCTCCGACCGGGGCACCGCGACGACCGCGCGGGCCGTCGACTCCGCGAACAGCGCCTCGAACGGCGTCACCCCGTCGCGCTCGCACAGCGCGGCCAGGTCGACCTGGACGCCGACGCCGTACCGCAGCGACGACTCGACCAGCGCCTGCGCCAGGCCGCCCTCGGACAGGTCGTGCGCGGCGTCGACCAGGTCGTCCCGCGACGCCCGGACCAGCACGGTCGCGAGCCGGCGCTCGGCCTCGAGGTCCACCCGCGGCGGGGTGCCGCCGAGGTGGCCGTGCGCGACGTCGGCCCACGCGGAGCCGTCGAGCTCCGGCCGGGTCGTGCCGAGCAGGTAGACCGACTGGCCGGCCGTGGTCCAGCCGGACGGGGTCGCCTCGGCGACGTCGTCGATCACGCCGAGCACGCCGACGACGGGCGTCGGGTGGATGGCGGAGTCGATCTTCCCGGGCTCGCCGGTGCCGTTGTACAGCGACACGTTGCCGCCCGTGACCGGGGTGCCGAGCACGGCGCACCCGTCCGCGAGGCCCTCGATCGCCTGGACGAGCTGCCACATCGACGCCGGGTCCTCCGGGCTGCCGAAGTTCAGGCAGTCGGTGACGGCGAGCGGCCTGGCACCCGAGGCGGCGACGTTCCGGTACGCCTCCGCCAGCGCGAGCTGCGCGCCGGCGTACGGGTCGAGCTTGGCGTACCGGCCGTTCGCGTCGGTGGCCAGCGCCACGCCCAGGCCGGTCGACTCGTCGACGCGGACCACGCCGGCGTCGTCGGGCTGCGCCAGGGCGGTGTTGCCCTGCACGAACCGGTCGTACTGGTCGGTCACCCAGGACTTGGACGCGAGGTTCGGCGACGCGAGCAGGTCGAGCACGGTGGCCCGCAGCTCCTCCGGCGTCGACGGCCGGGCGTACCGCTGCGCGCCCTCGGGCGTGCTGAGCGAGTCAGCGACCAGGCCGTCCTGCCACTCGGGCCGGGAGTACGGGCGGTCGTAGACGGGGCCCTCGTGCGCGACCGTCTTCGGGTCCACGTCGACGATCCGCTGCCCGTGGTGGTCGATCGTCAGGCGGCCGGTGCCGGTGACCTCGCCGATCACGGCGGTCTCGACGTCCCACTTCCCGGTGATCGCGAGGAACTCGTCGAGCTTCTCCGGCGTGACGACCGCCATCATCCGCTCCTGCGACTCCGACATGAGGATCTCGCCGGCGGTCAGGGTGGGGTCGCGCAGCAGCACGTTCTCCAGGTCGACGTGCATGCCGCCGTCGCCGTTGGACGCGAGCTCGGAGGTCGCGCAGGAGATGCCCGCCGCGCCGAGGTCCTGGATGCCCTCGACCACGCGGGCCGCGTACAGCTCCAGGCAGCACTCGATGAGCACCTTCTCCATGAACGGGTCGCCGACCTGCACGCTCGGCCGCTTGGAGGGCTTGGTGTCGTCGAAGGTCTCGGACGCCAGGATCGACGCGCCGCCGATGCCGTCGCCGCCCGTGCGCGCGCCGAACAGCACGACCTTGTTGCCGACGCCCGAGGCGTTGGCCAGGTGGATGTCCTCGTGCCGCAGCACGCCGAGGCACAGCGCGTTGACCAGCGGGTTGCCCTGGTAGGAGGCGTCGAACACCAGCTCGCCGCCGATGTTCGGCAGGCCGAGCGAGTTGCCGTAGCCACCGACGCCCGACACGACGCCGTGCACGACGCGGGCCGTGTCCGGGTGGTCGACCGCGCCGAACCGCAGCTGGTCCATGACCGCCACCGGGCGCGCGCCCATCGAGATGATGTCGCGGACGATCCCGCCGACGCCGGTCGCGGCGCCCTGGTACGGCTCCACGTACGACGGGTGGTTGTGCGACTCGACCTTGAACGTCACGGCCCAGCCGTCGCCGATGTCGACGACGCCCGCGTTCTCGCCGATGCCGACGAGCAGGTGCTCGGTCATCTCCGGCGTCACGCGCTCGCCGAACTTCCGCAGGTGGGTCTTGCTCGACTTGTACGAGCAGTGCTCCGACCACATGACGGAGTACATGGCGAGCTCGGCGGCCGTGGGGCGGCGGCCGAGGATGTCGCGGATGCGCTGGTACTCGTCCGGCTTGAGGCCGAGCTCCGCGAACGGCTGCTCCTGGTCCGGGGTGGCCGCGGCGTGCTCGACGGTGTCGGACTGGCCCGACGTCGAGGGCTCGGCGGGGTGCTGCGAGGTGGGCGCGCTGGTCATCGAATCCCTCGGGCTGGGCGCCCGCGCGTGCGGCGGTCGGGGGACCGGGCCGGCGGCGGCGGGCGGGCATCGGCAGACGTGACCCAGGTTACCCGGGCGCCGACGCGCCCCGTACGCCCGCCCGGGCTGCGGACCGCGGGGCTCGGCGGGGCCGGGCGGTCCGCCGGGCGGCGCCCGACCGGGGAGGCGCGGCCGAGGGGGTACGCGACACGTCGAGCGAGCAACCGGCGAC
>NZ_JAKRMS010000011.1 GCF_022346185.1 Cellulomonas sp. ACRRI | reverse complement strand
GGGTGGGGGTGGGCGGGTCAGCCCTTGCGGCCCTGCGTCGCCACGCCCTCGATGAAGTACCGCTGCCCGAACGCGAACAGCGCGAGCATCGGCAGCGTCACGAGCAGGGAGGCCACCATCACGTACTGGTAGTCGCCCTGGCCGCCGGCCGTCGGGGAGTACTTCGTCATCGCGTAGGCGATGCCGAGGGGCGCCGTGAAGTCCTCCGGGCTGCCGGCGTTCAGGTAGATCAGCGCCGCCTGCAGGTTGTTCCAGGACGCCTGGAACTCGAACAGCAGCACGATGATGAACGACGGCAGCGACAGCGGGAACACGATCCGCCAGTAGGTCCGCCACTGGTTCGCGCCGTCGATGCGGGCGGCCTCGAACAGCTCGCGCGGCAGACCCAGGTAGAACTGCCGCTGCAGGAAGATGTAGAACGCCGAGCCGAACAGGTTCGCGCCGAACAGCGGGACCCAGGTGCCGAGGAACCCCAGCTCCTTCCAGATCAGGTAGATCGGGATCATCGTCACGGCGCCGGGCAGCATCATCGTCGCGAGCACCAGCCCGAACAGCGGGCCGCGCAGCGGGAACCGGAAGTGCGCGAAGCCCCACGCCACCAGCGACGACGACACCGCGACGGAGACCGCCGCGAGCACCGCGATGCCGATGCTGTTCATCATCCAGCTGGCGAGCGGCAGCTCGTCGAACACCTTGACGTAGTTGTCCCAGTGGAACTCGCTCGGCCACAGGGAGTTGTCGAACACCTGGCCGCGGCCCTTGAGGCTCGCGGCGAGCAGCCAGGCGAACGGGTACAGGAACACGAACGAGATCGCGATGAGCGTCGCGATGACGACGCCGCGGCGGATGCGGCGGCCGGTGCGCCCGCCGGGGCGGCTCTCGTCGAGCGGCGGACGGTTCGGGTCGATCGGGCGGTCGCCCTGCCCGGTGGCGTCCTCCGGCAGGCCGGGGACCTGGCGGACGGGCGTGTTCGCGGTGCCGGTGCTGGCCATCAGTCCTTGCCCCCCTCGTAGTAGACGAACCGGTTGCCGAACTTCATCTGGATGGCCGTGATGATCATGATGATGACGAACAGCAGCCACGCCATCGCGGCGGCGAACCCGAAGTTGAACTGCCGGAACGCCTGCTGGAACAGGTAGATCGCGTAGAACAGCGACGCCTCGGGCGAGGCGTTCGACTGGTCGCGCCAGAACAGCAGGTACGCCTGGTCGAAGACCTGGAACGCGGCGATCGACAGCACGATCACGTTGAAGAAGATGGCGCTGGAGATCATCGGCAGGGTGATGTTGCGGAACCGGTGCCAGACGCCGGCGCCGTCGAGCTCGGCGACCTCGTACAGCTCGCGCGGCACGTTCTTGAGCGCCGCCAGGAAGATCACCATCGTGCCGGAGACGCCCCAGAGGGTCATCAGCACGATCGACGGCTTGATCCACGTCGGGTCGACGAGCCACTGCGGCCCCTCGATCCCGAAGATCCGCAGGAACTGGTTGACGGCGCCGCTGTTGCCGTTGAGCAGCAGGAAGAACACCGCCGCCGTCGCCACCGCGGGCGTCATCTTGGGCAGGTAGTACACCGTCCGGAAGAACCCGGCGCCCCGGCCCGCCTGGTTGAGCAGCGAGGCGAGGCCCAGCGCGACCAGGATCTCGAGCGGCACCGCCAGCACCGCGTAGAACAGCGTGTTCCCGAGCGAGGTCGCGACCCGGGGGTCGGTGAACAGCTGCGCGTAGTTGTCGAAGCCCGCGGGGCGGGCCGTGTTCGTCGCCAGGTTGTAGTGGCTGAACGAGATCACCAGGCTGTAGATCATCGCGCCGGCCGTGAAGACCAGGAACCCGACGATCCAGGGCGAGATGAACAGGTACCCGGTCAGCGCCTCGCGCTTGTTGTAGGGCACCTTGGCGCGGCGCTTGCGCGCGGGGCGTGACGTGCGTGCGACGGCCGGAGCGGCGTCGGCTCTCAGCTGCGTCATCGAGGCCTCCAGTCGGACCGTGGACGCCGGTAGGAGGCCTGCCCAGCTCCGCTGCCCGACGATGTGGCAACGATGCCACATGCCGTGACTATAGGTGTCGGGTCCGGCCGCCGCAAGGCTCCGGCGCCGCCCGCGACTTCACCGCACGGGCGATATGTCCGGAGCGTGGCACGGAGCGCGGTCGTCCGCCTCCGGAGGGCCGTGCTCCTGGCGCCTCGGTCGGCGACGGTCGCGCGGCGGCTTCCGGGTGCCCGGCTCCTCGGGTGCGCGGGGTGCTCAAAGCGTGCCTTCGTGCGGACGCGTGGCGGTTCGGGGTGGAGATGAGGGGCCCCGGTTCACCCCTAGCCTGCGAGCCGCGTCACCCCGACCCGGGGGTCGTCAGCCGCCGTTACCGGACGAACGAGTGAGGACGCTCATGCGACGCACCGCACGCACGACCGTGGGTCTGCTGACCGCGGCGACGATGGCGCTGACGACCGTGGGGACCGCGCAGGCCGCCCCGGTCCGCACCGCCCCCGAGCCGGTGCCCGAGGTCGCGCTGGCCGAGATGGTCGCCGAGGTGAACGAGGCCGAGCGGGCCCTGGGCTCGCTCGGCCTGTCGTTCGCCGACTTCGCCGACCTCGAGGACCGTGGCCCGGAGTTCCTGGCCGAGCTCGAGGAGCTGCTCGACGGGTTGGGCGGCGAGCCGGAGCCCGACCCGGATCCGGAGCCCGACCCGGACCCGGAGCCCGACCCGGACCTGGAGCCCGACCCGGACCCGGAGCCCGACCCGGGGCCGGGCGGCATGGTCGTCGGCCCGCCGATGCTCGGCGAGGGCGTGCTGTGGGGCAGTGGCCTGCCGGTCGGCCCGCTGGCGGAGCCGGTGCCGTCCGGCTCGGCCTCGGCCACGGGTGCCGACGACGCCGTCCGCGACCTGCAGGCGGAGTGGCTGGCGCACGCCTACGACATGGCGGAGCTGAACTCCCGGCGGGACCGCAACGCCCGGGACATCGGCTCCGAGACGGTCTCCATGTACCTGTCGCACTACGTGGACCTGCCGCAGGACCCGGCGCTGTACCCGGTCGACTACAACTCGCACGCGAACCGGTACGCCTCGTGGCTGACCGAGGAGGACCGGCTGGTCTTCGAGCGGTTCCTCCAGGTGGGTCCGAACGCACAACTCGGCAAGGACCTGAGCGACGCGGGGTTTGCGATGGCGAGCATCGCGAAGGCGCCCGCGAGCATCCGCGAGGTGTTCCAGGGGTCGAAGCAGGTGGTGGAGCGAATCGCTCGAGGCGCCGAAGAGTGGTGGGACTTGTGGCAGGTGGTCGACCACAGCGCCGCTCTGCAGCGTCTGAAGGACGCGTGGAAGGCCGGCGACAGCCCGGAGGTGATCGTCAACCGGATCGAGGAGGGGTTGAACGTCGGCGACTACCGCGACGAGATCGGTAAGGCGGTCGTCGGCGTCCTGCTCGCGACCGCGGTAGCGGCAGCCGGCTCCACTGGCGGGGTGGCCGTGGCGATCGCCCTTGCGGGGGTGTCGATCGCGACCCTGGCGATGAAGGACGTCATCAACCAGGCCGCCGTCGCGGGCCTGCTGCTCACGGCGACGAGCCGGGTGACGCTGCGGTACCTGCGGTCGATCGGCATGGACTGACTCCGGCGGTCGTGCGCTGATGCCGCACGAGGGGGTCGGGCGCGGGCCGCGTGAGCAGCCTGCGCCCGACCTGGCGGGGTGGAGCCGGCTGCTCGCCGAGTCGGAGCGGTTGCGCGCGCGTGCGCGGGCCCGGGTGCGCTCGGCCGTGACCGGCCTGCCGCTGTTCGTCCTGGTCGTGTCTCTGCACGCCCTGCTGCCCCGGGACCCGCACGGTTCGCCGGCCAACCGGTCCGTCGGGTCGCAGCTCGGGGTGGTGGTGATCGCGGTGTTCGTGGTCTGGGGGGTCGCTCCGATCTGCATGGCGCGGTGGGTGCGTTCGGGGGAGCGGCGCGGGTGGCTCTGGGGGGGCGCTGGCGGGTCAGTCGGTGCTGGCGGCGGTCTGGTTCGCGGTGGCGATGGCGGCGTACGACGCGTTCGACGATGCGCACCCGAGCTGGACCTCGAACCTGCAGCACTGGCTGGGGTTCGACCCGCAGACCAACACCGGGCTGCGCTACCTGGTGGCGGCGGGCGTCGTCGTGCTGCTGGTCGCGGCCCTCGTGTGGGAGGTGGTCGCGGTCGAGCGGGACGTGCGGCGCCTGGAGGCGCTCGGCGGAGTGCCGGACTGCCCGCGCCGCCCTGGCGTGACCTGCCTGACGTGGTGCGACTGTGAGCGGTGAGGCGGGGCGGAACGCGCTGCTGGCGGAGTCCGAACGGCTCCGCGCCCGCCGGCGGTCCCAGGTGCGCTCAGGCGTGACCGGCCTTCCGCTCTTCGTCCTGGTCATGTCCCTGGCTCTCCTGCTACCCCGGGACCCGCACGGCTCGGTGTCCAACCGGCACGCCGGGTGGCAGCTCGGAGTGGTGGCGATCGCGGTGTCCGCGGTCTGGGGAGTTGCTCCGGCATGCATGGCGCGGTGGCCGCGTTCGGGAGAGCGCCGCGGGTGGCTGTGGGGGGCGCTGGCGGGTCAGCCGGCGCTGGCGCTGGTCTGGTTCAGCCTGGCGACGGCGGCGCACGATGCGTTCGACGTCGCGCACCCGAGCTGGCTCTCGATCTCCCAGCAATGGCTGGGCTTCGATCGGGAGTCCAACACGGGGCTGCGCTACCTGGTCTCGGCGGCGGTCGTCGTGGTCCTGGTGCTGGCGGCGGCCTGGGAGGTGTACGCGGTCCACCGGGACGTACGGCGCCTGGACGCGCTGGGCGGAGTGCCGAACTGCTCGCGCTGCCGGGGTCCGGCCTGCGTCACGTGGTGCGCCGGCCGGTGAGAGCCGACCGCCCGGCCGCCCTCAGAGCCGGTCGGCCAGCTCCGTCAGCGTCTCCGACGCTCCCGCGTCCAGGGTCAGCGTCGCCAGCGGGTCCCCGCGGGTTGCGCCGCGGTTGAGGATCACGACCGGCTTGCCCTCCTCGGCCGCGTGCCGCACGAACCGCAGCCCGGACTGGACCGTCAGCGACGACCCCGCCACGAGCAGCGCGTCCGCCTCGTCGACCAGTGCGTACGCCTCCGCCACCCGGGGCCCGGGCACCGTCTCGCCGAAGTAGACGATGTCCGGCTTCAGCATCCCGCCGCACGGGCCGTCGCCGCCGTCGGGGTCGGGCAGCCAGCAGTCGACGACCCGGAAGTGCGAGGTCTGCTCGATGACGGCGTCCGCGTCGGGTGCGATCTCCACGTCGCCGACCGCACCGACCGACTCGGCGAAGCCGGGGTTGGCCGCCTCCAGCCGCTCGGCGAGCTCGGCGCGCGTCACGGTCCGGTGGCACCGCAGGCAGATCACCCGGTCGTACCGGCCGTGCAGGTCGATCACGCGGCGGGAGCCCGCCTGCTCGTGCAGCAGGTCGACGTTCTGCGTGATGACGCCGAGCACGACCCCGTGCGCCTCCATCGACGCCAGCGCGCGGTGCCCGGCGTTCGGGTGCGTGCGGTGCACGTACCGCCAGCCGACGTGGTTGCGCGCCCAGTAGTGCCGGCGGAACCCCTCGTCGCCGACGAACTGCTGGTACGTCATGGGGTTCCGCGGTGGGGAGTCCGGGCTGCGGTAGTCGGGGATGCCGGAGTCGGTCGACAGGCCGGCCCCGGTGAGCACCGTGAGGCGGCTGCCGCGGAGCAGCCGGACCGCGTCGTCGACGGTCCCCGGGTTCGGCCGGACGGCGTCGTGGAGCGGGATCGGCAGGCGCGGGGGTGTCACGTGCACCACCGTACGACTCCCGATGCGGAGGTTCTGCCTCGCATCCGGTACTGTTCTGGCCCGAGGTAGCGTGTCCGAGCGGCCTAAGGAGCACGCCTCGAAAGCGTGTGTGGGTGAAAGTCCACCGTGGGTTCAAATCCCACCGCTACCGCCAGCAGGAAGTCCCCTCACCAGGACCTCCTGAGTGACGAAACCCCCGCCGGGTCCCCGGCGGGGGTTTCGTCGTGTCTGAGCGTGGTGGGTCGCTCGGTGGTCGTGCCCGAGGGTGTGCCCGGCACGGTCGACCGCCCGGTCGACGCCGATGACACGACCGTTCACCCGATGTTCGGTTCGCGGTCCGGCGGTCTCGTAATTCCCGGCCACCTCGTCGAGTTGGAGTACGACCGATCTCGGAAGTCCCGTACTCCTCGAAAGGTCCCCCGATGCGCCGCTACCCGCTCCCCGCGATGGGCATGCTCGGCATCACCGCTCTCGCCCTGGCCGCGTGCCAGTCGCCGTCCGCCGACGCGGCCACCGCGACCGGCGCGCCCGACTCCCCGATCACCATCGCCACCCTGCCCGTCTCCGACGACCCGACCCAGGTCAACCCGGTCGAGGCGCTCGTCGACCTGCTCGAGGCGGAGACCGGCCGCGAGGTCGAGGTCACCGACGTCCCCGACTACCTCAGCGTCGTCGAGGCGATCCGTGCCGACCACGTCGACATCGGCATCATGAGCGGCTTCCCGTCCGCGCTGGCGGTCAACACCGGCGAGGTGGACGCGCTGCTGGCCTGGGAGGGCAGCGACGACCCCGTGTCCACCTGCGTGGTGCTGGAGGACTCGCCGATCCAGACGGTCGCGGACCTCGAGGGCGCGACGGTCGCGTTCGCCGACCAGGCGTCGAGCTCGGGCTACTTCATGCCGGTGTACATGCTGCACGAGGCGGGCCTGGAGCAGGGCTCGGACTACGAGGCGGTCTTCTCCGGCGGCCACGAGGGGAGCTTCGCCGCCCTGCAGCAGGGCCAGGTCGACGCCGCCTGCACCGCGGTCGTCCTGACCGAGATGGGCGCGCCGGTGTTCCCGTTCGCCGACGGCGAGTGGCGTGCCGTCGGCGAGAGCCCGGCGATGGAGATCATGGGCACGGTGCTGGCGCGCCAGTCGCTCGACGACGAGACCCGCGCTCTGCTCCAGGAGGCGCTCCCGCGGGTGTTCTCCGCGGAGAACGCCGAGGCCCTCGGCGCCTACGGCACGTTCGCGGGCCTGGACGTGACCATCGCCCCGGAGCCCGGTGCCTTCGCGTCGTTCGCCGAGATCGCCGCCGTCGCCGGCGTCGAGCTCGAGGACCTCGAGTGACCCTCGCGGCGGCGGGCACCACGGTCCCCGCCGCGACGGTGCCGCCGACGCTCCCCCTGGTGACCGTGCGCGACCTGCGGGTCGCCTACGACGAGCACGTCGTGCTGGACGGGGTCGACCTCGACCTCCGCCCCGGCGAGATGGTGGCGCTCCTCGGCGCGTCCGGTTCGGGCAAGTCGACGCTGATGCGGAGCCTGACCGGGTTCGTGCCGGTGAGCCGCGGCTCGGTGCGGGTCGCCGGGCACGACGTCACGAACCTGCCTCGCGGCGGGCTGCGGACGTTGCGGTCGGACGTGGGCCAGGTGTTCCAGCAGTTCCACCTGATCCCGCGCCTGAGCGTGCTGACCAACGTGCTCACCGGCGCGCTGCACGGCGCCGGGCCGGTCAACCTGGTCGGCGGCTTCTCCAGCGCGCACCGGGTCCGGGCCCTGCAGCTGCTCGACCGGGTGGGCATCGCGCACAAGGCGGAGGAGCCGGCCCGGTCGCTGTCGGGCGGCCAGCAGCAGCGCGTCGCCATCGCGCGTGCCCTGATGCAGCAGCCGAAGGTGATCCTCGCCGACGAGCCCGTGGCGTCGCTCGACCCGAAGCTCGCCGGCTCGGTCCTGCGGCTGCTCCGGCAGATCGCCACCGAGGACGGCATCCCGGTGCTGGTCAGCCTGCACGTGCTGCACCTGGCGCTGGAGCACGGCGACCGCGTCGTCGGGCTGCGGCAGGGCCGGGTCCTGGTCTCCGCGCCGACCGCCCGGCTGGACGCCGCGGCGCTCGCCGGGCTCTACGAGGAGGAGGACGACGATGACCACGACCTCTGAGGCGCCGGCCCGCCGCAGCGCCCCGCCCGCGCTCCCGCCGGGTGAGCGGGCCCGCCTGGAGCGTGCCTTCTCCGTCCCGCGCGCCCGGTTCCTGGTCGGGCTGCCGATCGCGCTCGTCGTCCTGATCTGGTCGATGGGCGGAGCGGAGTTCAACGTCGTCGAGCTCGGCGAGGGCACCGTGAACATGGGCGAGTTCCTGTCGCGCCTGTTCCCGCCGAGCTTCGCGAAGTTCGGCGTGATCGTCGAGCTGCTCGTGGAGACGCTGCAGATGGCGATCGTCGGCACGGTGCTCGGCGCCGTGCTGTCCCTGCTGGTCGCGTTCGCCGCGGCGTCGAACATCGCCCCGCGCTGGCTCTACTACCCCGCGCGCTGGGTCATGAACATCATCCGCTCGGTACCCGACCTCGTGTTCGCGCTGATGTTCGTCTCCGCCGTGGGGCTCGGGCCGTTCGCGGGCATCCTCGCCATGACCCTCGGGTCGCTCGGCTCCATCGGCAAGATCTTCGCCGAGGCGATGGAGTCCGTGGACCGCGGACCGATCGTCGCCATGCAGGCGGTCGGGGCGTCGAAGCGGCAGGTCATCCAGTACGGCGTCCTGCCGCAGGCGGCGCCCCTGCTCGTCTCCTACACGCTCCTGCTGTTCGAGGGGAACGTGCGCGGCGCGACCATCCTCGGGCTGGTGGGCGCCGGCGGCATCGGCCTGGAGCTCACCACGGCCATGCGCATGTACGACTACGGCCACCTCAGCGCCATCATCATCTGCATCATCGTGCTGGTCACGGTGATCGACCAGGGCAGCGCCCTGATCCGAAGGAGGATCACGTGACCACCACCACCGACCTCGTCCTCAGCGCACCGGTGAACCTGCGCGACCTCGGCGGCATCCCGGTCCACGGGGGCGTGGTCCGCCAGGGCGTCGCGATCCGCGCCGACGACCTGTCGACGATCACGGCGCGGGACGCGGACGCGCTCGTCGCCGCGGGGCTCACCGCCGTCGTCGACCTCCGGTCCCCGGCCGAGGTGGCGATCACCGGCCGCGGGCCGCTCGCCGCCCACCCCGTCGGGTACCACCACATCCCGCTGATCGCGGACGTCGGCGCCTCGACGCCGGACGGGTTCACCCACGAGGGCATGGGGGACATGTACGTCCGGCTGGTCGAGGACGCCGCCCCGCAGCTCGTCACCGCCCTCACGGTGATGGCCTGCGCCACCGGCGCGACCGCGTTCCACTGCGCCGCCGGACGTGACCGCACCGGCGTGCTCGCCGCCGCCCTGCTGCTCACGCTCGGCGCGGACGACGACGCGGTGGTGGCGGACTACGCCCGGACGGGGCCGAACATGCGCGCGATCATGGAGCGCACGCGCGCGCTGATGGCCGCGATGTTCGCCGCGCTCGACCTGGACGCGCTCACCAGCACGTCGGGTCTGCTGGAGGGGTCCATGGAGGTGGCCATGCGCCGGATGCTCGCGCGGCTGCGCGAGCGGCACGGCGACCCGCTCGCCCCTCTGCGCGCCGCGGGCCTGGGGGCGGAGACGACCGCCAGGCTGCGGGTCCGGGCCGTCGCGGCATGACGACCGGCACCGCGACGGCCGAGGGTGCGGTTCGTCGCGCGCCCGGCCGGCCGCGCGACGAGGAGCTCGACGGCCAGATCATCGCGGCGACGCTCGCCCTGATCGACGCCGAGGAGGAGGTGACGGTCGCCCGCGTGGTGGCCCGCAGCGGCGTGAGCCGGGCGGCGCTGTACCGGCGTTGGCCCTCGCTGACCACGCTGATCGCCGCGGCGCTCGACGTCGGTCGCACCGTGCCGCCGGACCTCCCGGCCGACGGCGACCTGCGCGCGACCGTCTTCGGCGCGATGTTCGGGGGCCCGGGCACGGTGACCGCCGTCGGCTACTCCGAGGCCCGGTTCCGCCAGCGGATCCGGCTGGTGATGAGCGACCGGGCGCTGCAGCGGGCGTACTGGACGTCGCACGTCGCGCGCCGCCGCGTGCCCGTGGAGACCGCCCTGCGGTCCGGGATGGAGCGTGGGGTGCTCCGCCCCGACCTGGACGTGGCGGCCTGCTTCGACGCGGTCGCGGGCGCGGCGTACTACCAGGTGGTGGTGCGCGGCGACCGGTTCGAGGACCCGGAGACGCAGGTGAGGCTCCGGGCCGCCTTCGACGTCGTGTGGCGCGGGATGCTCGCCTGAGCGTCCCGCGGCCGGTCGAGCGCCCCGGGTTCACGCACACCTCCCAGGTGGTCGGGAAGAGGGGGTAGCCTCGCACTACCGACCATGCGGTAGGTAGTGGCTCGCCCCGGCGTCCGCGCCCGCCGCAGCACGCGCGCGGGCGCCCGCGGCCGGGCGCCTGCGACCCGGGGCCGCCGTGGTCCCCGTGGACGACGAAGTGGAGTGTGCGATGCGCATCGCGAGCTGGACCAGCACGACCGAGCACGAGCGCTGGACGGACCTCGGCGCCGTCGAGCCCGCCGCGGTCGAGCGGATCCCCGACGTGTTCGTGCAGCTGGACGACGAGCGGCAGGAGATCGAGGGCTTCGGCGCCACGTTCAACGAGCTCGGCTGGACGTCGCTGGCCCACCTGACCGAGGACCAGCGCGCCGAGATCTTCCGGGAGATGTACGCCCCGGGCGTCGGCGGGAACTTCACGATCGGGCGGATGCCGATCGCCGCGAACGACTTCGCCCGCGACTACTACTCCTACGACGACGTGCCGGGGGACTTCGACCTCGAGCACTTCAGCATCGCGAACGACCACGAGACCCTCGTCCCGTACATCCGGGCCGCGCTGGCGCACCAGGGGTCGCTGAAGCTGTGGGCCTCGCCGTGGGTGCCGCCGCAGTGGATGAAGACCAACGGCCACTACGCCTCCGTCCAGCCGTGGATCAACGGCGTCGAGAACGGCCTGCGGCCCGACCAGGTGCAGGCCGAGGGCACCGACTCGTTCATCCAGGACGAGCGGCACCTCGCGACCTACGCGGCGTACTTCGGCAAGTTCGTCGACGCGTACCGCGAGCTGGGCATCGAGATCGGCATGGTCATGCCGCAGAACGAGTTCAACTCCGCCCAGCCGTACCCCAGCTGCACCTGGACCCCGGCCGGCCTCGCGGCGTTCCTCCGGCACCTCGGGCCCGAGATGCGCGAGCGCGGCGTCGAGGTGTTCCTCGGCACCGTCGAGCGGCCGAAGCAGGCCCTGGTCGACGAGGTGCTGGCGGACCCGGACGCCGCCGCGGCGGTCGCCGGCATCGGCGTGCAGTGGCACGGCAAGTCGATCGTGCCGTTCCTGACGAAGGACTACCCGGAGCTGCGGCTCTACCAGACCGAGCAGGAGTGCGGGGACGGCAAGAACGACTGGCGGTACGCCCGCTACGCGTGGCGCCTGATGCGCGACTTCCTCAACGACGGCGCGAACGCCTACCAGTACTGGAACCTGTCGCTGGAGCGCGGCGGCGTGAGCCGCTGGGGCTGGTCGCAGAACTCGCTCGTCGTCGTCGACCCCGACGCCGGCTCGTTCGAGTACACCCACGAGTACCACGTGCTCAAGCACGTCAGCCACTTCGTGCGCCCCGGCGCCCGCCTGGTGCCGACGCTGAGCTACGCCGGGTACGAGAACCAGGTCGCGTTCCGCAACCCCGACGGGTCGCTGGTCGTCGTCATGCAGAACGACACCGCGGAGGAGATGCCGGTCTCGGTGCTCGTCGGCGACCAGGTCGTCACCCCGGTGCTGCCCGCCGACTCGCTCAATACCTTCGTGCTCGAGGTCTGACGCCGCGGCACCCGTTCGTCGTGCCGCCGGGCGCGACCCCTGCCACGATGCCCGGATGAGGCGGTGGCGCATCCCGGCGGGCGCGGCCCTGGTGGCGGCGCTGCTGGCCGCGTGCGGGCCGGGGGCGACGGCCCGCGCGGCCGAGGACGTGGCGGTCGCGTTCTCCGCGGCGGTGGCCGACCGGGACGGCGACGCGGCCTGCGCGCTGCTCGCCGCGTCGGTGGCGCAGACCGTGGCCGCGGACGCGGAGGCCCCGTGCGCGCAGGCCCTGTCCGAGGGGCCGGTCGCCGACGACCTCGCGGAGCGCGCCGCGGACGCCCGGCCGGAGGAGACCCGGGTCGCCGGCCGCCAGGCGCAGGTGCGGCTGGGCAGCGACACGGTCTTCCTCGCGCGCTCCGGCGCCGGGTGGGTCGTCACCGCCGCCGGCTGCGACCCGCGCCCGGACCGGCCCTACGACTGCGAGGTGGCGGCATGAGGTCCCAGCGGGCGCTGTTCGCGGTCGTGCTCGGCGGCACGTACCTGGTGCTGCTGCTGGCGGTCGTGCTCGCGGTGGTGCGGCGGTGAGGGCGCCCCGGTGGGTCCGGGAGAACGGGCTGAGCCTGTTCTTCCTCGGGATCTTCCTCGCGGCGGTGGCCGGGCAGGCGGTCAGCGGCGTGGCCGTGTTCAACCGCGAGCAGGTGGCGGCCGGCCTCGACCCCGTGACGCTCGGCCAGTACGTCACGTCGTCGGCGTTCGCCGTCGACCTCAGCGAGAACTGGCAGTCGGAGTTCCTGCAGTTCCTGCTCTACATCGCCGCGACCGTCTGGTTCGTGCAGCGGGGCTCGCCCGAGTCGAAGCCGCTGGACCAGGCCGGGCGGGAGAGCGACGAGGAGCAGGCGGTCGGTGAGCACGCCGGCCCGCAGTCGCCGCCGTGGGCGCGCGTCCGGGGCTGGCGGCTGTCCGTGTACTCGCACTCGCTGACCCTGGTGATGGGCTCGATCTTCCTCGGGTCGTGGTTCGTGCAGTCGCTGACCGGCGCGGTGGCGTACTCCGAGGAGCAGATGCGCGACCTCCAGGACCCGGTGACGTGGCCGGAGTACCTGCGCGAGCCGGACTTCTGGAGCCGGACCCTGCAGAACTGGCAGTCCGAGTTCCTCGCCGTGCTGTCGATGGTCGTGCTGGCGATCTACCTGCGCGAGCGCGGGTCCCCGGAGTCGAAGCCCGTGGGCGCCCCGCACGGCGCCACCGGCATCGAGTCCTGACCCCGCCGAGCACTGGCGCGGCGGCCCGGCGGACCCGAGAGTGGTCGCATGACCGTCGTGAACCCGCCTCGCGACCTGCGCGAGTACATCGAGTTCCTCCGCGACAGCGGCTACACGGTCCGGGACGGGCACACGCCGGACCCGGACCTGATCGACCCGCAGGGCAACCCGGTCTACACCTGGCAGGAGGGGTACCCGTACCCCGAGCTGATGGACCGCGACGCCTACGAGCTCGAGAAGTACCGCCTCCAGGTCGAGCTGCTGAAGTTCCAGTACTGGCTCGAGGACAACGACAAGCGGGCGATCGTCCTGTTCGAGGGCCGCGACGCCGCGGGCAAGGGCGGCACGATCAAGCGGTTCACCGAGCACCTCAACCCGCGGACGTCGCGGGTGGTCGCGCTGTCGAAGCCGAGCGACCGCGAGCGCGGCCAGTGGTACTTCCAGCGCTACGTGCAGCACCTGCCCACGGCCGGCGAGATCGTCATGTTCGACCGGTCCTGGTACAACCGCGCCGGCGTCGAGCGGGTCATGGGCTTCTGCACCGACGAGGAGTACCAGACCTTCATGGCGCAGGCCCCGGCCTTCGAGAAGATGCTCGTCGACTCCGGCATCCACGTGACCAAGCTGTGGTTCTCCGTGTCCCGCAAGGAGCAGCGCACCCGGTTCGCGATCCGCCAGCTCGACCCCGTGCGCCGCTGGAAGCTGTCCCCGATGGACCTCGCCTCGCTGGACCGCTGGGAGGAGTACACCCGGGCCAAGGAGGAGATGTTCCACCGCACGGACAAGCGGCACGCCCGGTGGACGATCATCCGGTCCAACGACAAGAAGCGGGCGCGGATCAACGCGATGCGGTTCTTCCTCAACCAGTTCGACTACGAGGGCAAGGACCTGGAGGTCGTCGGGCGGCCCGACCCGCTGCTGGTGATCCGCAGCAAGAACGAGCCCGCGGACGAGTAGCGCCGGCCCGGGTCCGCCTTGTCGGGGGCTCGCCGCGCCCGGGATGCTGGCGGGATGGCCGGTGAGCGCATGTACCCGATCCTGCCCTGCCCCGACCTCGACGCCGCGGTGGCGTTCTACGAGGCGCTCGGGTTCCGCCCGACGTACCGGCAGAAGCGCCCGAACCCGCACGCCGTCGTGCGGCTCGAGGACATGCACATCCACCTCGCGGGGATCGACGGCTTCGACCCGGAAGGATCCTACGCCAGCGTGATCGCCGTGGTTCCCGACGCCGAGGCGCTCTACCAGCAGTTCGCCGCCGGCCTGCGCGCCCACCTCGGCCGGCTGCCGACGGCGGGTGTCCCGCGCCTGCTGCGGCCGCGGCGCAAGCAGGGCACCACCACCGGCTTCTCCGTGGTGGACGTCGGCGGGAACTGGCTCCGGTTCTACCGCGAGGCCGACGTGGGCACCGAGGAGCCCGCCGCGACCGGCCTCGCGCGCGCCGTCGAGGTCGCGGCCCGGCAGGGCGACGCGCGCGGCGACGACGCGCAGGCGCTGGTCGCGCTCGACGCCGGGCTGACCCGGCACCCGGACGCGCCGGCCGACGAGCGGGTCCGGGCGCTCGCGTACCGCGCCGAGCTGCTGGTCCGGCTCGGGCGGGCCGGGGACGCGGGGGCCGCGCTGGCCGAGGCGGAGGCGCTGCGGCTCAGCGCGGCGCAGGCGGAGGCCGTCGCGCCGGACCTGGCCCACGCGCGGGAGGTCCTGGCCGGCGCCGCGGGCGCCTGACCTCCGCGGTCAGAACCGGAACGGGATCGGGATGCCGCCGCAGCAGCACACCCCGCGCACGTCCGACTGCGCCAGCATGCCCGCGGCCTGGTAGCACGCGACGAACCGGGCGACGCTCGGCCGGACGCCCCGCAGCACCCCCCGGGCGACGACCGTCCGCCGGATCGCCTCCGAGCAGGACGTCCCGCCGTGCGCGACCCGGTGCGCGCAGGCGTAGCCCTTCCGCGGCGAGATCCGGCGCTGGTAGACCCGGATGAGGCGGTCGGCGGCAGAGGCGGCGAGGCTCATCGCGCCACGGTAGGCGCGGGTGGGAGCGGACGCGCGCCGACCGGCGCGCCGGTGCTCAGCGCAGCACCTGCGTCAGCACCGACCCCCCGTCGCCGTGCTCGACCGTGGCGAGCGCCCCGTTCACCAGCGCCAGGTGCGGCGGGACGTGCCCGCAGTCGACGTCGGCCAGCACCGGGACCCCGAGGTCGGCCAGGGCGTGCCGCGCGGCGTCGTGCTGCGTCAGTCCCGGCACGTCCGCGCCACGGGTCCGCCCGAGGAGCACGGCGTTCGCGCCGACGAAGAACCCGGCGTACCGGAGGCCGAGGAGGCGGCGGGCGACGTCGGCCGCGTCGGCCGCCGCGGCCTCCAGGTAGACGATGGTGCCCTCCGGGGCGTGCGCCGCGGCGAACGCCGCCACGTCGCCGTACGGCGTCCCGGCGAGGTGCGACACCGTCTCCAGGCACCCGCCCACCAAGCGGCCGGAGACGCGCACGGCGTCGTCCCCGTCGAGCCGGGTCCATCCTCCGGCGGCGTCGAGGGGCTCCTCCGTGGCCTCCGGATCGACGGCGACGTCGGTGAACCCGGCCGACCGGTACCGGGTCGCGGCGCCCTGGACGAGGGTCGCGCCGGGCTCGGCCTGCACGACGTCGAGCCACGGCAGCATCGGCGCCGGCACCCGGAACGGCGTCTCCATCAGGTTCTGCCCGTGCAGCGTGGCGACGCCCGTGCGGAGCGTCAGGGGCAGCAGCAGCGTCGAGATGTCGGAGTAGCCGACGAGCCACGTCGGGTCCGCCGCGAGGGTGTCCCAGTCGAGGCGGTCGAGCAGGTCGAGCGCGATCTCCCCGCCCCACGGCGGCACGACCGCCCGCACGGCGGGGTCCGTCATCAGCCCGGTGAGCTCGGCGGCGCGGGCGTCCACGGGCCCGCTGGTCACGCCCACGCCGCGGACGAGCGGCCCGAGCCGGACCTCGAACCCGCGGTCGGTGAGGTGCCGGACGGCCACGTCGAGCCGGCGGGCGTGCGGGGTGGCGACCCCCGCGGACGGGGAGGCCACGCCGATGACGTCGCCGGCGACCAGCGGACGCGGGTAGCGGATCATGCGCCGCAGTCTGGCAGCGTGCCCCGACCCCTGGTGGCCCCGAGACCCCGCGGCGTAGCGTCGTGTGGTGCCGGAGCACCAGCCGATCGCGCGAGGGGTGGATGAGCCATGAGCATGATGATGGACATGATGAAGTCGATGCCGACGGGCACGACGGGGATGGACATGACGGCGATGCAGCCGTGCATCGAGGCCTGCTCCGCCGCGGCGATGGCCGCGACCATGTGTGCCGACGCCGACGCAGGCGAGAACATGGCGCGATGTGCGTCCATGTGCACGAGCACCGCGGACGTCGCCACCACCACGATGCGGATGATGATGCGGCCCGCGGGCTACGACATGGCCGCCATGTCGGCGATGATGCAGGCCTGCGTCGCCATGGGCGAGGCGTGCGCGGCGGAGTGCGAGATGCACGCGTCGATGTCCGAGCACTGCCGCATCTGCGCCCAGGCGTGCCGGGCGATGGTCGACGCCTGCCGCTCGATGATGTCCTCGATGGCCTGACCGCCGACGCGACGCCGTCCGGCCCGGTCAGCCGCCTGGCCGGACGGTCGTCGCGACCGCGGGAGGCGGGGGCGACGTCAGACGGACGGCCGTGCGGCGTACCAGACGCCGCCGACGGCCAGCAGCTCGGCCACCGGGTGCACGGCGACCGGCTCGCCGGGCTGCGGGGTCGCGCGCGTCGTCAGCACGCGGCGCTCGCCGTCGAGCAGGACGACGGTCACCTGGGCGTCGCCCTGCGCGTGGACGAGGCCGTCGCGCCAGGCGCTGGGGGAGGCGGAGGCGACGACCTCCTGGATGGGGAGGACGTCGACGCGGGTCTGCTGCGGCACTGCGGGGCTCCTGGGGTCCGGCGCGGGGGTGCGGGTACGCCCGCGCGACGGGGACCGGCGGACCGGGGCGACGCGGAGGGCGGCTGCTGCGGGTGACGGGACGGGTCCCGGCCGGGCGCGCTCAGGCGCGGGCGGGGGACCGGTGGGGCGTCAGCGACACATTCGACAGCGGCACCGCACCGTCGGCACGGCGACGGGCCCCGCGGGGAGCGGGGTCGCGTGGGCGTGCCGGGCGGCGGACATGCCGACGAGTCTGGGCAGGCCGCCGGGACGTGTCAAGGGACGGCGGGCGAGGGTGCGCGGCTGCGCTGGTCACGCGGGGGAGCGTGGTCCCGGTCCGGTCCGCCCTGTGGACGGTCAGCCGGCGGCGAGGGTCCGCAGCTCGGCCAGCGCCGCCCGCACGTGGTCGTCGAGGCCGCGGCCGCCGTCGCCCGCGACCCACGCCTCGAAGCCCACCCGGAACGCCGCCACGGCGGCCTCGCTCGCGAGCGCCGCGGCCGGCTCGGGCGTGCCGCGGTCCCGGAGCGCCGCGGCGAGCGCCCGGCCGAGCGCGGCCATCTTGAGCAGCTCGCGCTCCTGCAGCCCGGGGTTCGCGGCGACGACCCCCGCGCGGGTGCGGGCGTGCTCGATCCGGTCGGCGAGGGCGTCGCAGCCCCGGACGACGCCCGCGCCGGCGGCCTCGAGCGGTCCCGCGCCGGGCGGAGCGCCGACGACTCCGGCGACGGCCAGGCGCTCGAGGGTGTGCGCGCCGTCGAACAGCACCTCGCGCTTGTCGGCGAAGTACCGGAAGTAGGTGCGCTCGGTGACGCCCGCCCGCTCGGCGATGTCCTGGACGGTGGTCTGCTCGTACCCCCGCTCGGCGTACAGCTCCAGCGCGGCGCGCGCCATCCGCCCCTGCGCGTCCGGCTCCCAGCGTCCCATGCGGTCAGTCTAGTGATGACAGCACCTGACATCAGGCGTACGGTGACGGCAGCGACTGACATCAGCCGCCCCGGGGTGTCCACCCCGGGTGCTCGTCCTGGAGGACTCCCATGCGTGTGTTCGTCACCGGTGCATCCGGCTGGATCGGCTCGGCCGCCGTGCCCGAGCTGCTCGCCGCGGGGCACGACGTCGTCGGCCTCGCCCGCTCCGAGGCGTCCGCCGCCTCGCTGGCCGCCGCCGGCGTGGAGGTCCGGCGCGGCGACCTCGACGACCTCGCCGCGCTCCGGGCCGGCGCCGAGGACGCCGACGCGGTCCTGCACCTCGCGTTCAAGCACGACTTCAGCGACATGGCCGGGTCCGGCCGCACCGAGCGCGCCGCCGTCGAGGCGCTCGGCGACGTGCTCGCCGGCACCGACCGGCCGCTGCTGCTCGCGTCCGGCATCGCCGGTGTCGCCCCCGGCCGGCTGCTGACCGAGGACCTGAAGTCGCCCTACGTGGCTCCGGACGCCCCGCGCGGCGCGAGCGAGACCTACGCCCTCGGGCTCGCGGAGCGCGGCGTGCGGCCCGTCGCGCTCCGGTTCGCGCCCACGGTCCACGGCTCCGGGGACCACGGGTTCGTCGCCGAGCTGGTCCGGGTCGCGCGGCAGCGCGGGGTCGCGGGCTACGTCGGCGACGGCTCGAACCGGTGGCCCGCGGTGCACCGGTCGGACGCCGGGCGCCTGATCGCGCTCGCGCTGGCGCGGGCGGCGGCGCAGGGCGACGTCCCGGTGGTGCACGCCGCCGGCGAGGAGGGCGTGCCCGCCCGCGACATCGCCGAGGCGATCGGGCGCTCGCTCGGGGTCCCGGCCGCGTCGGTCGCGGCCGAGGAGGCGACGACGCACTTCGGCTGGATCGGCGGGTTCTTCGCGCTCGACCTGCCCGCCTCCAGCGCGCTCACCCGCGAGCGGCTGGGCTGGCGGCCCACCGGCCCGACGCTGCTCGAGGACCTGACGGCGGGCGCGTACACACCGAGCCGGTGACGGGGGTCTAGGCACGCGCCGCGCGGGTGGGGTCTCATGAGGGACCCGCACCCGCGCGGCGCTGCGCGCCCGCCCGAAGGAGGACCCGCGATGGCGACGATCGTCTCCACCCTGTTCATCTCGCTCGACGGCGTGGCCGAGATCGACCCGGCGTGGCACTTCCCGTACTTCGACGACCACATGGGCGCCGCGGTCACCGAGGACTACGCGGGCGCCGACGTCCTGCTGCTCGGGCGGGTCACGTACGACAGCTTCGCGGGCGCGTGGCCGGAGCGGGAGGCCGCCGGCGACGTGGACGCCGCGTTCGCGACGCAGCTCGGCGACATCCGCAAGCTCGTCGCCACCCGCGGCAGCGCCGACCTCGGCTGGCGGAACGCCGAGCGCGTCGAGGGCGACCTGGTCGAGGCGGTGACCGCCCTCAAGGCGCAGCCCGGCGTCGGCAAGGTCGTCGTGCCCGGGTCGCTGTCCGTGGTGCGGCAGCTGCTCGCGGCGGGCCTGCTCGACGAGCTCCGGCTCCTCGTCCACCCGGTCGCCGCCCGGCACGGCGAGCGGCTGTTCGACGAGGGGTCGCCGGTCTACCCGCTGCGGCTGCTGGCGTCGGACGTGTTCCCGACCGGGGTGGTGCGGCTGGTGTACGCGCCCGGCGAGCTGCCGAACGCGCACGGGTACGAGGACGTGAAGGGCGAGGTGCCGGGCGCGGGCGAGGGGTGAGCGCGAGGACGGTCAGAACGTGAAGTTCCGCAGCTGGATCACGACCCAGACGTAGAACGCCACGACTGCGACGATCGCGGCCCCGGAGAACGTCAGGACGATCCGCAGGGCCCGGCGGGGCCGCTGACGCTCGCGCGGCTTCTTGCCACGCCAGGACCAGATCAGGCCGCCGGCGAAGGCGAGCAGCGCGGCGGCGAGGGCGCCGTTCACCACGAGCCAGTCCACACCAGTACCTCCTCGCTCGGCGGTATCGCCTGCGGCGGTGGGCCCGGCGCGGAACGCGTGCCCGGGCAGAGGTGAGTGACGAGACGGCTCACCGCATGTAGTAGTAAGACAGGCCGATCATCAGGTACGCGCAGTACCCGAGGTACAGCGCGATCACCGCCCCCGAGACCGTCAGGAGGGTCCTCCGCACCCTGCGGCGGATCGTGCCCTCACCTCGCTTCCTGCTCCGGCGCCACCAGATCAGGCCGCCGATGAAGACGAGCACCGCGGTGGCGAACGCCCAGTGGATCAGGACAACCGAGTCCATGGTGGTCCTCCCTGCTCGATGGTGCGGGACGTCGCGGTCAGAACGTGAAGTTCCGCAGCTGGGTCAGGAACCGGATGTAGGCCCCCACGGCGGGCACGATGAGGGAACCCGAGATGGTCAGGATGACCCGCAGCACCCGGCGGGGCCGTCGGTCCTCGCGGGGGGGGGGCGCCCGCCCCATCGCCACCAGATCAGGCCGACGACGAAGATGAGAAACCCGACCGCCATCGCGACGTTGATCAGTCCCAAGATGCCCACGGCGACCTCCGCGGTCGATGTCGTGCCTCACCCGCCCGCCCCGTCGGGTGGTCCGCCCACTGAGCGTCGGCGGACGGACACGACGGCCCCGGCGCCGAGGGTGGCGATCGTGAGCGTGACGAGGAGCCCGACCAGGGGCCCGGTGAGCGCGAGCCCGCCGCCGGCGTCGTTCCCCGGTGCGGGCGCCGCCGCCGGAGACGTCCCGGGGTCAGGCGTGGTGCCCTGCGTCGTCGGAACCAGGCCGGCGAGGTAGCCGGTGGCCGTGGACCCGATCCCGGGCAGCACGATCCCGGTGACCCGATCGCCGTCCGGTTCGCCGGGCAGGAAGCCGGCGTCGTCGTCGGCGGCCCCTCCCGCGTGGAGCAGGGCCCCGGGCACGTGCAGGTCGTACACCCCTGGCAGGAGCCCGCCGACCCTCCCAGGCGCCGTCCGGGCCGGTGACGCACCCTGCCCCAGCGCCGCCGTGCCATCTGTCGACTCCCAGCCGACCACGACACGGGTTGCGGCGGACCGGGCCGGCCCTGGTCGGCGGATGTGCGATCCCGGTGCGTCACCCCGGTGGCGCCTGTGCCGCACGGAGTGCTCCGGAACCTAGGAGCGCCGTGACCCGACCAAATCCCGGGTGACACCTACTCGAATGCGGGATTCCACGAGACCGTCGGTCGCGGTGGAGCCTGTCGGGGCGTGCGCGGCGTCCGGGGCGCGGACGCGGTGGTGGGGAGCGCCCGTCAGCCCGCCAGCGCCGCCGTCGCCGCCTCGACCGCGGTCCGCGCCTCCTCGGCCGCCGTCGTCGCGCCGATGACCGCGTCGATGTCCTCGGCGTCGACCGGCTGGGCGCCCACGGCCGCCGCGGCGTCCAGCGCGCCCTGGAGGGCGGCGCGGGCGTCGGCGTCGCCGGTGCCCGCGGCGAGCGCCCGCTGCCCGGCGGCGACCGCGCCGTCGAGCGCTGCCGTCGCGGCGTCGCGCGCCGTGGCCTCCTGCTGGAGGTCGAAGCGGTAGCTGTCCTCGAAGACCGCGGCGGACGCGTCCTGGATGGTCTGCAGGTGGTCGAGCGCCGCCGCGCGCGTCTCCTCGACCGCCGCGGCCTGCTCCGCCGGCGAGCCCGCGGTCGGCGCGGTGGTGTCCAGCGCCTCGGCCGCGGTCAGCGCGTCGGCGAGCGCGGTCCCGAGGGCCGGGTCGGTGAGCCGGCCCTCGACGGACGCGAGCGCCTCGTGCGAGGAGCCGATCGCCTGCTGCAGCTCGGTGGCGACGGGTGCCAGGCGGGCGACGGCCTCGTCGAGCGCGGCGGCGTCCTGGGCCCGGGAGCGCTGGGCGGACGCGAACCAGACGCCGCCCGCGACCAGCAGCAGGACCACGACCAGGGCCACGCCGGCGAGCCGGGCGCGGCGGGCGCCGTCGGCCGGCGCGTCGGTCCCCGGCGGCGTGCTCCCGGCCATGTGGTGCCCCCTGATCGGTTCGAGCGGTCGGTCCTCGCAGCGTACCCGGGGCCGCCCGGCCCCTCCGTCGCGCCCGGCTGCCGAGACGGTCTCCTCGCCGCCCGGCACCCCGGGCCCTCGGCCGCCGCGCACGCGGTGCGGGGTCCCGGGGGGTGGAGGCCCGCGGGGCGTGCACGGTCGGCGCGTGCGGTCCCCGGCGGGTGTCGGACGCGGCCCCTAGCCTGGGCGCATGCCCGAGGGTCACACCGTCCACCGCATCGCCCGGCAGTTCGCCCGGGACTTCGTCGGGCACCGCGTCGCGGTGTCCTCGCCCCAGGGGCGGTTCGCCCAGGGGGCCGCGCTGCTCGACGGGCGCGAGCTGCTGACGTCGGCGGCCGTCGGCAAGCAGCTGTTCCTCGGCTTCGCCGGCGGGCACGTGCTGCGGGTGCACCTCGGCCTGTACGGCGCGTGGGACTTCCTCGGCGTGGTGTCGCCGCTGGTCGAGGGCGGCGGCGCGGTCGCGAGCCTGGGCGCGCCGCGGGTGCGCCGGTCGGTCCGGATGGGCGAGGGGGAGCGCGAGGGCGACGAGGGCGCGGAGCTCGAGGACTTCCCGCCGGAGCCCGTCGGCCAGGTGCGGGTGCGCCTGGCGACCGAGCAGACGGTCGCCGACCTGCGCGGGCCCACGGCGTGCGAGGTGCTGGACCCCGCCGCGACGGCGGCCGCGCTCGCGAGGCTCGGCCCGGACCCGGCGGTCGAGGACGACGTCCGTGCCCGGATGGCCGACCCGCACGCGGTCGCGGCGGCCACCGGGGCGGCGCACCACGAGCCGGGCGAGGCCGACGGCTCGGTGGCGGACGCGGTGGCGCCCGGCCCGGGGTCCGCCGCCGACGTGATGGTGCAGCGGCTCACCGCGCGCGGCACCGCCGTCGGGCAGCTGCTGATGGACCAGGCGGTGGTCGCGGGCATCGGCAACATCTACCGCGCGGAGCTGCTCTACCGCGCGCGGCTCGACCCGCACACCCCGGGCAAGCGGGTCCCGGCGGAGACCGCCCGCGCCCTGTGGGACGACTGGTCGGTCCTGCTGGCCGACGGCATCGCCACCGGGGTGATGCTCACCCGGGAGGACCTGGACGACGCCGGCCGCGCGGCGGCGCTGCGGGACCCGGCCGAGCGGCACTGGGTGTACGGGCGCGCGGGGGAGCCGTGCCGGACCTGCGGCACGCCCGTCGCGGTCGAGGAGATGGCGGGCCGCAAGCTCTACTGGTGCCCGACCTGCCAGCGCTGACCCGGGCCGGCCGCGGTCCGCACGCTTCCGGCCCGTCCGCCGGTGACCCGGACGCGGGCGGTCCGTCCCGCCCGGGTCAGCGCGGCGCCCGCACCATCGGCACGTGCGGGATGCCGTCCTCGTCGTAGTCGGCGCCCGCCCGCTCGAACCCGAACCGGCCGTACCAGCCCTCGAGGTGCGCCTGCGCGTGCAGGTGGATCGTCGCGCCCGGGCCGCAGAGCGCGATGCCGTGCTCCAGCAGCGCCCCGGCGACGCCCCGCCCCCGCGCGGCCGCGGCGGTCGCCACCCGCCCGATCGCCGGGTGGTCGCTGCCGGCCCGCAGCACGCGGATGGTGCCCAGCAGCTCGCCGTCGTCGTGCGCCCACACCTGCAGCGAGTCCTCGAGCAGGTCCTGGCCGTCGAGCTCGGGGTACGGGCAGGTCTGCTCGACGACGAACACGTCGACGCGCAGCCGCAGCAGGGCGTACAGCTCGGCGGCGGTGATCTCGCCGGGGGTGCGGGTCTCGATGGTCACGGGCACGCGGGTCAGCGTAGGCGCTGGTGGCCGGGCGGCCCCGTGCGCCATGCTGCGGTACGCGGCGGGCGCGGTCCGCCCCGACCGCACCCGGCGCCGGAGGAACAGGCCATGAGCAGCACCGACACCCCGACCAGCCGCCCGAACCCCGTCGTCACGTTCCTCCAGCGCCGGTGGCTGAGCGTCCTGCTCGTCGTGGTCGCCGTGGTGTTCGTGGCGCAGAACCGCCAGCCGGTCCGCGTCCACCTGCTCGCCACGACGGTGACGACGCCGCTGTGGGTCGCGCTGACGGCGGTGCTGGTGCTCGGGCTGGCGGCGGGCACGTTCCGGATCCGCCGCGCGGGCCGCCGCGACCGCTGACCTCACGTCGGCGGGGCCGCCCCGCGCACGCCGTCCGCGGCCGCGCCCGGCCCGGGCTCACTCCAGCTCGAAGTCCGCCACCAGCTTCGGGTCCGGCTGCTGCTCGCCCACCGGCACCGGCGCCGGCAGCACGTTGCCGCGGGTGGCCAGCGGGCACGCCCACGCCGGGTCGTACGCGCAGGACGGGTTGTAGGCGAAGTTCAGGTCGAGGATCAGCCCGCCGTCGGTGGCCCGGCCGAGGTCCGCGTGCTTGATGGTGTCGAGCAGGTACCGTCCGCCGCCGTACGTCCCCTTGCCCGCGGTGGCGTCCTTGACCGGGATGAAGATGCCTCCGCCGTAGGTGCGCAGCGCCCACACGGACAGCGACCCGAGCCCGTCGAGCTCGACCCGGCCCACCCGGTCGAACGGGACGACGCCGTCGGTCCCCGTCGCGACCTCCAGCCGCTGCGCCGACGTGGCCCGCACCCGCACCTCGAACCGGTAGGCCGGGTCGTACGGCGCGACGGACAGCCCCTCGAACACCGCCTTGGCGGCGTGGTGCAGCGGGGAGGCGGCGTGCGTGGCGAACAGCTCGTCGCGGCGCGCGACCCACTCGGCGTGCGCGGCGGCGGGGTCGTCCTCGGCCAGCCGCCGGACGTCGGCGTACATCTGCGCGGTGCGCCGCCGCCAGTCCGCGACCGCGAGCGCATCGAGGGCCAGGCCGAGCTGCGTCACCATGCCCTCACCGTCTCACGGGCGCGGCGGCCGGGCGGTCCGAGCGCGCCGGTCCAGCCGCTGCAGCGCCCGGACCTCCCGCACCGCAATCGCCGCGCACACGAACCCGACCAGCCACGCCCACGGCCGCCCGCGCAGAGCCAGGACGAGGCAGACCAGCGCCAGCGCCCCCGCGCCCAGCACGACGGCGAGGCTCGACCACCGGACCCCACGCAGCACGCCCCCGACGCTACCGCCGGCCCGTGGCGCGACCCACCCCGCGCACCGTGAAAGGCTGCCCGCATGGACCTGAGGATCTTCACCGAACCGCAGCAGGGCGCCACCTACGACGACCTCCTCGCCGTCGCGCGCGCCACCGAGGACCTGGGCTTCGACGCCTTCTTCCGCTCGGACCACTACCTGTCGATGGGCTCCGGCGACGGCCTGCCCGGCCCGACCGACGCGTGGACGACGCTCGCCGGCCTGGCGCGCGAGACCAGCCGCATCCGGCTCGGCACGCTCGTGTCGTCGGCCACGTTCCGGCACCCGGGCGTGCTGGCCATCCAGGTGGCGCAGGTCGACCAGATGTCCGGCGGCCGGGTGGAGCTCGGGCTGGGCACCGGCTGGTACGCCGAGGAGCACGAGGCCTACGGCATCCCGTTCCCGGACAAGCGGTTCGGCCTGCTCGCCGAGCAGCTGGAGGTCGTCACCGGCCTGTGGGGCACGCCCGCGGGTGGCCGGTTCGACCACGCCGGCGAGCACTACACCCTGAAGCGCAGCCCGGCGCTGCCGAAGCCGGTGCAGACGTCGCCGCTCGACGGGACCACGCCCGGCGTGCCGCTGATCGTCGGCGGCCTCGGCCCGAAGAAGACCCCG
Organism: Cellulomonas sp. ACRRI; assembly: GCF_022346185.1. Classification (GTDB taxonomy): domain Bacteria; phylum Actinomycetota; class Actinomycetes; order Actinomycetales; family Cellulomonadaceae; genus Cellulomonas. Next base: position 25,685 of record NZ_JAKRMS010000011.1, on the reverse strand, counting down.
GCGCTCGCCGCGCGGTTCGCGTCCGAGTTCAACCTGACCTTCCCGCCCCTGGACGTCGTGGGCGAGAAGCTCGAGACGGTCCGCGAGGCGTGCCGCGCGATCGGCCGCGACCCGCAGACCCTCACGATGTCGGCCGCGCTGGTGCTCGCGGGCGGCCGGGACGACGCCGAGGTGGACCGCCGCGCCGCCGCCATCGGCCGCGACCCGAAGGAGGTCCGCGCGGTGGGGATCGCCGGCACGCCGACCGCCATGGTCGACCGGCTGGGCACGCTCGCGGAGCAGGGCGTCACCCGGGTCTACCTCCAGGTGCTCGACCTGCACGACCTGGACCACCTGGAGCTGATCGCCTCCGAGGTCATGCCGCAGGTGCGCTGACGCGCACCCCCTCGCCCGGGCCGGTGGCCCGCGACCCCGCGCGACCGACGCGGACCAGGTCGCGGGCCACCGCCACGAGCAGCGCGACCAGCAGCAGGTTCCGCAGGACCAGCACCAGCGACGGGCCGACCTGCTGCGCCGTGATCCCGTCGTAGGCGATCGGGAACACCACCTGGGTGAGCGCGGCGACCACCAGCACCAGCGCCGCGGGCACGCGCCAGGACCGCACGCCGCCCGCACCCGGACGCGCCAGGCCGACGACCACCGGCCCGGCGAGCCACCCGACGAACTGCGGCGAGCCGACCTTGTTCGCGAGGATCAGCGTCACCGCGACGAGCAGCGCCCCGCGGGCGAGGAACCCGGCGGTGTCCAGGCGGTCGCCGGTGCGCAGCCGCACCCACGCGAGCAGCCCGGTGACCGCGGCGAGCGCCACCGGCAGGAGCACGCCGAGCGCGCCCGCCACGGCGGCGGTCCCCGGGCCCGCGATCTCCCACGTGGTGATCTCCTGGTTGAGCACGACCCGCACGGGGTCGCCGCCGATCCCGCCCGCGATCCCCGCCAGCACGAACGGCGTCGCCGCCACGGACTCGACCTGGAGCCCGCGCTCCCCCTGCTCGCCCAGGAAGCTGGTCAGGTGCCCGAGCCCGCCGCCCGCCGCGACCGCGCCGGCCACGACCGCGCAGACCGCCGCGGCCGGCAGCACCAGGTCCCGCCAGGGGCGGCGCAGCACGAGCACCAGGGGCAGCAGCAGCGCGCCCGGCGCCACCTTGACCCACGCCCCGAACGTGAGCAGCGCGGACGCGACCGCGGGGTGCCGCAGCGCGACCGCCAGCGCGATCACCACGACCGGCGCCACCACCGCGTCGAGCCGGCCGACGGCCACCGGCCCCAGCAGCAGGACGAACGCCAGCCACCACCACGCGCCCACGGCGGGGTCCCGCCCCGGCGCCGCGACGTCGCCGCGCACCAGGTCCGCGCGGGCGGGTCGCCCGGCGCACCGCAGCAGCACGACCACCGCGACGGCGTCGAGCAGCGTGATCAGCGCCGACCACGCGACCGCGTACGGCTGGGTGCCCACGGCGTCGACCAGAGCGGGCAGCAGCATCGGCAGCACGGCGCCGGCGGGGTACACCCAGTCGCCGTCGAGCACCGGCCACACCCCCTGGTGCAGGCCCTGCCACATCCACCACCGGTACAGGTCCAGGTCCCAGAACGCGCGCGCGGGGATCAGCACGGTCCCGACGTAGGCGATCCAGCCGTGGACGGCGACGAACGCGGTCCAGAGGGCGGCGCGCGAGCGCAGCAGCCGGTCGATGGGGCACCTCCACGCGGACGGTCACGGGCCGCGGCACACCCTACGCGGGGCCGCTGCGAGGCCGGGGTGCGGCCCGTGGGCGCGGCCGGACGGGTGACGCGTCAGCCGCTAGCCTGCCCTGCGGCGCGCGGACCGACCGGGGCGCCGACTCAGGAGGAGGACCGCGGTGAGCGCGATCGGCTGGCGGGTGCACGGTGACGGCAGGAGGGTCGAGCCGGGAGCGGTCGTCGCCCCCGACGAGCGGCTGTCCTGGCCGCGGACCATCGGCATCGGCATGCAGCACGTCGTCGCCATGTTCGGCGCGACCTTCCTGGTGCCGCTGCTGACCGGCTTCTCCCCGGCGACCACGCTGCTGTTCTCGGCCGTCGGCACCGTGGTGTTCCTGCTCGTGACGGGCAACCGGCTGCCGTCCTACCTGGGGTCGAGCTTCGCGTTCATCGGCCCGATCGTCGCCGCCACCGCCTCGGGCGGGCAGTCCGCGGCCGTCGGCGGCATCCTCGCCACCGGCGTGCTGCTCGCGGTGATCGGCCTGGTCGTGCACCTGGCCGGTTCGCGGTGGATCGACCTCGTCATGCCGCCGGTCGTCACGGGCACCGTGGTCGCGCTGATCGGGTTCAACCTCGCGCCGACCGCGTGGGGCACCTGCGACGACGCCGGCGCGTGCAGCGGGTTCCGCGCCGCCCCGGTCACGGCGATCGTCACGCTCGGGGCGATCGTGCTGTCCGCGGTGCTGTTCCGCGGCATCCTCGGCCGGCTGTCGATCCTGGTCGGGGTGGTCGTCGGCTACCTGGTCGCCACGCTGCGCGGCGAGGTCGACTTCGCCGCGGTGCGCGCGGCCGACTGGTTCGGGCTGCCGCACTTCGTGGCCCCGACCTTCGAGCCCCGGCTGCTCGGCCTGTTCCTGCCCGTCGTGTTCGTGCTCATCGCCGAGAACGTGGGCCACGTGAAGTCGGTCGCGGCCATGACCGGCAAGGACCTCGACCCGCTGACCGGGCGCGCGCTGCTGGCCGACGGTCTGGCCACGACGCTCGCCGGCCTCGGCGGCGGCTCGGGCACGACCACCTACGCCGAGAACATCGGCGTGATGGCGGCGACCAAGGTGTACTCGACCGCCGCGTACTGGGTGGCGGCCGCGACCGCGCTGGTGCTCAGCCTGTCGCCGAAGTTCGGCGAGCTGATCAACACGATCCCCGCCGGCGTCCTGGGCGGGGCGACGACGGTCCTCTACGGGATGATCGGCGTGCTCGGCGCCCGCATCTGGGTGCAGAACAAGGTGGACTTCTCCGACCCGGTGAACCTCACGACCGCCGCCGTCGCGCTGGTGATCGGCATCGCCAACTACACGTGGACCGCGGGCGACCTCACGTTCGAGGGCATCGCGCTCGGCACCGCGGCCGCGATCGGCGTCTACCACGTGATGCGCGGCGTGGCCCGGTGGCGCGGCACGAGCCAGGAGCCGGCGTCCCCGGCGTCCGTCCCGGGCGGCGTCGAGCTGGAGCGCTGACGGCCGGCGGCCGGGGGCGGCTCAGCCCTCGGCCGCGGCCTGCTCCTCCGCCGGGGCCTCGGTGGCCGGCGGCGGGGTGGCCTGCGGGACCGGGGTGACCTGGTCGAGGGCGATGCAGCCCTCGGGCACGGCGAACGGCTGGTCCGCCACGAGCACCACGTCCGACGCGGCGACCAGGGCGTTGTAGGACGACCCGACGACGACGTCCACCGACGCGTCCGCGCGGGTGTCCAGCACGAGCTGCGGGGTGTCGAACTGCGCGGCGACGGTGTAGGCCGCGGCGACGCCCTGGGTGCCGAACTGGATCAGCGCGGTGCCCGCGTACGTCGAGTAGCCCATCTGGCTCGCGTTCAGCTGCTGCGCGACGGTGAAGCCGCGCTGCGAGAGCGCCGAGGCGGTGTCGCCCGCGAGCCCGACGCGGGTGGTGCCGTTCAGGACGTTCAGGGAGACCTGGCCGTACGGGACCGGCGTGGCGCCCTCCGGCGGGCACGGCGAGTCCTCCGCGGCCAGACCCGTCGGCTCGGGGGACGAGAAGTCGCGGGACAGGAACGGCAGCGACACGTTCCCGGTGTAGACGGCGGCGGCGCCGAACGCGGCGACGGCGAGGCCGCCGAGCAGCACGCCGAACACGACGGCCTGGCGCTCGCGGGTGTGCCGGCGGCGGCGCTGACGGGCGGCGTCCGGCGTGCGGTCAGCGCTCATCGGACTCGATCACGAGGACGCGCGCGTGCAGCACGGGCCGCTGCTGCAGGGCGGCGCGCACCGCGCGGTGCAGGCCGTCCTCCAGGTACAGGACGCCGCGCCACTGCACGACGTGCGCGAACAGGTCGCCGTAGAACGTGGAGTCCTCCGACAGGAGGTTGTCCAGGTTCAGCGTGCGCTTGGTGGTCACCAGCTCGTCCAGGCGCACCTGGCGAGGCGGGACGTCGGCCCACTGCTTGGGCGTGACCAGGCCGTGGTCGGGATAGGGCCTGCCCTCGCCCACGGACTTGAAGATCACGGACGCGAGTGTAGGTGAGACGGGCCTGCCGCGGGGCACCGGCTCGCGGGTGGGTGGTCGGGGGGGCGGCACCCGGGTGAACTTGCCCCGCGGGGTCGTCCGGACCGGCCTTCCGGCCGATGGGACGGGTACGGCGGGGCCCCGGGTCGGACGGGTCCGGCCGCCGCGGGCTCGGGGAGGGGTGCGCATGCAGAGCGACGCAGGCGGTCGCGCCCGCAGGCGGGTGCGTCTCGTGGTGCTCGTGCTGGTGCCCGTCGGGCTCGTGCTGTCCCTGGTCGCCTCGGCGTTCGACGCCCACCAGCAGCGGGACCGCGCGGAGCAGGCGACCCGCGCCGACCTCGCGGTGTCCGCGGAGGCCCTCACCGCGCGGCTCGGCGGGCAGCTCCGGGTCGCGTCGACCTCGGCGTCCCTCCTCACGCCCGCGACCGGCACGTCGTGGGACGACGCCGCGGCGGCGTGGGAGGGCCACCTGCGCGTCCTGGCCGGCGCGCCGGCACCCGGGGCGGACCCGACCGCCGTCCCGGTGTCCGCGCCGGTGCTCACCTCGGGCGTCGGGTGGCTCCCGGCGCCCGCGAGCCCGGCGGACCGCGCCGGCGCGCTGGACGTGCTCCCCACCGGGGGCGCGGCCGTGCCGGGCGACGTGCACGTGGCGCGCGTCGTGCGGCTCGGGTCGTCCTCCCTGCTCGACGTGCTGGCCGCCGGCACCGACGACGCCGCGGGCGCGGCGGCGGTGGCGGACGCGCTCGCGGCGGCGCGCGACGCCGGCCAGCCGGTGCTGAGCGCCGCCTACCCGGCCCCCGCGGCCCCCGTCGACGTCTCCGACGTCGGCAAGGTGGCGCGCGCGGGCGGCGGGACGCAGGCCGAGGCGGCGATCGCGGTGCCCGTCTACGACTCCGCGGACGCGCCCGGCAGCACGGGCGAGCGCCGGCGGCGCCTGCTCGGCTGGACGGTCACGACCTTCGCCGTCGCCCCGCTGCTCGACGCCGTGAGCGCCCGGCCGCGGGACGCCGCCCTGGTCACGGACGGCAGCGCGGTGCTCGGCGTGCTCGTCGAGGACCGCGACGCCCGCCAGGCCGCGGGCGGCCGGCTCGCGGTGGCGGTGCCCGTGGCGGGCCGCACCTGGACGCTCGCCGCGGAACCGCGGGACGCCGCCGGGCCGCTCGCCCCGCTCCCGCTGCTCGGCGGCGCCGTGCTCACCGCGCTCGTCGTCTCCCTCGTCGCCTCCCGCGCGGCCGCGGAGCTGCGCGCCGTCGAGGTCGCCGCCGACCGCACGCGCGCGCTGGCGGCGCGGACCCGCGACCTGGAGTCGATCACCCGGAACACGCCGGACGCGCTCGCCCGGGTCGACGGCGACGGCCGGCTCCGGTTCGTCAACGCCGCGATGCGCCGCGCCGCGCGGGTGTCGGAGGCGGACCTCGGGGCGCCGGTGGGCGACCTGGCCGACCGGTCGCCGGTGATGCACTCGGTGCGCGCGCTCGTCCACCACATGATCGCGATCTCCGCGGACCCGGGCTGCGACCCGGACACCGACCCCCGGCGGCTGATCAGCATGTCCGCGCAGGTCGAGGGCCACTGGTACGAGGTCCGGGCGGTGCCCGAGCGCGGGCCGGACGGCTCCGTCGACTCCGTGCTCGCGGTCGCCCGGGACGTCACCCGGTTCCGCGACGCCCAGGACCGGCTGACCCACGCCGCGACCCACGACCCGCTCACCGGCCTCGCGAACCGCGACGTCGCCCGGGAGCGGGCGGTCGCGGCGCTCACCACCTCGAGGGCGGGCACGGCGCTGCTGCTGCTCGACCTGGACCGGTTCAAGCTCGTGAACGACTCGTACGGCCACGTGGTCGGCGACCAGCTCCTCCAGCGGGCCGCCGGGCGGGTGGGCGCCGACCTGCCGGAGCGGGCGGTCGCGGCGCGCCTGGGCGGCGACGAGTTCGTCGTGCTGCTGCCGGACGCCACGCCGGAGGCGGCCGACCAGGTCGCGCTGCGGCTGGTCGCGGCGTTCGACGAGCCGTTCGAGGTCCGCGGCGAGGAGTTCGCGGTCGGCTGCTCCGTCGGGGTGGTGCACACCGAGCCGGGCGGCGCGGCCTGGGACGAGCTGCTGCGGTGCGCCGACGTCGCGATGTACCGGGCGAAGGCCGCCGGCGGCGGCTGCCACGAGTGGTACCAGGAGCACGGCGCGGACCACGCGCGGCAGCGGCTCACGATGGCCGCCGACCTGCGCCGGGCGACCGAGGAGGGCGAGCTGTCGCTCGTCTACCAGGGGGAGGTCGACCTGGTCACCGGCCGGGTCGAGGGCGTCGAGGCGCTGATGCGCTGGACCAGCCGCACCCGCGGGCCCGTGTCCCCGGCCGAGTTCATCCCGGTGGCGGAGGAGACCGGGCTGATCGGCGAGCTCGGCGCCTGGGCCCTCGACCGGGCGCTCGCCGAGGTCACCGCGCACAACCGGAGCACCGGCGCGGGGCTGCGGGTGTGGGTGAACGTCTCGCCCCGGCAGTTCGCCGGCGGGCAGGAGCGGCCCGACCTCGTGACCCTGGTGGTCGACCTGCTGGCGGCCTACGACTCCCCGGCGAGCTGGCTCGGCATCGAGGTCACCGAGAGCGCGCTCGCCGACGACGCCCGGGCGGTGCCCGTGCTGAGCGCGCTGCGCGAGCTCGGGGTGGGCGTCGCCATCGACGACTTCGGCACCGGGTACTCGTCGCTGTCCCGGCTGCACGACTACCCGGTGACGCTGCTCAAGATCGACCAGTCCTTCGTCCAGGAGCTCGGCGGGTCCGGTGCCGCCGGCCCGCGCGCGGCGGGCGTGGTCGAGGCGGTCGTCGCGCTGGGCCGGTCGCTCGGCGCCGACGTGATCGCCGAGGGCGTCGAGGACGAGGCGCGGTACACCGCCCTGCGGGCGCTCGGCTGCGACCTGGCGCAGGGCTACCTGTTCGGCAGGCCCTGCGCGTTCGCCGACGCGGTGCGACCCGTCTCCGTGCCGGGGCCGGTGCTGCCGGGGATGGTCGGGGCCAGGCTGCCCGGGCCGCGCTGAGCCGCGGGCTGCTGCAGCAGCATCCACGTCGAGCAGGCCGCCGCGAGCAGGGGCACCGCCAGCCCGATCCCGGTGGCCGGCACCACCACGCCCGAGTCGTTGAGCGCGAAGCCGATGCCCAGCGTGGTGGCGAGTGCGACCAGGCCCTTCATCAGCATCGGCGCGTCGGTGCCGATCTGCCGCAGCGGCGCGCCGGCGGACAGCCAGGCGTAGGGCCCGCCGTCGGGCGCGCTCACCGCGGACCTGGCCGGGCGCCCCACCAGCAGCACGACCAGCAGCAGGCCGCCGATCGCGAGCAGCGTCTGCTCGCTGCCGAACAGGATCCGCAGGTTGGTCTCGCCCTTGCGCAGCAGCACCGTCCACAGCCCGCCGTCGAGCACCGTCTCGACGAACGCGCCCAGGTGGGTGCGCGCGTCCGGCGGGCGCAGCCAGTCGACGACGGCGATGCCCACGACGGTGACGGCGCCCGCCGCCAGCACCGCGAGCACCCGCCGCCAGGTCAGCCGGATGCCGGCCGTGAGCAGGGCGAGGACGGCGAACCCGGGGACCAGCGCCGGCGGGCCGCCGAAGTCCGCGCCGATCGACGGGCTGCCGTTGACGACCACCGCGACCAGCCCGACCGCGGCGACCACCGCGACGGCGGCGCCGCGGCGCCCCGCGCGCAGCAGGGGGTCGGCGAACGCGACCGCCGTGAGGATCATCGCCGTGGCGAACAGCGCGAACGCCGGGTTGCCGAAGCCGTAGAACCGGCCGGCCACCAGCGAGCCCGGGCCCATCATCGAGTCGAGCGCGAGCCGCGCGCCGGTGGCGACGTCGACCGCGAGCACCAGGGCGGTGATGCCCCCGACGGCGCCCATCGGGCCGAGCAGCCGACCGCGCCACCACGGCGGCAGCAGGGTGACCGCGACGATCGCCGCGCAGCAGAGCGCGACCGCCCCGGCGAGCGCCCAGGCGGGGTTGCCGGCGCGCCACCACGGCAGCAGGTTCGCGAGGAAGGTCGACACCGGCACCGCGGCCACGGCGACGGCGCCGACCCGCAGGCCGTGCAGCACGCGCCGCGGGTGCCCGACGCCCGGCGGCCGGCGGCGCAGCCGCGAGATCAGCCGGGTCCACCACAGGCGGACGCGGTTGTTCAGCCCGACCATCACCAGGAGGTACAGCGCGAGGTTCAGGCCGACCCAGAGCACGTAGAACCCGCCGACCAGCGGCGCGGCCGCCTGCGCGTGCCGGTTCTGGTCGATCAGGTACGCGACCCGCGCGCCGGCGGTCGCGTCGTCCGGGCTGAACCGGATCACCGAGCCCACGAGCGCGCCGGTCGGCGCCAGGTCCCGGATGCCCAGCGCCTGGAGCACGGTCGGCGTGATGTCGGTCGTCTGCAGGAAGCCGTCCTGCCGGGTCGACGACGAGCCGATGAGGCCGCCCGCGTACGTGCCGCCGTCGGGGGTCGGGCCGGCCGCCGCGGCCACCTGCAGGTTCGCGCGCCGGTTCGAGTCCGCCACCGAGAACAGCAGCACGGTCGGGTCGCTGCCCGCGTCGGCGACCGCGTCCAGCACCGCCCCGATCCGGGCGTCGATCTCCTGCACCTGCTCGGCGCGGGTCGGCTCGATCACCACGTCGGTGCCGGAGACCGGCGGCTCCTCCTGGGCGTCGCTCGGGACGTCGGTGTCGGCCTCGGAGCGGCCCCGGGTCTGGTAGCCGGGGTCGCGCACCGTGCCGGCGTCGACCACCACGAGCTGCGAGCCGTCGAGGGCGCCCGCGACGGCGTCCTCCAGCCCGCCCGCGTCCGCCGGGTTGCGCACGTGGGCGCCGACCGGCGTGCCGTCCGCGTCCGCCAGCGCGATCGCCGCGCCGGGGCCGATCCCGGTCGCGGTCAGGCCGGCCGTGGCGACCGTGTCGCCCAGGAGGCCGAGCCGGGAGTCGTACGAGGACGCGCGCATCGCCTCCTGGTAGTCCGACCACCCGGGCACCGCGCCGTTCGCCAGCGGGTCGCGCAGCGTGCGGCAGCTGCCGTCCGCGACCGCCAGGTCGGTGGCGCGGCCGCCCGCGGACACCGCGAGCCAGCCCATCGACGGGCAGGTGAACGAGATCGCGCTCCGCACCACGGTGGTGCCCAGCGAGGCCGTCCGGGACAGCTCCCACAGCGCCGGCGTCGTCAGCGAGCCCAGGTCGTCCCAGCGGAGCCCCGCGACGCCGACCAGGACCACGGGGCCGCGGTCGGCCTCGCCGGTGCCGTCGGCCGCGGCGGCACGCGGGGCGCCGGCCCAGCCGAGGGCGACCGCCAGCAGCGCCGCGAGCGTCGCGGCGACCAGGCGGGCCGGGGCGGTGCGGGCGGGCGCGGGGCGGGCCGTCGTGCGCGGCTGAGGCGTGGACAGGGGCACCGGCCCAGCGTACGGGCGCACTACGCTCGGACGCGTCGCCCGCGAGCGCCCCCCGAACGACGACACGGCACGTGCACGCACGCCGCACAGGGAGCGCACGCGGCGGCCACACGCGCCCGCGCTACGCCTACCTCGGCCCCGCGGGCACGTTCACCGAGGTGGCGCTGCGGCAGGTCGTGACCCCGGAGGAGGCGGACTACCTCCCGCAGGCCGACGTGGTGAGCGCGATCGAGGCCGTCCGGTCCGGCGCCGCCGACCACGCCGTCGTCGCGATCGAGAGCACCATCGAGGGCGGCGTGACGGCCACCCTGGACGCCCTCGCCGTGGGGGAGCCGCTGGTGCTCCGGCGCGAGGTGCTGGTGCCGGTCGGCTTCACGCTGGTGGGGCGGCCCGGGGTCGCGCTCGCGGACGTCCGGCGCGTGGCCGCGCACCCGCACGCCTGGGTGCAGTGCCGCCGGTGGCTGAGCACGCACGCGCCCGGCGCGGTGCACCTGCCCGCCACGTCGAACACCGCGCCCGCCGCCCTGCTCGCCGAGGCCGGCGCGGACGCGGAGACGCTCGGCTTCGACGCCGCCCTGGTCCCGCCCGCGGCCCCGGCGCACTACGGCCTCGAGGGCCAGGTCCTCGCCGAGGACGTCGCCGACAACCCGCACGCGGTCACCCGGTTCGTCGTGCTCGGCCGCCCCGGCGAGGTGCCGCCGCCCACCGGCGCCGACAAGACGACCCTGGTCGTGCACCTGCCCAGCAACGAGGCGGGCGCCCTGCTCACCATGCTGGAGCAGTTCGCGGCGCGCGGCGTGAACCTGTCCCGGATCGAGTCCCGGCCGATCGGCGACTCCCTCGGCCGGTACTCGTTCTCGATCGACGCGGAGGGGCACATCGCCGAGGAGCGGATGGGCGAGGCGTTCATGGGCCTGCACCGCGTGTGCCCGCACGTCCGCTACCTCGGCTCCTACCCGCGCGCCGACCGGCACCCGGCGGACGTGCACATCGGCACCGCCGACGACGACTTCCGCACCGCACGCGACTGGCTGCGCTCGGTGCGCGGGGGCGTCTCGGTCTGACCGGCGCGCGGGCGGCGCGCCGGTCAGGCGTGCCGCACGGCCAGGAGCAGGTGCGTGCCGCCGTCCGTGGCGCCGGGCTCCGCGCAGGCGGCGACCTCGTGGTCGAGGAACCGCCGCCAGCGGTCGGGCTCGGCCTCCAGGTCCGCCAGCGTCGCCGGGTCGCCGAGCGACGCCCAGTTGCTGCCGCTGAGCGCGACCAGCTCACCGCCGGCCGCGGCGGCGAGCCCGGCGAGCTCCGACGACCGGTACATCCGGCACACGTGCGCGGCCCCGGGCAGGTGCCGCAGGTCCCCGGTGCGCAGCACGCGGTCGTTCGCGTCCTCGCCGGCGACCGCGGCGGCGCGGGCCACGCCGGGCAGTGCCGCCCGCCAGGTGCCGAGCGCCGACATGACGGACGCGACGACCGCGCCGCCCGGCGCGGTGACCCGGAGCAGCCCGCGCAGCGCCTCCTCGGCCCGGTCGAACGCGTACGACAGCGGCCCGCCGTACGCCACGACCGCGTCGAACTCCCCGTCGGCGTACCGGCTCGCGTCGCCGACGTCGAGCAGCTCGCGGCGCTCCACCGCGGCCTCCGCGGCGGTCCGGCCCACGCGCTCGCGGTTCAGGTCGAGCTGCACCGGCGACAGGTCGGTCACCACCACGGTCGCGCCGAGCGCGGCCAGCGCGAACGTGAACCGGCCGGGTCCCGCGCCGACCTCGAGCACCCGGTCACCGGGACGGACGAACCGCGCGAGGAACCGGCGGTGCACCTCCAGCGAGACCCGTCCCGCGACGTCCGCCTCGAGGCGGGACCACTCCGCGTCGCCGAGGTCGTCGTAGTACGCCCGGGTGGTCGCGGTGTCGTGGGTGCTCACCCCGGCAGTCTGCCGGGTGCGGGGGCCGGCGGGGGCGGGTTCCGCGCGGCTCAGGCCGACGCGACGCGGACGACCAGCGCACCCGGCTCGACGCGGGCCGAGAGCTCGGTGACCTGGCCGATGACGTCGCCGTCCACCTGCACGTACTCGCCGCCCTGCACCGACACGTGCACCTCGCGGGCGCGGGCGTGGTCGATCCGGCCGATCTTGGCCGGCAGCTGGCTGCGCACGCCGACGCCCTGCAGCACCACCTCGCCGAACAGCTGGGCCCAGCCCGCGACGCCGCCCCGGGTGTCGATGGCCGCGACGTCCAGCCAGCCGTCGTCCAGCAGGGCGTCCGGCAGCAGGGTGATCCCGCCGGGCAGCCGGCCGCAGTTCCCGATCAGCAGGCTGCGCACCCGCGCGGGCTCGCCCGGGGCGTCGTCCAGGCGGACCGTGGTCCGCAGCCGGCGGCCGTGCAGGTGCTTGATGCCGGCGACGAAGTACGCGACCCAGCCGACCCGGGCCTTGAGGTCGTCGTCCGCGTCCGCGACCATCGCCGCGTCGAAGCCGACCCCCGCGATCACCAGGAAGATGTGGTCCCGCGGCACGTCGGTGTCCGCGGGCAGGTCGTCGGCGGCCTCCGCGATGTCGTCGTCGACGCGCGACTCGTACCTCAGCACCTTCAGCCAGCCGACGTCGATCGTCCGGTCGGTGCCGTCCAGCGCGATCTGCAGCGCGGCCAGGGGGTCGCCGATCGGGATGTCCAGGTTCCGGGCGAGGAGGTTGCCGGTGCCGACCGGGACGAGCCCCATGGGGACGCCCGTGCCGACCAGGGCCTCGGCCACGGCGCGCACGGTGCCGTCGCCGCCGAGCGCCACGACGATGTCGGCGCCCCGGGCGACCGCGTCCCTGGTCTGCCCGATGCCCGGGTCCTCCAGGGTGGTCTCGAGCCACAGCGGCTCGGGCAGGTACTGCTCGGCGCAGGCGCGGCGCACGGTCGCCCGCAGGTCCGGCACGCCCGGCTTCGACGGGTTCGCCACGAACGCCACCAGCGGCCGGTGCGGCTCGGGCTGCGCGGGCGTGGTGACGGAGGAGTGGTGGCTAGCCGCGGTCCCCAGGATCTGCCCGGCGCGGCGCGCGTGCCGCTCGGCGGCGGTCGCGCGCCAGGCGACCGCGGCGACGACGAGAGCGGTGACGGACAGCGCGGCGGCGGCGACGGCGAGCCATCCCTCCCAGGTCATGCGAGGAATCTACGCGGCGCGGACGGGCGGCCGCCTCAGGTTCGCGCGGCCGCGTCGCGGCGGGCGCGGCGGCGGGCGCGCGGCGGCGGTCGGTAGGCTCGGTGCGTGATCGATCTCAAGCTGCTGCGCCAGGACCCGGACGTCGTGCGCGCGAGCCAGGTGGCCCGCGGCGACGACCCGGGCCTCGTGGACCAGGTGCTGGACGCGGACGCCCGGCGCCGCGCCGCGCTCACCGACTTCGAGAGCCTCCGTGCGGAGCAGAAGGCGCTCGGCAAGAAGGTCGCGTCCGCGCAGGGCGAGGAGAAGCAGTCCCTCCTCGCGCACGCGAAGCAGCTCGCGGAGCAGGTCAAGGCGCTCCAGGCCGACGCCGACGCGGCGGAGGAGCTCGCGACCGACCTGGCGCGCCGGATCGGCAACGTCGTCGCCGACGGCGTGCCCGCCGGCGGCGAGGACGACTACGTCGTGCTGCGCCACGAGGGCACCCCGCGCGACTTCGCCGACGAGTACGGCGCCGAGTTCGCCGTCCGCGACCACCTGGAGCTCGGCGAGGGCCTGCGGGCGATCGACACCGAGCGCGGCGCCAAGGTGTCGGGCGCGCGGTTCTACTACCTGACCGGGGTCGGGGCCCGGCTGGAGCTGGCCCTGCTGAACGCCGCGGTCGACCTGGCCCTGAAGGCGGGCTTCACCCCGGTCATCACGCCGACGCTGGTCAAGCCCGAGGTGATGGCCGGCACCGGGTTCCTCGGCGCGCACGCGGACGAGATCTACCGCCTCGAGGCCGACGACCTGTACCTGGTCGGCACCTCGGAGGTCGCGCTCGCGGGCTACCACTCGGGCGAGATCCTCGACCTGTCGGGCGGCCCGCTGCGGTACGCCGGCTGGTCCGCCTGCTACCGGCGCGAGGCCGGGTCCTACGGCAAGGACACCCGCGGCATCATCCGGGTGCACCAGTTCCACAAGGTCGAGGCGTTCTCCTACACGACCGTCGAGGACGCCGCGGACGAGCACCGCCGCATCCTCGGCTGGGAGGAGGACATGCTCCGCCTCGTCGAGCTGCCGTACCGGGTGATCGACACCGCGGCGGGCGACCTCGGGTCGAGCGCGGCCCGCAAGTTCGACTGCGAGGCGTGGCTGCCCAGCCAGCAGCGGTTCCTGGAGCTCACCTCGACCTCCAACTGCACGACGTTCCAGGCTCGGCGGCTCGGGGTGCGCGAGAGGACGGCCGACGGCGAGGTCCGGCCCGTCGCGACGCTCAACGGCACGCTGGCGACCACGCGGTGGATCGTCGCGATCCTGGAGAACCACCAGCAGGCCGACGGCTCGGTGCGGGTCCCGGAGGGCCTGCGGCCGTACCTCGGCGGCCTCGAGGTGCTGGAGCCGGTCGGGGGCGGGTCGCGATGACGCACCCGCGCACGGCGGCCGGCACCCTCGTCGCCCTCGACGTCGACGGCACGCTGCTGTCCTACGACGGCGCGGTGTCGCCGGCCGTGCGCGCGGCCGTGGCGGCGCTCCGCGACGCGGGCGCGCACGTCGTGCTCGCGACCGGCCGCGGCGTGCGGAGCGCCGTGCCGGTGGCGACCGACCTCGGCCTCGCCTCCGGCTGGATCGTGTGCTCGAACGGCGCCGTCACGGCGCGCCTCGACCCCGCGGCGCCGGAGGGCTACGAGGTCACCAGCACGACCACGTTCGACCCCGAGCCCGCGCTCCGCGTGCTCCAGGCCGAGCTGCCGGACGCGCTGTTCGCGGTCGAGGACCTCGGCCACGGCTTCCGGGTGTCCCGGCCGTTCCCGGACCACGAGCTGACGGGCGTGCAGACGGTGCTGCCGTTCGACGAGCTGGTCGCGCAGCCGGCCACCCGCGTCGTCGTGCGGGACCCGGGCAGCACGCCCGAGGAGTTCCGCGAGCTGGTCGAGCGCGTCGGCCTGCACCAGGTGTCGTACGCCGTCGGCTGGAGCGCGTGGCTGGACCTGACGCCGGGCGGCGTGTCCAAGGCGAGCGCCCTGGAGGAGCTGCGCCGGGACCTGGGCGTCGAGCCGTTCGCGACCGTCGCGGTGGGCGACGGCGGCAACGACGTCGAGATGCTCCGCTGGGCCGCGCGCGGCGTGGCGATGGGGCACGCGCCGGAGTTCGTGCGGCTCGCCGCCGACGAGGTCACGGGCACGGTCGAGGACGACGGCGTGGTCGCGGTGCTGCGGACCGTCGGGCACGCCGCGGGCTGACCGCGGTGCGCCGCACCGGGCCGCCGGCCGCGGGAAAGCGGTAGCGCTCCCACGGCCACCGGTCCCCCGGAAGGGTGGACCGGCCCCCTCGCCGCGGAGCACAATCCCCGCCATGGCGCACGGCATCGTCGACGTGGCCCGGGCTGCCGGGGTGTCCACCGCGACGGTGTCGCGCGCGCTGCGCGGGCTGCCGAACGTCACCGCCGCCACGCGCGAGCGGGTCCGCCGCGCCGCGGACGAGCTCGGCTACGTCCCGTCGCCGTCGGCCTCCTCGCTCGCGTCCGGGCGCACCCGCACGATCGGCCTGATCACGCCGTGGGTCGCGCACTGGTTCTTCGCGAACGTCATCGAGGGCGCCGAGCGGGCGCTGCGGGTCGAGGACTTCGACGCGCTGCTCTACACGTTCGAGGTGTCCCGCGACGTCCGGCGGCTGCGCCTCGACCCGGACGTGCTGCGCCGCCGGGTCGACGGCGTGCTGGTCGTCGGGCTGCCGCTGGAGGCGGAGGAGGTGGCCGCCCTCGACCAGCTCGGCTACCCGCTGGTGTTCGTCGGCGCCGGCGCGCCCGGGCACGTCACGGTGGGGCTGGACGACTCCGGGACCGCGCGCCGGGCGGTCGCGCACCTCGCCGACCTGGGGCACACCGTGATCGCCCACCTGTCCGGGGAGCCCGACGACAACCTGCCGTGGTCGCCGGCGCTCCGCCGGGCCGAGGGCTGGCGCGCGGAGCTGGCGGCGCGCGGGCTGGCGTCGGAGGGGCTCGAGGTGCACGGTCACTTCGACGTCCGGGGCGGCCGTGCGTCGATGCACGGGCTGCTCGACCGGCGCCCCGACGTGACCGCGGTGTTCGCGGCGTCGGACGAGATGGCGATGGGCGCCCTGCTCGCGCTGCGCGACCGCGGGCTGCGGGTGCCCCAGGACGTGTCGGTCGTCGGGGTCGACGGGCACGACATGGGGGAGCACCTGGGGCTGACCACGATGATGCAGAACGCGCAGGAGCAGGGGGTCACCGCGGCCTCGATGCTGCTGGAGATGATCACCGGCGCGCCGGTGCCCGAGGAGGTCGTGTTCCCGACGGTCCTGGTCGAGCGCGGGTCGACGGCGGCGCCGCGTGACCGAATTGTGACAAGTCCGAACCCGTCAGGTGGTTGTGCGCCGGCCATGTAAACGCTTGCATATAGCCCACGCACCGAGGCGCACCCGCCTCGGCCCGCAACCACGACGAGGTGGAGGCAGACGCATGATGAGAATCCGTCGTCGCGGCGCGAGCGCCGCGGTGGCCGGCGGGCTCGGGCTGGCGCTCGTGCTCACGGCTTGTTCCGGTGGGGGAGACGACTCCGGGGACGAGGGGACGGGCGGCGGCGGTGGCGACACCGGCGCCGCGAGCGAGATCGACTGCGCCCCGTACGAGGAGTTCGGCGACCTGGAGGGCACGTCCGTCTCGGTCTACACCTCGATCGTCGAGCCCGAGCAGCAGACGCAGGAGGACTCCTACGACCCGTTCGAGGAGTGCACCGGCGTCACGGTCGAGTACGAGGGCTCGCGCGAGTTCGAGGCCCAGCTCCTGGTGCGCATCCAGGCCGGCAACGCGCCGGACATCGCGTACCTGCCGCAGCCCGGCCTGCTGAACACGATCGTCACGGACTTCCCGGACGCCATCGTGCCGGCGCCGGACGCGACCGTCGCCAACGTCGACGAGTTCTTCAGCGAGTCCTGGAAGGAGTACGGCACGGTCGACGGCACGTTCTACGCGGCCCCGCTGGGCTCCAACGTGAAGTCGTACGTCTGGTACTCGCCGTCCATGTTCGAGGACGCGGGCTACGAGGTCCCGGAGACCTGGGACGACCTGATCGCCCTGTCGGACCAGATCGTCGAGGACGGCGCCATGCCGTGGTGCGCGGGCGTGGAGTCCGGCGACGCCACCGGCTGGCCGGGCACCGACTTCATCGAGGACATCGTGCTCCGCACCGCCGGGCCCGAGGTCTACGACCAGTGGTACACGCACGAGATCCCGTTCAACGACCCCCAGATCATCGAGGCCTGGGACACCGCGGGCGAGATCCTCAAGAACGACGAGTACGTGAACGCCGGTCTCGGCGGCGTCGACTCGATCGCCACCACGCCGTGGACGGACGCGGGCTTCCCGATCCTCGACGGCACCTGCTGGCTGCACCGCGCGGCGAACTTCTACCAGACGCAGTGGCCCGAGGGCACCGAGGTGGCGCCGGACGGCGACGTCTACGCCTTCTACCTGCCGACCAACCAGACCGACATCAAGCCGGTCCTCGGCGGCGGCGAGTTCGTGGCGGCGTTCGACGACCGTCCCGAGGTGCAGGCGTTCCAGACCTACCTGTCGAGCGCGGACTGGGCCAACACCAAGGCCACGACCACCCCGATGGGCGGCTGGGTCAGCGCCAACAACGGCCTGGACCCGGAGAACCTGGCCACCGAGTTCGACCAGCTGTCGGCGGAGATCCTCGCCGACCCGAACTCCGTGATCCGGTTCGACGCGTCCGACCTGATGCCGGGCGAGGTCGGCGCCGGCACGTTCTGGACCGCGATCGTCAACTGGCTGACGGGCACCTCCACGGAGGAGGCCGCCAAGTCGGTCGAGGACTCCTGGCCCGCCGGCTCCTGACGGGGTCGGGCAGCTATCGACTGATCGGCTGACGGCCCGCTCGGCGGGGCGCGGGGGAACCCGCGACCCCGCCGGGCGGGCCCACCCGGCTCGGAGGCGTACATGGACTGGTTGACGAGCGCGAGCTCGGTGGGCGAGAAGTTCGCCCTGATGTTCCTGGCGATCGCGCTGTTCGTGGTCGTCATGGGCGCGATCCTGTTTCTGGTGGACCGGCCCAAGCGGGTCCCGCGCTGGGTGGTGGCCGCGGCGTTCGCCGGGCCCGCCCTGCTGCTGCTCGCGTGGGGCCTGGTGCGCCCCGCGGTCCTCACCCTGTGGAACTCGTTCTTCGACAAGCGCGGCAACGAGTTCATCGGGGTGGACAACTACACCCGCGTGCTGACGGGCGGGCAGTTCCAGAGCGTCCTGACGAACACCGCGATCTGGGTCATCCTCGTGCCGATCGCCTCGACGGTGATCGGCCTGATCTACGCCGTGCTCGTGGACCGCACGCGGTTCGAGAAGCTCGCCAAGGCGCTCGTGTTCATCCCGATGGCGATCTCGATGGTCGGCGCGTCGATCATCTGGAAGTTCGTCTACGAGTTCCGGCCGGACCAGCCCGGCGTGAAGCAGACCGGCCTGCTGAACCAGGTGCTGGTCTGGGTGGGCCTGGAACCGCAGCAGTTCCTCATCAACTCCCCGTGGAACACCGTGTTCCTCATCGTGGTGATGGTGTGGATCCAGACCGGTTTCGCGATGACCGTGCTGTCCGCGGCCATCAAGGCCATCCCGGACGACATCGTCGAGGCCGCGCGCCTGGACGGGCTCGGCGGGACGCGAATGTTCCGCTACATCACCGTGCCGTCCATCCGGCCGGCGCTGGTGGTCGTGCTCACCACGATCGCGATCGGCACCCTCAAGGTGTTCGACATCGTCCGCACCATGACCGGCGGGCAGTTCGACACGCAGGTCATCGCGAACGAGTTCTACACGCAGGCGTTCCGGCAGAACAACCAGGGCCTGAGCGCCGCCCTCGCGGTGATCCTGTTCATCCTGGTGATCCCGATCGTCGTCTACAACGTGCGGCAGCTGCGCAAGTCGGAGGAGATCCGATGACCACCACACCGCTCCCCCCGACCGGGCCGTTCGCCGAGGCGTTCGAGGAGACCGCCGACGCCGGCGGCGAGCCGGGACGCCAGCGCCGGCTGAGCCGCCTCGAGCGGCGGGCGATCGCCACCAAGGGCCGGCTGTCGTCGCCGTGGGCGTCGTTCATCGCGATCCTCATCGCGATCCTGTGGACGATCCCGTCGATCGGCCTGCTCGTCACGTCGTTCCGGCCCGAGCTCGACATCCGCCGGTCCGGCTGGTGGACCGTGTTCGGCGGGCTGTTCAACGGCGAGGCCGAGTTCACGCTCGACAACTACGACCAGGCGCTGTTCGGCTCCGGTGCGAACCTGGCGACGTACTTCGTCAACTCGTTCGTCATCACGATCCCCGCCGTGGTCATCCCGATCACCATCGCGCTGCTCGCGGCGTACGCGTTCGCGTGGATCGACTTCAAGGGCCGGAACATCCTGTTCGTCGCGGTGTTCGCGCTGCAGATCGTGCCGCTGCAGGTGGCACTGGTGCCGCTGCTGCGGGACTACGTGAGCGCGGGCGTCGCGGGGTCGTTCTGGACGGTCTGGCTGTCGCACTCGATCTTCGGCCTGCCGCTGGCGATCTTCCTGCTGCACAACTTCATGAAGGACATCCCCTCGTCCCTCGTGGAGGCGGCCCGCGTCGACGGGGCCGGGCACGTGAAGATCTTCTTCCGGGTGCTGCTGCCGCTGCTGGTCCCGGCCATCGCGGCGTTCGGCATCTTCCAGTTCCTCTGGGTGTGGAACGACCTGCTGGTCGGCCTGACGTTCGCGTCGCCGAACTCCCGGCCGCTGACCGTGGCGGTCGCCGAGATGGCGGGCAGCCGCGGCGGCGACTGGCACGTGCTGACCGCCGGCGCGTTCATCTCGATGGTGGTGCCGCTGATCGTGTTCATCTCGCTGCAGCGGTACTTCGTGCGCGGCCTGCTGGCGGGCTCCGTCAAGGGCTGACCCCGCCCGCCGAGTGGAAGGTCTGGCCCGACACGCCGACGGCGTGTCGGGCCAGACCTTCCACTGTCACCGCGGGGACGGCCACGGGCCCGTAGAGTGCGGGGTCGATGAGCGGACGACCGGGTGGCGTGCTGGGGCGGGCCCCGGCGCCCGCGCTGTTCGCGGTCTCCGGGCTCGCCCAGTACGGCGGTGCCGCGCTCGCCGTGGCGCTGTTCGCCGTCGTCCCCGCGCCGACGGTCGCCTGGCTGCGGATCGCCGTCGCCGCGCTGGTGCTCCTCGCCTGGCGCCGGCCGTGGCGCGCGCGGTGGACCCGGGCCGACCTGGCCGCGGCCGCGGTGTTCGGCGTGGTGCTCGCCGCCATGAACGTGTCCTTCTACGTCGCGATCGACGTGCTGCCGCTCGGCACCGCCGTGGCGATCGAGTTCCTCGGCCCCGTGGCCGTCGCCGCGGTCACCGGGCGGAGCTGGCGGGAGCGGCTCGGCATCGTCGTGGCCGCGGCGGGCGTCGTGGCGCTCGCGGGGGTGGAGCTGAGCACCGGCGGCGCGGACGCGGTGCGCGGGCTGGTCGCCATCGGGATCGCGGCGGCGTGCTGGGCGGGGTACATCCTGCTGGGCCGCCGGGTGGCGCAGGGGGCGCGGCGGGCGGCGGACGCCCCGCACGCCGACGCGCGGCCCGGCCCGGACGGCATCACCTCGCTCGCGGTCGGCATGACGGCGGGCGCCCTGGTCGGCGCCCCGTTCCTCGCCGGGCCCGCCGCGCCGGTGCTCACGGACGCCGGGCTGGGGCTCGCCGTCGTCGGCATCGCGGTGCTGTCCTCGGTGGTGCCGTACGCGATCGAGCAGGTGGTGCTCCGCCGGGTGACGGCGGCGACGTTCGCCGTGCTGCTGGCGATGCTGCCGGCGACCGCCGCGGTGGTGGGGGCGGTGGCCCTGCGGCAGTGGCCGCACGGCTGGGAGGTCGTCGGGCTGGTGTGCGTGTCCGTGGCGATCGTGCTGACGGCGACCCGCCGCGCGCCGGGCGACGACCGCGGCGCGTCCGCCTAGCAGCGCGCGCCCCGCCGGCCGCGCGCGTTCGCGCCGCCGCGCCCTGCGGCCGGAGCGCCGGGGGTGGCGGGGCTAGAGGTACTGGCCGGGGCCCTGGTCCGCCTGCGGGGGGCCCGGGACGCCGCCCGGGCCCGCGGGGTGCGCCGGGCCGTGGCCGCCCGGCAGGGCGCGCCGCATCTGGGTGAGCTGTGCCTGCGCCGCCATCTGCTGCGCGACCAGCGCCGTCTGGATGCCGTGGAACAGGCCCTCCAGCCAGCCGACCAGCTGCGCCTGCGCGATCCGCAGCTCGGCGTCGCTCGGGGTCTGCTCGTCCGCGAACGGCAGCGTGATCCGGTGCAGCTCCTCGATGAGCTCGGGCGACAGCCCGTCCTCGAGCTCGTGCAGGGAGCGCTCGTGCACCTCGGCGAGCCGCGCGCGGGCCGCCTCGTCGAGGGGAGCGCTGCGCACCTCGTCGAGCAGCTGCTTGATCATCGTGCCGATCCGCATGACCTTGGCGGGCTGGCCCACGGAGGCGGCGGCCTCCTCGGCCGCGTCAGCCTGCCCCGAGGCGGCGCCGGCGTCGGCCGGCTCGGCGGGGTCGCCGGAGCCGCCGCCGAGCACGACGACGCGGGGGCGCTGGGGGCCGGTGCTGGAGTCGCTCATGCGCGCCATCCTCTCGCGGGCGGGCGGGAACGGCACCCCTGCGGGCCGTGCCCCGTCACGGCACCAGCAGGACCTTGCCGAACACCTCGCCCGAGTCGAGCAGCCGGTGCGCGTCCGCGGCCCGGCCGAGCGGCAGCCGCGCGTGGACCACGGGCCGCAGCCGCCCGTCGGTCAGCATCGGCCAGGCGTGCTCCCGCACGTCGGCCACGATCCGCTCCTTCTCCGCGAGCGGCCGGCCGCGGAGCGTCGTCCCGATCACGCTGCCCCGGCGGGCCATGAGCAGGCCGAGGTCGAGCTCGCCCCGCGCACCGCGCTGGGTGCCGATCACCACGAGCCGGCCCCCGGTCGCGAGCGCGGCCAGGTTCGTCGCGAGCCCGCCGGCGCCCAGCACGTCGAGGACCACGTCGGCGCCGTGCCCGTCGGTCGCCGCCCGCACCGCCTCGGCGACGTCCTGGGCGCGGTGGTCGACGACCGTGCGGGCGCCGAGGTCGCGGCAGCGCTCCGCCCGCCCGGCCCCGCCCGCGGTCGCGACGACGTGCGCGCCGAGTGCCGCGCCGAGCTGGACCGCGACGGACCCGACCCCGCCGGAGCCGCCCTGGACCAGCAGCACCTCGCCGGGAGCGAGCCGCCCCGCGTCCACGACGTTCGTCCACGAGGTGAGCAGCGCCTCGGGCAGCCCGGCGGCGTCCACCAGGTCCACCTCCTCCGGCACCGGCAGCAGCAGGCCGGCCGGCACGGCGGCCAGGGTGGCGTAGCCGCCGCCGGGCAGCAGCGCCGCCACCCGCGCTCCGAGGGGCCACGCCGCGACGTCCACCCCGGGGCCGTGACCTGCGACGACGCCGGACACCTCCAGGCCCGGCCAGGCGGGCGCCCCCGGTGGCGGCGGGTACCTCCCCTCGCGCTGGAGCAGGTCCGCGCGGTTGACGCCGGCGGCCGCGACCCGCACCAGCACCTCGCCGGGGCCGGGCTCGGGGTCCGGCCGCGCGACCAGCTCCAGCTCGTCGGGTCCGCCCGGGCTCTTGACCTGCACCACGTCCACCGTGCGAGCCTACGCACCGTGTCCCCGCAGGACACGGGCGGATGAATCCTGCGGATGCGCTCATGTCGGGGCCCGGGCGCGCCGATGTGGTTCGGACGGGGGCCCTCGGCGGGTGCCTTGCACCTGGCCGCGCCCGCGTGACCAGGTGGGACGCGAGGATCGGGAGGCAGGTCGACATGCTGCGCAGGCTCGGCATCCGCACCAAGGTGCTGGCGGTCCTCGCGCTGCCCGTGCTGGTCCTGCTGCTGACCGCGGCCTTCATCACCGCCCAGTCGGTCGGGGAGGCCCGCACCGCGGGCACCGTGCGCGACGTCGTCACCACCATGCCCCTGTACGCGCGGGCGGCCGAGGCCCTGCAGCAGGAGCGGACCCTCTCCGTGCAGCAGGCCACCGACGCGGCCCTCGGCGGCAACCTGAGCGCGGCCCGGTCCGCGACCGACGACGCGGTGGCCGCCCTCGGCACCGCCCTGCGCGACATCGACCTGTCCACCCTGGACGCCCGCGTCGCCGAGTCCGTGCAGCGGGCGAGCGACCAGCACACGCGCCTCGTCGAGATCCGCGACCGCGTCGACGCCGGCTCGATCCCCGGCACGCTCGTCGACAGCAACTACACCGACATCGTGTCCGCCGACAACGACGTGCCCGTCGTCGCCGCCGAGACGCTGTCGGAGCGGTCGCTGGCGAGCCGGATGTCCGCCTACGGCGCCATCGCCGACACGATCGAGCAGGTCCTGCGCGCCCAGCCGCTCGCGTCGGGCGTGCTCGCCGACGACGGCTCCGACTCCTCCGACGTGCGGGAGCTCGCCGCCCTGTTCGCCGTGCAGGACCAGGCGCGCGCCGACGCCCGGGACCGCACGAACAGCCTGCGGCTGCCCGGCGTGCAGCTGAGCTCCCGCGACGCCGACCTCACGGCCATGCAGCTGTCGATGGTGTCGGGCAACGAGCTCACCGTCTCCGCGCTGGACCCCACCCGGTGGAACGGCCTGGTCAACGCGGAGCTCGCGTCGCTGCGCCCCGTCGGCACCGACCTGCTCGAGTCCGCGGCCGACCGCGCCGACGTGGTCGCCGACCAGGCGCGGGAGCGCGCGCTGCTCACCGGTGGCATCGCCGCCGCGGCCGCCGCGCTGTCCATCGTCATCGCCCTGGTCGTCGCCCGCGGGATCGTCGTCCCGATGCGCCGGCTGACGGCCGCGGCCGGCACCGTCCGCGAGGAGCTGCCCCGCCTGGTCGAGCAGGTGGCCGTCCCGGGCCAGACGCCGGACCTCACCCTCGCGAACATCCCGGTCGAGTCGCAGGACGAGGTCGGCCGGCTGGCCCAGGCCTTCAACGACGTCAACTCGACGACGATCCAGGTCGCGCGCGAGCAGGCCGCGCTCCGCGGCTCGATCGCCGAGATGTTCGTCAACGTCGCCCGCCGCGACCAGGTGCTGCTCGGCCGCCAGCTGTCCTTCATCGACACGCTCGAGCGCTCCGAGGAGGACCCGGCGGTCCTCGCGAACCTGTTCCGCCTCGACCACCTCGCGACCCGCATGCGCCGCAACGCGGAGTCGCTGCTGGTGCTCGCCGGCATCGACTCCGGCCGGCGCCTGCGCGAGGCCATGCCGCTGTCGGACGTCGTCCGCACCGCGTCGTCCGAGATCGAGCAGTACGACCGGGTCCAGCTCGAGCTCGACGCCGACCCGCTCATGCACGGCTTCAACGCGCTGGGCGCCGCGCACCTCCTCGCGGAGCTGCTGGAGAACGCGACGCTGTTCTCCGAGCCCGGCACCCCCGTCGTGGTGCAGACCGGTGTCGACGGGGAGCACGTCGTCGTGCGGATCGTCGACCAGGGCCTGGGCATGTCGGCCGACGAGATCGCGGCCGCGAACGCCACCATCGCCTCCACGTCGCCCACCGAGGCGCTGGGCGCGCAGCGCCTCGGCCTGTTCGTGGTGGCGCGCCTCTCCCAGCGCCTCGGCGCCACCGTCGTGCTGGAGCGCGCCTCCGGCGAGCTGTCCGGCACGGCCGCGGTCGTGCGCTTCCCGGTCGCGCTGTTCACCGCGAACGACCCCGCCCTCGCCGGCTCCGGCGGCGCCGCGCGCGGCACCGGTCCGTCGACGGGGTCGGTGCCGACGGTCGAGGCGCCCGCCGCCGTCCCGGTCGACCTGGCCGCCCTGACCGACGGCGCGACCCCGACCGGGCTGCCGCGCCGCCGCACCGCGGGCGACCCGGCCCCGGAGTCCGCCCCGGCGGCAGCGCCCGCGGCGCGCTCCGACCTGCCGACCGAGCAGGACGTGGTCCTGCCCGCCCCCGCCGAGGCCACGCTCGCGCCGGAGATCGCGGCCGAGGCCGGCGGGTGGACGCCGCTCGTCGCGCCGGCGCCCGACGCGCCCGCCGCCCTGCCGTCCCGTGGCGCGCTGCCGACCCGCGGCGGCCTGCCCTCCCGCGCCCCCGCGGCGCCGACCGAGGAGCCCGAGGTTCCGGCTCCGGCGCCCGCCGGGCCGCGCGCCGGACTGTTCTCCGGGTTCCGCGGCCGCGACGCGCTGGCGCAGCCCGCCACCGACGGGGCGGACGGTCCCGAGGACGCCGCCGGCGACGGCGCGGCCGCCGAGCAGGCCGCCGCCCCCGCGCCGGCGCTGCGCCGCCGACCGATCACGTCGCCCGCCGAGGTCCGGTCGATCGTCGACGAGCTGGTGGACCACGAGCCCGAGGTGTCGGCGGCCGACCACGCCCGCCTCGACGCGCTGTCCGCGCCGCTGACGGCCAGCCTGCCGATCGTGCCCGCGCCCGTGCCCGCGCCGGACGAGGCCGAGGTCGAGCCGGTGGCCGCCGAGCCCGAGCCGCTGTCCGCCGAGGCCGCGGTCGCCGGCGCGGGCGTCTCCGAGCAGGCCGCCCCGGCCCTCGCGACCCCCGACGAGGCCGAGCCGGAGTCGCTCGCGCCCCGGCCGATGGTCGTGCCGGGCCTCGCTCCCGACGAGCCGCTCGACGAGTCGCACGCCTGGGCCTCGTGGTCCGGTGCCCCCGCGACGCCCGAGCAGCCGTCCTGGGCCCAGCCCGCCGCGCAGGCCGAGCCGGAGCCGGCGCCGGACGCCCTCGGGTCCGCGCCCGTCGCCCCCGCGCCCGTCGCCCCCGCGGCGGCGGACTCGCCGGCCGTGTGGTCGGGGGCCGCCGCCCCGGTCGCCGACCAGCCGCTCGCCCCCGTGGGCCGCGCGGACGACACCGCCGTGCTGGGGGCGCCGGTCCTGGGCACGCCGGCGGTCGAGCCGACGGCCCCCGCCCTGGCCCCCGCCGCCGCGACCGCCGCGGTCCCGCCGGCGTTCCCG
>NZ_JAKRMS010000119.1 GCF_022346185.1 Cellulomonas sp. ACRRI | reverse complement strand
GACCCCACCCATCCGGTGCCCCACCGGCGCCGAACACCGTGTGCCCACCCGAGACCAGAGGACCCGCACATGAACGCACGTCGCACCACCCTCCCCGCCGCCGCGGCCGGCCTGCTGCTCCTGCTGGCGGCCTGCGGCGACCCCGGCTCCGGCGGCGGCACCGCCGAGACCTCGGCGAGCAGCTCGGGCGGCACCGTCTGCGAGCCCGTCGCCGGGGACCAGCTGGTCGTCCTCGAGGACGACAAGGGTCTGCAGAACGCCGACAACGTCATCCCCGCGGTGAACGCGGCGGCGGCCCAGGCGGACCCGGGCCTCGTCCCGCTGCTCGACACCGTGTCCGCGGCGCTCGACACCGACAAGCTGATCCAGCTGAACAAGGCGGTCGACATCGACCGCCGCACGTCGAGCGAGGCGGCCCAGCAGTTCGTCGAGGACGAGGGCCTGGCCGCGAGCGACGCCACCGCCGGCAGCGGCAAGAGCGTGATCATCGGCGCCGCGAACTTCTCCGAGAGCGCCACGCTGTCCGAGATCTACGCCGACGTGCTGCGGTCCGCGGGCTACACCGCCGAGGTGCAGACCATCGGCAACCGGGAGACGTACCTGCCCGCGCTGCAGAGCGGTCAGATCACGCTCACGCCGGAGTACGCCGCCACGCTGGCGGAGTTCCTCAACACGTCCGCCAACGGCGCGGACGCCGAGCCGGTCGCGAGCGGCGACCCGGACGAGACCGTGGCGGCGCTCACCGAGCTCGGCACCGCCGCGGGCCTGACGTTCGGCGCGGTGTCCGAGGCCCAGGACCAGAACGCGTTCGCGGTGACGTCGGAGTTCGCCGACGAGCACGGCGTGACCACGCTGTCGGACCTCGCCGAGGCGTGCTCCGGCGGCGTCGTGCTCGCCGGCCCGGCCGAGTGCCCCGAGCGGCCGTTCTGCCAGATCGGCCTCGAGGACACCTACGGCATCACGGTCAGCGAGTTCACGAGCTACGACTTCGGCCTGATCGGCGACGCGGTGCGCCAGGGCGAGGCGTCGATCGGCCTGGTGCTGTCGAGCGACGGGTCGCTCGCGAGCTGAACCCCGGACGACGAGCGGGGCGGGACCGGTGACCGGTCCCGCCCCGCTGTCGTCCCGCCCGCCGGGCTCCGGTCAGAGGCCCGCCGTCTCCAGCAGGCGCAGCCAGACCTCGCTCACCGTCGGGTACGCCGGCACCGCGTGCCACAGCCGGTCCAGCGGCACCTCCCCCGTCACGGCGATCGTCGCGGCCTGCAGCAGCTCCGCGGCGTCCGGGCCGGTGAAGGTCGCGCCCACGATCACGCCGCGGTCCTCGTCCACGACGACCTGGGCGGTCCCGGAGTACCCGTCGGCCGCCACCGAGGCGCCCGCCACGGACCCGATGGGGTAGGACACGGCCCGCACCCGCAGCCCGGCGTCCCGCGCCTGCTGCTCAGTGCGGCCGACCCACGCGACCTCGGGCCGGGTGAACACGACCTGCGGCACCGCCGCGTGGTCCGCGGACGCCCGGTACCGGGTGAACGGCGCCGCGTCCCGCTCGGCGGCCTGCGCCTCGGCGGCGCCCTCCCCCGGCTCCGCCACCGACGCGGAGAACCGGGCGGCGACCACGTCGCCCACCACCCGGGCGTCGTACTTGCCCTGGTGGGTCGTGGCGGTCCGGCCGGTGACGTCGCCGACCGCGAACAGCCAGCCGTCGTCCGCCTCGGTCGCCTGCAGCGCGTCGTCCACCGCGATCGGCGCGCCCGGCTCCAGGCCGATCGCCTCGAGCCCGAGGTCCGCGGTCCGCGGGCGCCGGCCGGTCGCGACCAGCACCTCGTCGGCGTGCAGCTCGCCGGCGCCCTGCGGCCCGGTGACCGCGAGGTGCACCCCGCGCTCGTCGCGGTCGACCCGCGTCGCGCTCGTGCCGAACCGCAGGTCGACCCCGAGGTCCCGCAGGCCGGCGGCGACCTCCTCGGCCGCGAACGGCTCCGCCTTGTCGAGCAGCCGGTCGCCGCGCACCAGCAGGGTCACGGCGGCACCCAGGTCGCGGTACGCGACCGCCATCTCGACGCCGACCACCCCGCCGCCGAGGACCACGAGGCTGCCCGGCACGTCCTTGACGGCCGTCGCCTCGCGCGAGGTCCACGGCTGCGCCTCCGCCAGGCCGGGGATGCCCGGGACGGTCGGCTCGCTGCCGGTCGCGACGATCACGGCGTGCCGTGCGATCACCCGGGTGTCGCCCTCGTCCGACTCCACCAGCAGCTCCTTCGGGCCGGTGAACCGGGCCGTGCCGCGCAGCAGCGCGATCCCGGCCGAGTCCAGCCACTCGACCTGGCCGTGGTCGTCCCAGTGCGAGGTGAACTCGTCCCGGCGCGCCAGCACGGCGGCGGGGTCCAGCCGGCCCTGGACCAGCTCGGCGGCACCGGGCACGGCCCGGGCGGCGGCGAGGACGGCCCCGGGCCGCAGCAGCGCCTTCGACGGCATGCAGGCCCAGTAGGAGCACTCGCCGCCCACCAGCTCGTGCTCGACCACCAGCACCGACAGCCCGAGCCGGCCGGCCCGGTCGGCGGCGTTCTCCCCCACGGCGCCCGCGCCCAGGACCACGACGTCGTACGTCACGGTGTCGTGCGGCGCCTGCTCCCCGTCCGTCTGCAGGGTGCGCTCGGTCATGTCGTCGCTCCGTTCCTCCGGGTGCCGCGGTCCGCGGTGCCCCCATCGTCGCCCGGCGGCGCGGTTCCGGCACGCAGGCGCCGCGGGGCCGCCTCACTCCAGCGGCGCTCGAAGGTTGGGCATGATCGAGCGGCTATCAGGTGAATCCGGCCCGTACACCCGCGTGTCGCCGGGTGAAACCGGGGCAGAAGCCGCCGATCGCCCGATCCCGGTGGGACCTTGTCCTCATGAACGAGGACCCCTGGCGCGTCGAGATCACGGACGCCGACATCCGCGCCGCGAAGCGCGCCTGGATCGCCGCGCGCGACAGCGACGCGACGGACGCCGAGGTGGACCGCCGCTACGACGACCTCCGCCGCCTGGTGAGCGGGCAGGCGCAGCAGCTCGCCGACGTGGTCCGCGCGCGCGCCGCCGCGCGGCGCAGGGCGCAGGCCGACTGACCCGCTCCCCGCACGCACGGCGACCCCCGCGCACGCCGCACGCGTGCGCGGGGGTCGCCGCGTCCGGGGGCGCGTCAGTACCGGAACCGCGACACCTGGCCGCGCAGGTCCTCGGACATCCGGGCGAGCTCGGCCACCGCCGACCCCATCTGGTTGAGGGTCTGGGAGGACTGGGTCGCGGCCGAGGCCACCCCGGTGATGTTCGTGGCGATCTCCCCCGAGCCCGTGGCCGCCTCGGCCACCGACCGGGACATCTCCGTGGTCGTGGCGGTCTGCTCCTCCACGGCCGAGGCGATGGTCAGCTGGTAGTCGTTGATGCTCGCGATGATGTGGCTGATCTCCCCGATCGCCCCCACCGCGCCGCTGGTGTCCGCCTGGATCGCCTCCACCCGCCGCGCGATGTCCTCGGTCGCCTTGGCCGTCTCCTGCGCCAGCTCCTTGACCTCCCCGGCCACCACCGCGAAGCCCTTGCCGGCCTCCCCGGCCCGCGCCGCC
Organism: Cellulomonas sp. ACRRI; assembly: GCF_022346185.1. Taxonomy (GTDB): domain Bacteria; phylum Actinomycetota; class Actinomycetes; order Actinomycetales; family Cellulomonadaceae; genus Cellulomonas. The sequence continues at coordinate 9,575 of NZ_JAKRMS010000119.1, read as the reverse complement.
TCGATCGTCGCGTTCAGCGCCAGCAGGTTCGTCTGCTCCGCGATGCTCGTGATCACCTTCACCACGTTCCCGATCTCCTGGGACGACGCCCCCAGCCGCGCCACCTGCTCGTTCGTCACCGCCGCCGCGTCCGTCGCCTGACCCGCGACCTTCGCCGCCTGCGAGGCGTTCTGCGCGATCTCCCGGATCGAGGCCCCCATCTGCTCGGCACCCGCGGCCACCGTCTGCACGTTCCGCGACACCTGCTCCGCAGCCGCCGCCACGACCCCCGCCTGCGCCGACGTCTCGTCCGACCCCGCCGCGACCTGCGACGAGGCCGCCGACAGCTCCTCCGCCGCGGCCGCCACCGCCTGGGAGGTCTCCACGACCCCGGCCATGGTGGCGCGCAGGCTGGTCTGCGCCGAGGCCAGGGCCGACGCCATCTCGCCCAGCTCGTCGCGCGAGCGCACGTCGGGCTCGCGGGTCAGGTCCCCGGTCGCCATCGCCTCCACGGACGCCCGCACCCGGGACGCCGCGCGCGCCATCGTCCCGGAGACCCGCAGCCCGGCCAGCAGCGCCGCCAGCACGCCGGCGACCAGGAGCACCGCCGTCACGACCCGGCCGGTCGCCGCGGCGGACGCCGCGTCCTCGGTGGCGTCGACGGTGCGCTCGCGCAGCGAGTCGAGCAGCGCCGTCGTGGCGTCCCCGATCGCGTAGTACACGTCGTACGCGTCCCCGGTGACCAGGGCGTCGCCGGCGTCGAGCGCCTCGGGGGTGCCCTCCTGGTAGGCGGCGACGACGCGGTCGTCCGCGGCGAAGAAGTCCTGCCACAGCGACGCGATCTGCTCGAACGTCGCGGCCTCGTCCGCGGTGAGCAGGTCGGTGTCGACGGCGTCGAGCGCCGCCTGCAGCGTCTGCACCGACTCCAGGTAGCCGGCGCGGTTCGCGCTGTCCGCCGCGACCGCCTCCGGTCCGCCGATCCGCCGGGTGTCCCAGGCGTACGCGACCTGCCAGCCCGAGACGTCCGCGTTCATGGTGCGGACCTCGCCGACCTCGGTCGAGACCTCCTGGAGCTCCGCCAGGCGGTCGTTCGCCGCCGAGACGCGCCCCAGGAACACCTGGGAGCCCACCCCGGCGACCACGGCGGTCGCCACGCCGATCGCCGCGACCCCCAGGACCTTCGCCCGGAGCCCGCTCCACCGCCCTCGCCCGTTCGGCACCGCGCCCATCGTCCGACCTCCGCTCGTCCGTCCCCCGCCGAGGTCCGGATCGGCGGGGGCGCGGTCGGACTGAGCCTCCCGGCGGGCGAACACGGGAGGCGGCCGTCACAGGCGGCCGCCCGGGGACGGCAGCGGGCCGGGCGCGCCGCGTCGGCGCGCCCGGCCCGGAGCCGGAGCGGGTCGGTCAGAACCCGAGGCTGCTCATGTCCGCGATCTGGTCGGCGGTCGGCGCGGTGATGTCGACCGGCTCGCCCCAGCCCGAGAACGTGACGTCGGTGCTGGCCCCGGCGACCTCGGTGGTCACCCGGCGCATCTGGTCGTCCGCGTCGATCCAGTAGCTGTAGGTGAGCTCCGGCGGCATCGTGGCGCCCGCGGCGGCGAGCTCCCCGGCGACGGCGGGGTCGGTGAGCGCCGACGAGTCGATGACGACCGCGTACTCCTGGGCGAGGGCGCCGCCCACCTCCTGCGGCTCGCCGACCTTCTCGAACGACTTCACGGCGTCCGCGAGCCCGGCGAGGGTGCCGGTGGGATCGAACTGCCCCTCCATGCCGGCGAACGACTGCGACAGCGGGTTGCTGGTGTCGTCGGGGTCGATCTGGAGGTACTTGTCACCGGTGAGCTCCGGCATCTGCATGTAGACGATGCCGCCGACCATCTTGAAGTCGATGGTGCCGGTGCCCGGGACCTCCATGGTCATGGCCAGGTCCTGCGCGCCGTCGGTGTACCGGATGACGCCGGTCGCCGTCTGGGTGACGCCGGAGCCGGTGGTCGTCATGTCCATCGTCACGGTGCCCGCCGCCTGGGCCGCGGCGGTGACGCGCTCGACGAAGTCGTCCTTCGTCAGGTCGAAGTCGGACTCGACCTCGGCGACCTCCTCGGCCGGGGCGGAGGCCTCGGCGCCCGCGGCGGGCTTGTCCGCCTTCTCGCCGGAGTCGGAGCAGGCGGACAGGCCCAGGACGGCGACCGCCGTCAGGGACAGGGCGGCGATGCCACGCGTGACGCGCATGGGGAGGACTCCTCGGTCGTGGGGAGCCGGCCGCCGACGGCGCGGCACGGGCTCGACGGTCGCCGCCCCCTGCGCGCCGGGCGCGCGGCGCGGCTCGGTGCCCGTCGACCGTAACCCGTGCCGCGGTTCCCCGTGCGCCGGCTGTGCGCCTGCTGAGCGCCGTCACCCGGACGGACCACCGCGCGCCGGCTGGGAGACTGGGGGCATGCCCGCCACGACGACCACCGAGCCCGTCCTCGACCCGCCCGCGCTGCCCGACGTCGACCAGGTGCGCCTCGTCGTCTCCGACATGGACGGCTCGCTGCTGGACGAGCGCGGCCGGGTCCCCGAGACGTTCTGGCCGGTCCTGGACGAGCTCGAGCGGCGCGGGATCGCGTTCGCCCCGGCCAGCGGCCGGCAGTACGCGAACCTGCGGGAGCTGTTCGGCCCGCGCGGGGACGACCTGGTGTTCATCGCGGAGAACGGCTCGTACGTCGTGCAGCACGAGGAGGCGCTGTCCACGGACCCGCTGCCCGCGGAGGTCGTGCCGGAGGTGGTCGGCCGGGTGCGCGAGCTGGCGGCCCGGGGGGCCGACGTCGGGCTCGTGCTGTGCGGGCAGCGCGCCGCGTCCATCGAGCGGGTGGGCGACGCGTTCGCCGAGCACGCGCGCCGGCACTACGCGCGGCTGCAGGAGGTCGACGACGTCACCGCCGTGGACGACGTGGTGCTGAAGATCGCGGTGTTCGACTTCGGCTCGGTCGAGGAGGTCACGGCGCCCGCCTTCGCGGACCTCGCCGAGCGGCTGCGCGTCGTGGTGTCGGGGCAGCACTGGATCGACGTGATGAGCCCGGCGGCCGACAAGGGCCACGCGCTGCGCCGGGTGCAGGAGCGGCTCGGCGTGACCCCGGAGCAGACGATGGCGTTCGGCGACTACCTGAACGACGCCGGGCTGCTGGACGCGGCGCGCTGGTCGTGCGCGATGGACAACGCGCACCCGGACGTCCGGGCGCGGGCCCGGTACGTGGTGCCGGCGAACAGCCGGAACGGCGTGACCCGCACGCTGGCCGCCGCCCTGGGGATGACGGTCGGCGCCTGACCCCGCCGCGCGGCGGGGCGCCCGCGCGGCCCGACGTCACCAGCCGTGCAGCACCGGCGCCTCGCCCGGGTACGTCTCGAACACCGCGCGCTCGTCCGGGGTGAACGGCCGCGGCTGGTGCGTCCCGCGGTCGAGCTGCACCATCCGGGACCGCGCCCGCAGGTAGACGACCGGCTCGGCCCCGGCGGCGCCCGCGACGTCCAGCACCTCGTAGCCGAAGTCGACCGACGACCGGCCCGTCCGCGGCACCCAGACGTCCACGGCGATCGGCTCCGGCCGGAACGCGAGCGGCGCGAGGTACTCGATCTCGTGCTTGACGACGACCAGCAGCGAGTCGGTGGGCCGCCCCGCGGGGTCGACGCCCATCGACGGGAACAGCGCGAAGCGGGCGTCGTCGAGGAACCGGAGGTAGGCCGCGTTGTTGACGTGCGCGAACAGGTCGACGTCCGACCACCGCACCTGCATCGTCACGCGTCCGCGCCGGCCGGGGGTGGGGGCGGTGTCGGTCACCGCCCCAGGGTAGGTCGCCGCCGCGGGCTCAGCCGTCCGCGGCGGCGCGCAGGGCCGCCACGTCGAGCTTCTGCATCCCGAGCATCGCCTGCATCGCCCGCTGCGCCCGCGCGGGGTCCGGGTCGCCCAGCAGCTCGCCGAGCGCGCGCGGGACGATCTGCCAGGACAGGCCGTACGGGTCCTTGAGCCAGCCGCACTGGGACGGCTCGCCGCCGCCGGCGATCAGCCCGTCCCACAGCCGGTCGACCTCGTCCTGGGTGTCGACCGACACGAAGAACGAGAACGCCTCGGTGAACCGGAACTGCGGGCCGGCGTTCAGCGCCTCGACGGGCAGGCCGTCGAGCTCGAAGGACACCGACATGACCCGCCCGGCGAACTCGTCCGGCGCCCCGTCCGGGTACGTCCGGGTCTCCGTCACCCGCGAGTTCGGCAGGAGCGAGGTGTAGAGCGCGGCGGCCTGCTCGGCCTGGGAGTCGAACCACAGGAACGGGTGCACGCTGGTCAGCACGGGAGGCCTCCTCGTCTCGGGTGGACCCCAGTGTGCCCCGGGGCCTCGTGCCGGCCCTACGCCGGCTCGGCCAGCGCGGCGAGCGCCCGGGCGGCGAACCGCGCCGTCCGGCGTGCCGCCTCCGTGTCGCGGTCCGCGAGCCAGACCGTGGTCAGGCCCTCCGTCGCCATCACGAGCGCCCGCGCGGCCTGGTCGAGCGGCACCGTCCAGCGGCACCGCGCCGCGAGCGCCGCCGTCGACAGCGTCGCGCGCGCGGACTCCTGGTAGACCGCGTACTGCGCGACCAGGGCCCCGCGCTGGCCCGGCGTCCGCATGGCGTACAGCGCGAGCTCGAGCAGGGCCTGCTCCCGCTCCGGACGCGCGACGAGGTGCTCGACGTAGCGCTCCAGCCCGCCGCCGATGACGTCCTCGAGCGCCGGAGGTCCCGCGGGTCCGGCGTCCGCACCGTCCCCGGCCGCCGTGGCGACCGGCAGCAGCCCGGCCTCCGCGGCGCGGCGCTCCTGCTCGGTCACCTCGACGATGACCGCCTCGAGCAGGTGCTCGCGGGACGGGAACGCGTAGTGCAGGCTCGCCAGGGACATGCCCGCCTCGGCGACCACGGCACGCGTGGTCGCCGCGGCCACGCCGTCGCGGGCGATCACCCGGACCGCCGCGTCGACCAGCTCCCGGCGCCGGTCCTCCACCGCCATCCGCGGCATCCGCCACCCCCTCGACCCGGTCGGGAGTGTGGCGCACGCCCGGGCGCGCGTCACGACGCCGCGCGGGCGCCCGGGCCGACGTCAGCCGCACGGGTGACCGCCGCCGCCGTGTCAGCGCGACGTGAGCGCCGTGTGAGCGGCGAACCGGAGGGTGGTCGTCGTCTACCAGGGAGGACCACCACCATGACCACATCCACCGACGGCAGCACCTGGGCCGTCGAGGCCCGCGGGCTCGTCAAGACGTTCGGCGACAACCGCGCGGTCGACGGCATCGACCTGCAGATCCGGACCGGGGCCGTCTACGGCTTCCTCGGCCCGAACGGCGCCGGCAAGACCACGACCATCCGCATGCTCGCGACCCTGCTCCGCCCGGACGCCGGCACGGCCACCGTGTTCGGCCGGGACGTCGCCCGCGAGGCGCAGGCCGTGCGGTCGCTGATCGGCGTGACCGGCCAGTACGCGTCGGTCGACGAGAGCCTGTCCGCCACCGAGAACCTCGTGCTGTTCGCGCGGCTGCTCGGCCTGTCCCGGCTCGACGCCCGCCGCACGTCCGCGGCGCTGCTCGAGGAGTTCGGGCTCACCGAGGCGGCCGCGCGCCCGCTGAAGAACTTCTCCGGCGGCATGCGACGGCGCCTCGACCTCGCCGCCTCGCTCATCGCGCAGCCGCCGCTGATCTTCCTGGACGAGCCGACCACCGGCCTCGACCCGCGCACCCGCCTGCAGATGTGGGAGACCGTGCGCCGCCTGGTCGCCGGCGGGTCCACCGTCCTGCTGACCACCCAGTACCTCGACGAGGCCGACCAGCTGGCCGACCGGATCGCCGTCATCGACCGCGGGCGGCTCGTGGCCGAGGGCACCGGTGCGGAGCTCAAGGCGTCGGTCGGCACCTCCCGGCTGCAGCTCGGGCTCGCCGAGCCGGCCGACGAGCCGGAGGCGCTGCGGATCGCCCGCTCGGTGCTCGGCGTCGAGCCGACCCGCACGCGGGACGGCCGGCTGTCCGCCCCCGTCCCCACGGCGGACTCCGCGGGGGACCTGCTGGTCGCCCTGCGCTCCGCCGGCATCCCGCTGCACGACATCGCCGTGCAGGAGCCCACGCTCGACGAGGTGTTCCTCACGCTGACCGGGCACGCCTCAGCGGCGCCCGCGCCGGCCGAGGACGCCGCCGACCGCGACCTCGAGGAGGCCCGCGCATGACCACCACGCTCACCCCGGCCCGGTCGGCCGCCCCGGCGGTCGACCCCTACGCCCTGGCCCGCGCGGCCGGCAACCGCGTCACCCTCGGCGCCACGGTCCGGCAGTCGTTCTCGATGGGCTGGCGCGGCCTGCTCAAGGTCCGGCGCACGCCCGAGCAGCTGTTCGACGTCACGCTGCAGCCCATCCTGTTCACGCTGATGTTCACGTACATCTTCGGCGGCGCGATCGCCGGGGACGTGCAGTCCTACCTGCCGTTCTTCATCCCCGGCATCCTGGTGCAGACCGTCATCACCACCTCGGTCGTCACGGGCGTGCAGCTCCGCGAGGACATGGACAAGGGCGTGTTCGACCGGTTCCGGTCGCTGCCCATCGCGCGGATCGCGCCCCTCGCCGGGGCCCTGCTCGCCGACACCATCCGCTATCTCATCGCCACGACGCTGACGATGGTCATGGGCCTGATCATGGGCTGGCGGCCGGACGGCGGGGCCGTCGGGGTCGTCGCGGCCGGCCTGCTGGTCGTGGTCAGCGCGTGGGCGCTGTCCTGGATCTTCGCCTTCTTCGGCGTGATCGCCCGATCGGCGTCGTCGGTGCAGGGCATCTCGATGATCGTGCTGTTCCCGCTGACCTTCGCGTCGAACGCGTTCGTCCCCGCGGACACGCTGCCGGGGTGGCTGCGGTCGTTCGTCGACGTGAACCCGGTGTCGCACCTGGTGACGGCTGCGCGCGACCTGACGCTGGGCGACGGCGTCACCGCGGACGCGGGGTGGGCGCTGCTCGGGGCCGCGGTGGTCGTGGCGGTGTTCGCGCCGCTGACCGTCCGGGCGTACATGCGCCGGGCCTGAGCGGCCGGCGGCGACGGCGCCCGACCCCCGCGGGGCCGGGCGCCGTCGCCGTACCCGGGGTCAGGCCGCGCCCACGCCGGCGGCGCGCAGCAGGGCGAGCGCCCGCAGCACGTCGTCGCCGTGCGCCAGCGCCGCGGCCCCGGCGCGCGCCCGCCCGACCGCGGCCTCGCCGTACCGGGCCGCCGCGAGCGCGAGGTGCGGCGCCAGCACCCCGCAGGGGAAGTCCTGCCGGGCGCCGACCCGCTCCGCGAGCGCCAGCAGCTCCAGACCGCCGGGGTCCTCCGGGACCGTGGCCACGCGCCACGCGCCGACGCCGGTCAGCAGCGTGCCGAGCACCGGCCGGTCGGTGAAGCCGGCACGCCCGGTCAGGTCCTCCTCGCGGATCGCGCGCACGGCCTCGCGGAGGGCCGGCTCGTCCGCCTGCCCCTCCAGCACGTGCGCCGCGAGGCAGGCCCCGGCCGCGACGAGCATCCAGGGCCCGGAGCCGCTGCGGCCCGCCGCCCGGGTCAGGAGCGCCCGGTACCGCGCCAGGCCGCGGGCGACCTCGCCGCGGCCGCGCTCGGCCTCCGCGAGCCCGAGGGCGGACATGACCTCGGCGTCCCGCACGTCGGTCGTCGCCCGGCCCACGTCCTCGAACACCCGCTCGGCCTCGTCCCACTCGCCGAGGCTGAGCAGCGTCACCCCGTAGACCTGCTCCAGGCTGTCCTCGAAGGCCTGGACCATCAGGTCGCGGTGGCCGAGCTGCGGGTCGGCGAGCGCGGCGCGCGCGGCGGTGAGCCAGTCCATCGCCTCCCGGGGCCGCAGGCTCTGGCTGTACGCCCCCGCGAGCGACACCGCGGCCATCACCGCGGTCCACGGGTCGTCGGTGCCCACGGCCAGGTGGTAGGCCTCGCCGGCGTAGGCGATCGACGCCTCGACGTCGGAGTCGTTCTCCGCGAGCGACCAGGACGCGAGCAGCGCGAGCCGGCGGCTCGGCAGGTCCGTCGACTCCCGGGCCGCCGCCAGCAGCCCCGCCAGGGCGCCGGGGTCGGCGATCCGGTCGACCGCCTCGGCCAGCAGCCGCGGCACCGGCCGCAGCCCGCCCGCCGCGGCGGCCCGCCGCACCGCGAGCCGGGCGCGGGCGCCGGCCCGCAGGTCGCCGAACATCAGCTCCGTGCCCGCCAGCATCGCGAGGGCGACGACCGCGGGCTCGGCGTCGCCCTCCGGCACCCAGCCCTCGCTCGCGGCCAGCACACCCCGCTGCACGTCCTGCAGCTCGGCGTGCGCGCCCTGCAGCATCCAGCGCAGCCCGACCACGGCGAACACCGCCAGCACCGCACCCGGCCGGCGGGTGCCCTCGGCGAGCTCGCGGCGCAGCAGGGCCACCAGGTTGTCGTGCTCGACGTCGCCGACGGGGTCGAGCAGCACCCGCTCCGGGCTGCCCGCCCGCCGGACGATCCCCGACGCGACGTCCTGCGCCCAGTCCAGCACCGCCTCGCGCAGCCGGTCCTGCTCGCCGACCGCGAGCACCTCCCGCTGCCCGAACTCCCGGACGGTCTCGAGCATCCGGTACCGGACCTCACCCGTGCGCCGCTCCTCCTCGACCAGGAGCAGGGACTGGGCGACCAGCGCGTCCAGGTCGTCCAGCACCGCGGCCTCGTCCGCCTCGCCCGCCACGACCGCGAGCGCGGCCGGCAGCCCGAAGCCGTCCGGGAGCACCGCGACCCGGCGGCACAGCGCGCGCTGCCGCTCGGTGAGCAGGTCCCAGGACCACGCGATCACGGCGTGCAGGGTCCGGTGCCGCTCGGGCGTCCCCGCGCCGCCGGACACGAGCAGCGCGAACCGGTCGGACAGCCGGCGCTCGACCTCGACCACCGTCAGCGAGCGGGTCCGCGCGGCGGCGAGCTCGATCGCGAGCGGCAGCCCGTCGAGGCGGGCGCACAGCCGCTCGACGACGTCGGGCGGGAGGGTCACGCCGGGGCGCACCGCGGTCGCCCGCTCGGTGAACAGCCGGACGGCCGCGCCGGGGCCGCCGTCGGCGTCGCGGGCCGGCAGCGGGTCCAGCGGGTGCACCCGCTCCCCGGGCACCCCCAGCGGCGCGCGGCTCGTGGTCAGCACCTGGACGTCGGACAGCGTGCCGACCACCTCGGCGACCCAGGTCGCCACGCCGTCGAGCACCTGCTCGCAGTTGTCGAGCACCAGCAGGGTCGGCTGCTCGCCCAGCCGGTCCAGCACGCGCTCCGGCAGGGTGCGCATCCGCTGGTCGGTCACGCCGGCGCGCCGCGCGGAGGGCTCGGGGACCTGCAGCGCCCCCGCGAGCGCCGGCAGCACGTCCGGGTCGTCGCGCACCGCGGCCAGCTCGGCGACGTACACCGCGCGGGACCCGCCCGCGGCGCGGCGGGCGACCTCCTGCACCAGGCGGGTCTTGCCGAGGCCGCCGGTGCCCAGCACGGTCACGACCGGGGCCGCGCCGAGCATCGCCTCCACCGCGGCGACGTCGGCGTCCCGGCCGATGAGCGCGTTGGGGGCGACGCGGAGGCCGCGCGCGGCGGGCGGCCTCAGCG
>NZ_JAKRMS010000118.1 GCF_022346185.1 Cellulomonas sp. ACRRI | reverse complement strand
CCCGGGACCCGCGCCCGCCACCACCCGCACGAGGAGCAACGATGTCCGTGGGCACGAGCACCGCCGAGCACCCGCCCGGCATCCCGCCCGACCGGTCCGGCGAGCCGGGCGCACCCGCGCCCCGCGAGTCGCACGCGCGCGACTGGCGCGGCCTCGGCTGGGGCTTCGTCGTGAAGCTCGCGCTGATGGCGGTCGTGAACGCGGGCGGCGTGCTCGCGATCCTGTCGGCCTACCGCGCGGGCGCGTGGGTGGTCCTCGCGGCGCTCGTCGTCCTGCTCGCCGCGGCGGACTGGATCTACTTCGCCCGCCGGGCCCTGCCGCTGAAGTACCTGTTCCCCGGCCTGGTGTTCCTGGCCGTGTTCCAGATGTTCACCCTGCTCTACACCGGCTACGTCGCCTTCACGAACTACGGCACCGGCCACCTCGGCAGCATGCAGCAGGCCGTCGACGCCGCGCTGATCCAGGACGAGCGCCAGGTCGAGGGCTCGCCGGAGTACCCGCTCGCGGTGGTGCGGGACGGCGACGCGCTCGGCTTCGCGGTGAACGACGACGGCACCGTCCGGGTCGGCACCGCCTCCGCGCCGTTGGACGCGGTCGGCGGCGCGCAGGTCGACGACCGCGGCACGCCGGTCGCGGTGCCCGGCTGGGAGGTCGTGCCGCGCGCGCAGCTGTACGCGGACGCCGACCTGCAGGCCGAGGTCGTCGCGCTGCGCGTCCCGGTGTCCGACGACGCCGAGGACGGCTCGCTGCGCACCCGCGAGGGCTCGACCGCCGCGGTGTACACCTCGCGGCTCGTCTGGGACCCCGACGCGCAGACCATCACCAACACCGAGACCGGGGCCGTCTACAGCCCGAGCGACCGCGGGCAGTTCGTCGCCGAGGACGGCGAGCGGCTGGCCGCCGGCTGGTACGTCAACGTCGGGTTCGACAACTTCGTCCGCGCCTTCACCGACGCGAGCTACGCGGGGCCGCTGCTCAAGGTCGCGGCGTGGACGTTCGCGTTCGCGATCCTCACGGTGCTCACGAGCTTCGGGCTCGGCCTGCTGTTCGCGCTGATCTACAACGACCCGCGGATCCGCGGCCGCAAGGTGCTGCGGACGCTGTTCATCCTGCCGTACGCCTTCCCGGCCTTCATGTCCGCCCTGCTGTGGCGCGGCATGCTCAACGCCGAGTTCGGCGTGATCAACGACTGGTTCTTCTTCGGCGCGGACATCGGCTGGCTGTCCGACCCGTGGCTCGCCAAGGCCGCGATCCTCTGGGTCAACCTCTGGCTGAGCTACCCGTACTGGTTCCTGGTCACGACGGGCGCGCTGCAGGCGCTGCCGGGCGACGTCATGGAGGCCGCGCGCGTCGACGGCGCCGGGCGCTGGCGGCAGTTCCGGTCGATCACGCTGCCGATGCTGCTCGTGTCGACCGCCCCGCTGGCTATCGCGTCGTTCGCCTTCAACTTCAACAACTTCACGATCATCTACATGCTCACCGGCGGCGGCCCGGCCTTCCCCGGGGTCAGCACCCCCATGGGGTCGACCGACATCCTGATCTCCGCGATCTACCAGATCTCCGGGGTCTCGGGCGGCCGCGCCGACTACGGGCTCGCGAGCGCCCTGTCGATCGTCGTGTTCGTCGTGATCGGCGTCGTCTCCGGCCTGGCGTTCCGCCGGACCCGCAAGCTCGAGGAGATCTGAGATGGCTCTCGCGAACGCCGCGCAGCGGACCACCGCCCCCGCCCCGGGCCGCCCGACCCGCGCCCGTCGCGCGCGGTGGTGGGCGGAGATCGGCTGGAAGTACCCCGTGGGCCTCGTCATCGTGTTCTACGCGGTCTTCCCGCTGGTGTACGCGCTGTCCGCGGCGCTCGACCCCGCGGGCTCGCTCGCCGGGTCCAGCTCGCTGTTCCGCACGATCGGCCTGGACAACTTCGCCGCGCTCGGCGACACGCTGTACTGGACCTGGGTGGGGAACACGCTGCTGATCGGCGGCGTCGCCTCGTTCGGCGCGGTGCTCATGGGCGCCGCCGCGGCCTACGCGTTCTCCCGGTTCCGGTTCCAGGGGCGGCGCGCGTCGCTCACCTCGCTGCTGATCATCCAGATGTTCCCGCAGACCGTCGCGTTCGTGGCCGTGTTCCTGCTGCTCATCTCGCTGGGGAACGTGATCCCGGCGCTCGGCGTGAACTCGCGGGTCGCGCTGATCTGCGTCTACCTGGGCGGCGCGCTCGGGGCCAACACGTTCCTGATGTACGGCTTCTTCAACTCGGTGCCGCGGGAGATCGACGAGGCCGCGCGCATCGACGGCGCGACCCACTCGCAGATCTATTGGCGCCTGATCGTGCCGCTCGTGACGCCGATCCTCGCCGTCGTGGCGCTGCTGGCGTTCATCTCCGCCTTCGGCGACTTCATCCTGGCGCGCATCGTGCTCACGAGCGAGGAGAACTGGACGCTCGCGGTCGGGATGTACCAGTGGGTGTCCAACCAGCTGACCTCGCGGTGGGGGCTGTTCGCGGCGGGCGCCGTCATCGGCTCGATCCCCGTCCTGGCGCTGTTCCTGTCGCTGCAGCGGTACATCGTCGGCGGGCTGTCGGCGGGCTCGGTCAAGGGCTGACCGCCGCGCCCCGGGACCGTCCCGGGGCGCGGCCCCGCCGGGCACGGACGCCGGGCGGCAGGGGGACCACGGAGGGACGGGCGGGCGCGCGCTCCGGCGCGCCCGCACCACGGCGATCAGGGAGGACCGGTCGATGAGGACCAGACCACGACGGCGGGGTGCGCGCACGGTGGCGCTGGCCGCGGTGCTGACGATGACGGGGGTGGCGGGCATGACGGCAGCCGCGGGCGCGGTGCCCGCCGGCGCGGCGGTCGCCGCCGACGAGGCGGCCCCGGTGCCGGTCGAGGCGGGCATCACCGTGCCGCGCGTCGACGGGATGGGGGAGGACTGGATCAACGGCGCCGACCTCTCGAGCGTCCTCTCGCTCGAGGAGTCCGGCGTGGTGTTCCGCGACGAGGCGGGGCGGCCGGCGGACGTCTTCGACGTCCTCGCGGACGCCGGCGTCAACTACGCCCGCGTCCGGGTGTGGAACGAGCCGTTCACCAGCGCGGACCCCGCGCTCGGGTACGGCGGGGGGAACGTGGACGCCGCACGCGCCGTCGAGATCGGGCGCCGGGCGACCGCCGCCGGCATGCGCGTGCTCGTCGACTTCCACTACTCCGACTTCTGGGCGCACCCCGGGCAGCAGAAGTCGCCGCGGGCGTGGGCCGGGCTCGACCTGGACCAGCGGGTCGCGGCGCTGAAGGGCTACACGGCGGACACGCTGCGGGCCATGGCGGACGCGGGGGTCGACGTCGGGATGGTGCAGATCGGCAACGAGACGACCGGCGGCGAGATCGCCGGCGTCCAGGGCTGGGACAGCACGGCCCGGCTGTTCCAGGCCGGCTCCGAGGCGGTCCGCGAGACCCTCGGCGCCGACGTGAAGGTGGCGGTGCACTTCACCAACCCCGAGCGCGCCGGGCAGTACGCCGCGGCCGCGAAGGCCCTGCACGACCGCGGCGTCGACTACGACGTCTTCCTCAGCTCGTACTACGCGTTCTGGCACGGCAGCCTCGCCAACCTGACGGCGGTGCTCGACCAGGTCGCCACCACCTACGACAAGGAGGTCGCGGTCGCCGAGACGTCGTGGGCGTCCACCCTCGAGGACGGCGACGGGTACCCCAACGTCATCCGCACCGCGCCCGCCGCGTACCCCGCCTCGGTGCAGGGGCAGGCGCTCGCGGTCCGCGACGTGATGCAGGCGGTCGCGGACGTCTCCGGCGGGCGCGGCATCGGCACCTTCTACTGGGAGCCCGCGTGGCTGCCGGTCGGCCCGCCCGATCAGGTGGACGCGAACTGGGACCTGTGGGAGCGGGACGGGTCCGGCTGGGCCACCACCCACTCCCAGGAGTTCTACGACCCCACCGGGGCGCTGGGCGGCGAGTGGGCCGACGCGTACGGCGGCTCCTCCTGGGACAACCAGGCGCTGTTCGCGTTCGACGGCACCCCGCTGGAGTCGCTGCGGGTGTACGAGTACGCGCGCACCGGGTCGGTCGCCCCGCGCGAGGTGGACGCCGTCGAGCAGCCGCGCCTGACCGTCGTCGCCAGCGACCCCGTGCCGCTGCCCGGCACGCTGCGCGTCTCCTACACCGACGGCACCACCGAGGACGAGGCGGTCACCTGGCGGGACGACCCGTCCTGGCTCCTCGACCCCGGGACCTACACCTTCGCCGGAACGACGGCGGGCGGGCACGCCGCCACCGCGACGGTCACGGTGCTGGCCGACGCCGGGCAGGGCGAGAACCTCGTCGTCAACGGCGGGTTCGAGGACGGGGCGGCGCCGTGGACGGGCACCGGCACCGGCTACACGATCAGCTCGACGAACGACCCGTACGCCGGCCAGCGGTCCACGCACTTCTGGGCCGCCGCCCCGTACGCGTTCACGATCGAGCAGACCGTCACCGGCGTGCCGGCCGGGCAGTACCGCCTGTCGGCGCGCGCCCAGGGCGGCGACGCCGGCTCGGCGGACACGATGCAGATCTCCGCGAGCTCCGGCATCTCCTCGGTCACCGCCGACTTCCGGCTGGACGGGTTCGCCAACTGGCAGCACCCGCAGACGGACGTGCTGACCGTCGCCGCCGACGGCGTCGTCGTGGTCTCCGCCTCGCTCGCGCTGTCCGGCGGGGCGTGGGGGTCGCTCGACGCGTTCGAGCTGGTCGCGGTGCCGGACACCACCGCCGCCGACACCGCCGCGCTGCGGGGCCTCGCGGAGCGCGCGGCCGGGGTGGACCGCGCTCGGTACACGGCCGACTCGGTCGCCGCCCTCGACTCGGCGGCGGGCCGGGCAGACTTCGTGCTCCGGGCCGCAGCCCCCGGGCAGGCGACCGTCGACGGCGCGGCGGCGGCGCTGACCGCCGCCCTGGACGGGCTGGTCGCGCTGCCCGGCACGACGCCCCCGACCCCGGGGCCGACGACGCCGCCCGCGCCCGGCCCGACCACGCCGCCCGCGGCGGACGCCCCGGCCGGGACCCTGTCCGCCACGACCGTCCGGGCGGGTGGCACCGTGACGCTCACGCTGACCGGCATGCCCGGCGAGCGGGTGGAGGTCGGCATCGCGTCCGTGTACCAGCGGCTCGCCACCGCCGGGCTGGTCGACGGCGGCGCGACCGTGACGGTCACGATCCCGGCCGACCTCGCCCCGGGCCTGCACCACCTGCAGGTGCGCGACGGCGCGGGGACCGTGCTGCTCGCGCTGCCGGTGACGGTCCTCGCCGCGGACGGCGCCACCCCCGCGCCCGGTCGGCTCGCCGCCACCGGCGCCGCCGGGGCGGGGCTCGCGCTGGCGACCGCCCTGGCGCTCGTGGGCGCCGGTGGGCTGCTCCTGACCCGGCGCCGCCGAGCCGCGCGCACGGCGCCCGGGCGTGCGGGACGCTGACCGGCGGTGCCGGACCGACCCGGCCGGGATGTCCGCGCCGCCTTCCCCGGCGCGGCACCCCGGCCGGGTGCGCCCGGCGCGCTGCGGCCTGCGGGGGGTGCCGTGGCCGTAAGGTCGGTGGCCGTGGACCAGCCCCGCCGACGCCCGACGATCCGTGACGTCGCCGCGGCCGCCGGCGTCTCTCGCGGGACCGTGTCGCGGGTGCTCAACGGCGGGCACTGGGTGTCGCCCGAGGCGCTCGCGGCCGTGCAGGAGGCCATCCGGTCGACGGGGTACTCGGCGAACCAGCACGCCCGCAGCCTGGTGACGGGCCGCTCCAACTCCGTGGCGTTCCTGCTGACCGAGCCGCAGCACCTGCTGTTCGAGGACCCGACGTTCTCGATCCTGCTCCGGGCGGCGGCCGAGGCGCTCGCCGCCCGGGAGATGCCGCTGCTCCTCATGGTCGCCGGCTCCCAGCAGGAGCGGCGGCGGATCACCGACTACGTCGCCGCCGGGCACGTCGACGGCGTGCTGCTCATCTCCTCGCACCGGGGCAACCCGGTCGTCGGCGACCTGCTGCGCCAGGGCGTGCCGACGATCGCGTGCGGGGAGCCGCTCGGGTACGAGGACCGGATCGGCTGGGTGTCCGCGGACGACGAGGGCGGCGCCCGGCGGATGACCGAGCACCTGCTGTCCCGGGGCCGGTCCCGGGTCGCGACGATCACGGGGCCGATGGACACCCCCGGCGGGTTCCGCCGGCTCGCGGGGTACCGGTCGGCGCTCGGGGAGGCGTACGACGACGCGCTGGTCGCGCACGGCGACTACTCGCGGGCGTCCGGCCAGGCGGCGATGCGCGAGCTGCTCGACCGTCGGCCCGACCTGGACGCCGTGTTCGTGGCCTCGGACCTGATGGCCGCGGGCGCGCTGGTCGCGCTCCGCGAGGCGGGGCGCTCGGTGCCCGGGGACGTCGCGGTCGGCGGGTTCGACGACTCGGGGCTCGCCGCGACGCTCGAGCCGCCGCTGACCACGATGCGGCAGCCGTTCGAGCGGATCGCGTCCGAGATGGTGCGGCTGCTGCTGGAGGTGGTCGAGGGCGCCGAGCCCGCCCGGATCACGCTGCCGACGTCGCTGGTGGAGCGGGCCTCGGCCTGACGGAGCGCCGCGCAGGGCGCCGCCCCCCTGCCACACTCGGGAGATGGCCGCTGTCTCTGACGCCGAGCTCGTCGCACACCTCCGCGCCGCCCTCGACGGCCCGCTGACCAGCGCGGGGTTCGCGGCCGCGCAGGTCGGTGCCGAGGCCAGCCGGGTGTCGTCGATCCACTGCGCCGACGCCCAGCGGCTCCTCGCGCGGTACCCGTTCACCGCCGTCGCCGAGGACAGCCCCGACGACGGCGCGTGCATCGACCTGTACGTCGTCGTGGAGCGGGGCGACGTCCCACTCGTGACCGAGGCCCGGCTCGACGGTGTCGACGTCCGGGACCTGTTCCGCGCCGCGGGGCGGGACGACCTCGCCGTCGCGGCCGCAGACCTCACCGCCCGCGACGCCCGCGACGCGCTCACCCGGCTCGGCGGGTGGCTGGCCGACGTGTTCGCCTCCTCCTGACGCGGTGCCCGCCGAGACGGAGCCGCGCCTGCCACACTCGGGGCATGGCCGACCGTCACGCGCTGATGCTGCTCGACTCTGCGTCCCTGTACTTCCGGGCGTTCTACGGCGTCCCGGACTCGGTCAAGGCGCCCGACGGCACCCCGGTGAACGCGGTGCGGGGCCTGCTCGACATGATCGCCCGGCTGGTGACCGACCACCGGCCCGACCGCCTCGTCGCCTGCTGGGACGAGGACTGGCGCCCGGCGTTCCGGGTCGCGGCCATCCCGTCGTACAAGGCGCACCGGGCGGTCGGCGGGGCGGAGGCCGCGGCGGCCGCGTCGTCGGACGGCGTGGCGGTCGCCGAGGAGGTCCCGGACGCCCTCGCGCCGCAGGTGCCGGTGATCGCCGAGGTGCTGGCCGCGCTGGGCATCGCCCGCGCCGGGGCGCCTGGGTACGAGGCCGACGACGTCATCGGCACGCTCACCGCCCGCGAGGTCGCGCGGCCGGCGGGGGAGCGGACGCCGGTGCTCGTCGTGACGGGGGACCGCGACCTGTTCCAGCTGGTCGACGACGAGGCGCCGGTGCGGGTGCTCTACACGATCCGCGGGATCAAGGACATCGAGGTCGTGGACGCCGCGCGGCTGCGGGAGCGGTACGGGGTGGCCTCGGGCAGCGCCTACGCCGACATGGCCGTCCTGCGCGGCGACCCGAGCGACGGGCTGCCCGGCGTGGCCGGCATCGGGGAGAAGACCGCCGCGGCCATGCTCGCGACGTACGACGACCTGCCGGGCCTGCTCGCGGCCCGCGACGCCGGCGACCGCGGGCTGACCGCGACGCAGCGGAAGCGGCTGGTCGACGCCGAGGACTACCTCGCGGTCGCGCCCGGGGTGGTGCGCGTGGCGGCGGACGCGCCGGTGCGGCTGGCCGACGGGGCGGACCCCGCGGCCGCGGACGCGTTCACGCTGCCGCGCGAGCCCGTCGACGGGGCGGCCCTGGTCGACCTGACCGCCCGCTGGGGCCTGGCGTCGAGCGTCCGCCGGGTCCTGACGGCCCTCGCCAACCGCTGACCGCCCCGGCCCGCGGCGTCGCGCCGCGCCACGCCGCCGGGCCACGCCGCTCCGCCACGCCGCTCCGCCGCGCCACCCGGCCGAGCGGCCTACGGTTTCCGGCGCGGCCGCACCAGGTCGTCGGTGGGCGGGCCGGAAACCGTAGGCGACGCGGGCGCGCGTGCGGCGCGCGCGACCCCCGCGGCGCGCGAGAGGGGGGTCACCGCCCCCGGTGACCCCCCCGCGGTGCGGCCGGTCCTGGATCCCCCCGGCCCGTCCGCACCGCCCTCCCGCGCGGGGCGGCGGCGCCCCAGGGCGCGGACGACCCCCCGCGTCCACGCCACCGCCGCGCGCCCCGCGCGCCGACCCGCCGCGCCCGTGCCGTCCGCCCCCGGGATCGGGGGTGGCCGGCCCGCGCGCGGCGGGCGCGTCTCAGCGCACCGTGAGCACCCCGATCGTCAGCGTCGGGGTGTAGCCGCCGTCGCCGGTGTACAGCGCGGTGACCGTGGTGGTGCGGCTGACGGCCGGCAGGGTGACCGTCGCGGTCCCGTCCGTCAGCGCGACGGTCGCCACCGGCCGGATGCCCGCCAGGACCGTCACCTTGCCGCCGGCGGCCGGGGCGCCCTCGGGGCCGGCGACCGTCACGGTCACCGCGGGCGTGGCGCCCTTGGCGACCGTCCACGACGGGGTGTCCAGGCTGATCGCCGGCACGGTCGCCAGCACCCGGTAGGACCGCTGGCTGTGCGAGCCGTCGACGTCCCCGCTGCCCGTGTACACGGCGGTGAGGGTGTGCGACCCGGACTTCAGGTCGCGGGGCAGGGCGATCGTGGCGGTCGCCTGGTTCCCCGCGCCGGCGGTGAGCTCGCCGGTCGCCAGGACCGTGTCGCGCTCGCGGATCTCGACGGTGCCGGCCGGGACGGCGCCCTGGCCGGTGACGGTCACCGTCGCGCTGACCTCGGAGCCGTACCGCCCGGAGTTCTGCGACAGCGTGATCTTCGTGGTCGAGCCGGCCTTCTTCACGTCGACCGCGACCGGCGCCGACTCCGACCCGGCGAACGCCGCCGTGTCCGGCGTGAACACCGCCGTGAGGGCGTGCGACCCGCCGCCGAGCCGGACCGTCGCCGTGGCCGTGCCGCCCGAGACGGGGGCGGTGGCGACCTCGGTGCCGTCCGCGCGGAACGACACGGTGCCCGTCGCCTCGGCGGGGGACACGGTGGCGGTCAGCGTCAGGTCCTTGCCGACCTTCGCCGGCCCGGTGACCTTCAGCGTGGTGGTGGTCGCCACGGCCTCCGGCACCGCCACGTCGAGCACCTGGGCCCGCGTCGTCGGGTCGGCGTTGTGGCTGTGCAGCACCAGCAGCTGGTCCGCCGGGGCGGCCGTGGTGGTCGACCGGTGCACGGTGAGCTCGGTGGCGTCGGACGCCGCGAACCACAGCGCGTCGGTGACGCCGCCGTCGAACCAGTACGGCGGGTCGAACGGGTCGACCGTGAACGGCTCGGCCGCGTCGACCCGGCCGCTCGGGTCCGCCGCGTAGTCGGACGTCGTCCAGACGGTGACCGCCGGGGTCGCGCCGGGCTCGAGCCCGAGCGCGGCGATCCCGACCGGCGCGACCAGCACCGAGTTGTCGAACACGGTGGTGTCCACGTCGCCGAACGCGCCGTTCACGCCCTGGACGTCGAGGACGTCGCCGGTGTCGTAGTCGAACGTCGCGGCGACCGTGACGTCGGCCGCGTCGCTCAGCTTCTGCACCACCGTCTGCGCCTCGGGCGTGCCGTCGCGGTCCACGTCCCAGTCGACCACCGGGAGCACGGCCTGGCCCAGGGTGGCCCAGTCGCCGTCGACCGCGATGCCGACGCCGAGGTAGCCGTCGGCGGGGTCGCCGCCCGCGGCCGCCTGCTGCGGCGCGGTGGAGGTCCAGCCGACCCAGCGCAGGTCGCCGGACGCCACGGCGGAGTCCGAGGTGACGAACCCGGGCACGTCCTCCAGCTTGGGGCTGGTGGCCCCCAGCGTGAGCGGCGCGACCAGCGAGGTCCAGCCGCCGGAGTCGACGCCCCGGCCCGACAGGGTCAGCGCGGCGGTGCCCGCGCCGGCGTCCGCGAAGGACACCGGGTCGGCCGTCAGCTCGGAGACCAGGCGCGGGGCGGCCTGCACCGGCACCCGGAGCTCGGCGTCGCCCGAGGTGAGCACGAGCCGCCCGGACAGCGACGCCACGTACTCGCGCGGCACGCCGCCCTGGGTGGTCGCCTGGGTCGGGTCGATCTCCCGCTCCAGGGTCGCCGGGTCGGCCGTGAGCGTCAGCGTGACCAGCCCCTGCTGGCCGGCGGGCACCGTCAGCGTCGCGGGGGAGGTGGTGATCGTCGCGCCGCCGGTGGTGGTGGCCGCGGCGAAGGCGGTGTCGTACGTGACGGCCTCGGTGCCGGTGTTCTGCACCGTGACGGTCTTCTTCAGGGTGACGGCCTCGGCGCCCACGTCCACGACGCCGAAGGTCACGGACACCTGGTCCGGGTCCTCCGAGCCGTAGGCGAGCACGGTGTCCGCGACCGCGGCGCGGGCGTCCACCCGGCCGGAGCCGACCCGCTGCGGGCCGTAGGTGGTGCCGGACTGGTGCGCGCCCGTCCACACGTCGTGGGTCGCGGTGTTCATGACCGCGGCCTTGACCTGGGCCGGGGTCCAGCCGGGCTGGGTGGCGCGGACCAGGGCGGCGATGCCCGCCACGTGCGGCGAGGACATCGAGGTGCCGGACAGCGACTGCGCCGCCGCGCCGGTGCCGGACGCCGCCGAGAAGATCAGCGTGCCGGGCGCGGCCACGTCGGGCTTGATGATCCCGAGCGAGCCGTGCGCGCCGCGGGACGAGCCCGGGTTGAGCGCGTCGCCGATCTCGTCGGTGGTGACCGCGGCGGCGAGCGACGGGCCGAGGTGCGCGACGACGCCACCCGCCTGGATGGCCGGGAGCAGCGCGTCGGTCGACGACGCCGTCAGCTGCGCGCCCGGGATGGTCGCGTTGCCGGAGATGCCCGCGGAGAACACGGTCGACTCGGTGCCGATCAGCACGCCGACCGCGCCGGCGGCCTCGGCGTTGTTCCACCGGGCCACGGAGCCGCAGGCGCGGGTCGCGTCGTCGTCGTCCCACCACAGGTAGACGATGTTCCCGGTGATCTCCGCCGCGCGGTCCGTCAGCGGGGCGCAGCCGTCGACGCCGTCGCCCAGGTAGACCACGGGGGCGGTGACGTCCTCGGTGCCGGCGTAGGAGATGGAGTTCTGCGCGCCCCAGGTGCCGACGGCGGCCGGGTCGGGCGCCTCGGTGACCTCGACGCCGTCGTAGGTCTGCGGGCTGCCGACGGAGTTCGCGACGGTCAGGCCGGACGCCGCGGAGCCGGGCGAGCCGCCGACGTCCGTGATGTCCGCGGAGTTGCCCGCGCTGAGCACCGCGAGGGTGCCGAGGTCGGACAGCCGGTCGATCAGCAGGTTGTCCGGGTCGTCCGACGGGGTGGCCGAGGCGCCGAGCGACAGGTTGACCACGTCGAGGTGGTCGCCGAAGTCGCCGTCGCCGTCGGGGTCGGCGGCCCAGTCGAGAGCCAGGCCGGTGAGGTCCGTCGAGCCGCCGATGTCGCCGAACACCTTGAGGGCGTAGAGCCCGGCGCCCGGGGCCGAGCCCGGGCCGACCTGCCAGTCGGACAGGTCGGTCAGGGACGCGTAGTCGCCGGTGAACGTGGTGCCGTCGGGCTGCACGCCGTAGCCGGCGGCCGTGCCGGCGACGTGCGTGCCGTGCCCGGAGTTGTCCGACGTGTACAGGCTGTCGATCGGGTTCGCGTCCGGCGTCGGCGTGAGCGTGGCGCCGGGCAGCTCGGAGGCGGGGTCCGCGTCGTACAGCGGGCCGGCGAAGTCGTAGCCGCCCAGGTACTTCGCGGGGTCGTAGAGGCCCTCGGGGACCGGCTGCGTGCCGTCCTCGCCGTACGCCTGCTGGTACGCCTCGACGGTGCCGGGGCCGCCGAAGTCGGCGTGCGTGTAGTCCAGGCCGGTGTCGATGACGCCGATCCGGACGCCCTCGCCGGTCTGACCGGTGTCCTGCCACACCTGCAGCGCCCGGGTGAACGCGTCGGTGGAGGAGTTGTCGGCGGTCTTGGTGGTGACCCGGTACACCGCGACCACGTCGTCGGACGCGGCCAGGTCGCGGACCTGGGCGGCGTCGCCGGTGACCAGCGCGCCGGCGACGAGGTTCGACAGCGTGGCGATCCGCTCGGGCGCGACCGCGGCGGTGCGGGCGGCCGGGTCGGACTCGGCGGGGACGACCGCCTCGGCGACCTGCTCGACCTGCGCGGTCGCCGCCTGGACGGCCGCCGCGTCGCCGCCGTCCTCGGCGACGTCGAGGCCGGACGGGGCGTCGAGCTGGACGAAGGCGGTGACGGTGCCGTCGGCGTCCGCCAGGCCCGAGGAGACCTTGCCCTCGGTCCCGGCGAGCACGTCGTCCGACGCGATCGGGTCTCCCGCGCCCGCGGCCAGGCCGGGGTCCAGGGGGAGCGGCGGCGACGCGGCGCCCGGCCCGGCGGCGGAGGCGACGCCTCCGGCCCCGAGCGTGGTGGAGGCGGCCAGCGCCAGGACGGTCAACGAGGCACGGAGCGAGCGACGCGTCATGGGAATCCGTTCTTGGGGCAGGAGCAGACGTGCACCCGGTCATGACTGGACGTCATGTCCGACGGTGACTGCGGGCTCACCGTACAAACTCCCGGGCGATTCGTCACGGTTTCGCCACACATTCGTCGCTCAGCCCGTGCACAGACGTCGCTAGCATGGGTGATCGGGACCACACGGGCGCGTCACCGACGCCCGACCCCGCAGACCGCCCGGGTCGCCGCAGGCCCCGGGCCGGTTGTGGTCATCCTGTGAAGATCGGCCGCCCGCATCGTCACGGGATCTTCTCGAGTCGGTCGCCGGGCCCTTGAAGGACCCCGAGGTCCGCTGCCTAGCCTCGACGACCGTGAGTGACAGCATGCCCGCCGCGCGGCGCACGTCCCGCGGCAGGCACGCAGTCCTGCGCGACGAGCGCGACCTCGCGGCCCCGGCCGCCGCGACGACCCCGGCGCCTGCCGTTCCCGGACGGGAGGTGGGCGCCCTCGAGCCCACCGGCCGGACCGACGCCCGCACCCCCGCCCCCTCGGGGCCGAGCGCGTCGAC
>NZ_JAKRMS010000117.1 GCF_022346185.1 Cellulomonas sp. ACRRI | reverse complement strand
GCCCCCCCCCGCCCCCCCCCCCCCGCCCCCCCCGCGCCAGCGCGTCCAGGTCGTCGTCGGTCAGCGCGTCCGCGAGCACGTGCGCGGCCCCGTCGCGGACGACCCGCGCCAGCGCCCCGCCCGGGTCGGTCGCCCGCAGGCCGCCCCGGGGCAGCAGCCCGACGGGGCGCGCGGTCTGCCGCCCGAGCACCCGCACCAGGTCCGGGTCCGTCATCGGCGTGAGCGGGTGGTGCCGCAGCGACGACTCCGACAGCAGCCGGTCGCCGACGAACAGGTGCCCCTGGTACTGGGTCCGCCCGGCGCGCGGCGTGGCGGGCGTGCCGACGGACACCGCGCCCGGCCCGAGCAGGTCGAGCAGGGCGTCCGCGACCGGCCCGATGGTGCCCTCGTCGGTGGAGTCGAACGTCGAGCAGTACTTCTGGTAGATCGCGGCGGCACCCCGGTCGAGCAGCCACGACGCCGCGGCCACGGACTCGGCGACCGCCTGACCGACGGATGCGGTGCGGGTGCGGAGCGCCACCACGGCGGCGTCGCAGGGCGGCATCGCGAGCCCGGGTCCGGGGACCCCGAGCACCACGACCGCCGAGCCGCCCGCGTCCCGGACGGCGTCCGCGAGGTCGCACGCGCCGGTCACGTCGTCCGCCACGACGCCGAGCCGCGGCCCGGTCGCGCCGCCGGGCCGCGCGCCGGTCGAGGCGGCGGCCCCCGGCCCGGTGGTCACGGCGCCGCCGCCCCGGTGTCCGCGACCACCACGCGCTCGCACCGCTCGCGGAGCACGGCGAGCTGGTCCGGCGTCGCCCCGTCGTCGACCACCACGGCGTGCGCGTCCTCGAGCCCCAGGACCCGCATCGGGGCCCGGGCCGCGAGCTTCCGGTGGTCGAGGAGCAGCACGACCCGGGCGGCGATCGCCGCCATCGCGCGCTTGGTGTCGGCGTCCCACGGGTCCGCGGAGTAGACGCCGCCCGGCCCGGCGGCGGTGGCGGACAGCACGGCGACGTCCACGGCCAGGTCCGCGAGGCCGGCGCGGGTGGCCGGGCCGGCGAACGACCGGGTGGCGCGGTGGAAGGTCCCGCCGAGCGCCACCACCTCCAGGTCGTCCCGGCCGGTGCAGGCCGTGATGACCGGCACCGAGTGCGTGACGACGGTGAGCCCCTGGGGCAGCCGTCGGGCGAGGGTCGCCACCGTCGTGCCGGCGTCGAGCGCCACCACCCCGGCGTCGGCGAGCAGCGGCAGGGTGGCGCGGGCGATCGCGTCCTTCTCCCGGGCGGCCTCGGTGCGCCGCAGCTCGAACGGCGGCGCGGCGCTGCCGTCGACCAGCGAGGCGCCGCCGACGACCCGGCGCACCCGGCCCTCGGCCGCGAGCTGGCCGAGGTCGCGGCGGATGGTCATCTCGGAGACGCCGAGCTCGGCCGCGGCGGTGCTGGACGAGACGTAGCCGGACTCCTCGAGCCGGCGCAGCAGCTCGTCCCGGCGGCGGGGGGCGGCGGAGTAGCGCACGGTCGCCATCCAACGGTCGCCCGACCCGGATGTCAACGTCCGCACACGGTTGACCGATGTGTTCGACATCGAACACACTGCTGCCGTGAGCCGCCTGCTCGGCCTCGGCATCGACGTCGGGACCACGAACACGAAGGTCGCGCTCGTCGCCGCGCCGGAGTCGGCCGCCGACGGGACCGTCGAGCTGCTCGCCGTCGCGGCCGCGCCGACCCCGGAGCCGGCCGCGCTCGACCGCGTCCTGCGCGAGCTGACGGTGCGCGCGCTCGCGACGGCGCGCCGGTCCGAAGGCGACCCGCGCGCCCCCGGCGCCCGCCCCGGCCCGGCGCCCGTGCCGCTGGCCGTGGGCGTCGCCTCGATGGCCGAGACCGGCGTCCCGCTGGACGCCGGCGGTCACCCCCTCGGCCCGTGGCTCCGCTGGGACGGCCAGCGCGCCGCGGCCGAGGCCGCCGCCCTCGCCGACCGGCTCGGCGTCACGGCGCTGTTCGAGGCGACCGGCGTCCGGCCGAGCGCGAAGGTGCCGCTCGCGACGCTGGCCTGGCTGGCCGCGCACGA
Source organism: Cellulomonas sp. ACRRI (assembly GCF_022346185.1). Classification (GTDB taxonomy): domain Bacteria; phylum Actinomycetota; class Actinomycetes; order Actinomycetales; family Cellulomonadaceae; genus Cellulomonas. Next base: position 11,508 of record NZ_JAKRMS010000117.1, on the reverse strand, counting down.
CCCCGGCCGGAGGGCCGCGCTCGCCCGGTGGGCCGGCGTCGCGGACCTGGCGGCGCTGCGGCTGACGGGCGAGCTCGTCACCGACCACACCCTCGCGGGCCGCTCGATGGCCTACCGCCTGCCGCCCGCGGGCGCGGCGCTGCCGACGGCCTTCGACGCCGACCTGCTCGCCGAGGTCGGCCTGCGCCCCGAGCACCTGCCGCGGGTCGCCGGGCCCGGTGCGGTCGCCGGCACCGTGCGGCCGGGGTCCTGGGTCGCCGCCGGGCTCCGGGCCGGCACGCCCGTCGTCGTCGCCGGGCACGACCACGCCGTCGGGGCGTGGGCCGCGGGGGTGCGGGCGCCGGGCACGACGGCCGACTCGATCGGCACGGCCGAGGCCGTGTGCACGGTGCTGTCCGCCGACCCGGTGCGGGCCGACGTCGCCCGTGCGGGGATGAGCCTGGTCCGCACCGTCGCGGGCCGCCCCGCGCTCCTCGCCGGGTCGTCGAGCGCCGGTGCGATGGTCCGCTGGTGGCTGGAGCACGAGGCCGCCGGCTCGGCGGCCGACGACCTGTTCGCCGCGGTCGCCGCGCTGCCCCCGGCCGACCGCCCGGACCCGGCGGACCCGGCGGCGCCGGTCGTCCTGCCGTACGTGTCCGGCCGGCAGACCCCGGACCCCGACCCGACCGCCCGGGTGCGCGTGCTCGACCGCGGCGACCGGGGGCCGGTGGCGCTCGCGGCGGCGATGGTCGACGGGCTCGCGCTCCAGGCGCGGTGGATGCTCGACATGCAGCTCCGGCTGGGCGCGGCCGCCGACCCGGAGCTGCGACCCGAGCGGCTGGTCGTGCTCGGCGGGCCCGCCTCCCGGAACACCGCGTGGATGCGCGCCAAGGCCGAGGCGGGACCCGTGCCCGTGCGGCTGGTCGACTGCGCGGAGCCGGTCGCGGCCGGCGCGGCGCTGCTCGCCCTGCACCGCGCCGGGCTGCTCGACCCCGACGACCCGCCGGTGCTCCCGGCCCTCGGCGGGCTGCCCGACGGCCACCCGCTGCCGGCCCCGCGCCCCGACGCCGACGCCGCGCTGGCCCGGTTCGTCCGCGCCGCCCGCGCGGCGGCCGTCCCCGACGACACGCGTTACCCGACCCCAGGAGGCCACCCGTGACCGCACCGACGCTCGACGCCATCGCCCGTCCCTCCGGCGCGCTCGCGATGGTGGCGATGGACCAGCGCGAGAGCCTGCGCACGATGTTCGACCAGGCCGGCGCGGGCCGGGTCGACGACGAGCGCCTGGTCGCGTTCAAGCTCGACGTCGCGCGCGCGCTGAGCCCGCTGGCCTCGGGCTTCCTGATCGACCGCGAGCTCGGCGTCGAGCGCGCGGCCCCGCTGCTGCCGTCGTCCTGCGGGCTGATCCTCGCCGCCGACGCGCTGGAGCAGGAGCCGGGAGGTCCGGTCGAGGAGACGGGGCTGGACGAGGTGGTCGTCGCGCCCGAGTCCGACCTGCACGGGGCCGTGGCGATCAAGCTGCTGGTCATCTGGCGCCGCGACGCCCGCCGCGAGCAGCGGGTCGAGCTCGCCCGCCGGTTCGTCGACGTCGCCGCGGCGCGCGGGGTGCTGTCCGTGCTGGAGCCCGTCGTGCGGGCGACGCCGGCGGAGACCGCCGCGGGCACCTGGGACACCGAGGCGGCGATCGCCGAGGCCGCCCGGGAGCTGTCGCCCCTCGGCCCGAGCCTGTACAAGGTGCAGGTGCCGCTGGGCGGGCGCGCGGAGGCCGCGGACCTCGAGCGGGCGTGCGCGACGCTCGGCGAGTCCATCACCGGGCCGTGGGTCGTGCTGTCGCAGGGCGTGGACCGGGACGACTTCGCCGGGGCGGTGCGCGCGGCGTGCCGCGGCGGGGCGAGCGGGTTCCTGGCCGGCCGGGCGCTGTGGAGCGACGTCGTCGGGCGCCCGGACGTGCCGGCCGCTCTCGCCGAGGTGTCCGTGCCGCGGCTGGAGCGGCTGGTGGAGCTGGTGGACGCCGAGGCCCGGCCGTGGACGGCGGCGTGACCGGGGAGGCCGGCACCGCCGGCCTGCTGCACACGGTCCCCGCCCTCGCGGCCCGGTTCGACGCCGACCTCGACGCCGCCGCCCCGGGGATCCGCCGGGTGCACGTGGTCGACGGGTGGTTGCTCGCCACCGCGGTCGCGACCGGCGTGACGCCCGCGGTCGAGGCGGCGGTGCTCGCCCACGTGCGGCACCTCGCCGCCGCGGGCGCCTCCGCGGTCCTGGTGACGTGCTCGTCGATCGGCGAGGCGGCCGAGGCCGCCGCGGCGCAGGTCGAGGTGCCGGTGCTGCGGGTGGACGCCCCGATGGCCCGCGACGCCGTCGCCCGCGCGGCGGCGCCCGGCGCGCGGGGCAGCGTCGCCGTGCTCGCGACGCTCGCCTCGACGCTCGGGCCGACCGGCCGGCTGGTGGAGCGCGCCGCACGCGACGCGGGCGCGGCCGTGGCGGTCGAGGCCCGGGTGGTCGAGGGGGCCGCCGCCGCGCGGGACGCCGGGGACGGGGACCGGGCGGACGAGCTGGTGGCCCGGGCGGTCGCCGAGGCGGCGGCCGGCGCGGACGCCGTGGTGCTCGCGCAGGCGTCGATGGCCGGCGCCGCGGCGCGCGCGGACGTCGCGGTGCCGGTGCTGACCTCGCCCGCGGGCGGGGTGGCGGCGCTGGTCGGGGCCCTCGGGGTCGACGGGGGTGCGCGGTGACCGCCTCCGCCGACCACGGCGTGCACCTGCTGGCCTACACCGAACGGCTCGGCGGCGACCTCGCGGGCGTGCGCGCGCTGCTCCGCGACGACCCGCTGGCGGCGTTCCGCGGCGTGCACCTGCTGCCGTTCTTCGTGCCGTTCGACGGCGACGACGCCGGCTTCGACCCGGTGGACCACAACGCGGTCGACCCGCGCCTCGGCACCTGGGACGACGTGCGGGCGCTCGCCGCCGACGGGGTGCACGTGACCGCGGACCTCATCGTCAACCACGTGTCGGCGGACTCGGCCGAGTTCCGGGACTGGCTCGCACGGGGCGAGGAGTCGCCGGCCGACGGCATGTTCCTGACCTACGACACGGTGTTCCCCGACGGCGCCGGCGAGCGCGAGATCACCGCGTTCTACCGGCCGCGCCTCGGGCTGCCGTTCACGCCGTACCAGCGGGCCGACGGCACCCGGCGGCTGGTGTGGACGACGTTCATGCCCACCCAGGTCGACCTCGACGTCCGGCACCCCGCCGCCCGCGCCTACCTGCGCCGCACCCTGCGCACGCTCGCCGACGGCGGGGTGTCGACGGTCCGGCTGGACGCGGTCGGCTACGCGGTGAAGACGCCGGGCACGGACTCGTTCATGACGCCGCAGACGCTGGAGTTCGTCGAGGAGATCACCGCGCTGGCGCACGCCGAGGGGCTGCGGGTGCTGGTCGAGGTGCACGCGCACCACACCCAGCAGGCGGCGATCGCCCCGCTGGTGGACCTGGTCTACGACTTCGCGCTGCCGCCGCTGCTGCTGCACGGCCTGGCGACGGGGGAGACGGACCGCCTCGCGCACTGGCTGGACATCCGGCCGCGCAACGCCATCACCGTGCTCGACACCCACGACGGCATCGGCGTCATCGACGCGGGTCCGGCCGGCGACCGCCCCGGCCTGCTGTCGGCCGAGGAGATGGCGGCGGTCTTCGCGGAGGCGGGGCGCCGGACCGCCGGCCGGTCGGCGCGCGCGTCCACCACGCCCGCGTGGGCCGCGCTGCCGCACCAGATCAACGCGACCTTCTTCTCGGTGCTCGGCGAGGACCCGGTCGCGTACCTGCTCGCCCGGGCGGTGCAGCTGTTCGTGCCGGGCCGGCCCCAGATCTACTACGTCGGGCTGCTCGCCGGGACGGACGACATGGACCGGTTCGCCCGCACCGGGCAGGGCCGCGAGGTGAACCGGCACGTCTACGACCCGGCCGAGCTCGCCGCGGCGCTCGCGGGCGAGGTGACCCGGGCCCAGCTGGGGCTCGTCGCGCTGCGCTCCCGGCACCCGGCGTTCGGCGGGGAGTTCGCCGCGCGGGAGGACGGGCCGGGACGGCTGGTGCTCGGCTGGGACGACGGCGCGGGCGCGACGGCGGTGCTGACCGTGGACCTGACGCCCGGGGCACCGGCCTTCGCGATCGAGGTGGCCGGCGGGCCGGAGGGCGCCGCGCGGTACGCGTCGGTCGCGGACCTGGCGGCGCTCACATCGCCAGGTCCGCGACCCTGACAAGTCAGCGGTCTTGTAGCAAATCGCGCGCGGCGCCCAGCGCCTGGGCAAATCCTCGACGATAGGTCGGGAAGCCCGGGGAATCACCTTCTCCAAACTCAGCGATCAATATCTGGGTGAGCGCGTCTTCTAGCGATTGCGGCGACGCGCCCTCCGATTCTGTTGCCTTGGCTACCGCCCGAGCAATCTCCGAGAACCGGTTCGACTTTAGGAACGCGTCGAGGTCGGCGATCCGCGCGATGCCGTATTGTTTGGAGAATTGCACGAGATCGGCACGGTCTCGCTTAAGTCGGTCCGGCTCAATATCCGCACCCTCGTTTACACGCATATTGGCGCGCTTGAGTCGTCGGCGCAAGTTGAAGGCTCGTTGCCCCTCGGATAGGAATGCCATGATGGAGTTAGTGTCTACCGGGATATCAAGGTTCCCGTGCTCGACATCCGAGCCGTATGCCTCCTGCGTGGCGCGGCTCGCGTCGCGGAGCACCGCAAACTGCTCATCTGCGAGTTCAAAAAGTGCACTCAAGCGATACAGTCGCCGTCTGATGTCGGCAGGGGCGGACTCTGCGGATTTGTAGTCAACCTTGTGAGAGACGGCGGCCCAAGCATGTTGAAGCGCCGTGCGAACTTGAAACTCGATTTTCAAGCCAGCATAGGGCTCCCATTCGACCAACTTCTCCCGGGGGGCCCCAATGGTTGCTACGTAGTGCGAGGACCGGTATCCGAAATGATCGGCTCTCAGGCCTTCCTCGCCGGGCGAGTCGTTGTCATTGACTGAAAACTCGCGACGAAGTATGTGACCAACGCGCTCGACGTCGTCTTGGTAGTAGGTGATGACGCGAATGCCGACCAGATCAGTGATGGAGTCGAAGGGATTGGTCTCCTCGCGACGCTTTCGTTTGATCTTCTCTATGAAGGACCGGACGGTTTTGGTGCGCGTCTCCACTTGGATCACGTCGAGCCCATCCGCCGCGAGAAGGTCTCTTACTAGCGTTTCCACGCGATGCTCGAGACTTTCGTAGATGCCGCGACGTTCGGCAAACTCGTCGCCCCACTGGCTCGCGGACTTGGGCACGTCACTCCCTCGTGGAGATCGCTATCGATGCCAACAAGCCTATGGCTTTGTGTTGATGCTCGACGCGACGGTAGTGGTTGTTCGCCCGATCGGAGTAGTTCGGGAAACGGGGCTAATCACGCCGCCCGCACCCCGACCAGCCGCTCCGTCTCCGCCCAGACCCGCCGGGCCTCGTCCGTGCTCCGCAGCGACCGGTACAGCCGCTGCTCGGCCGGGGCGCCCGCGAGGTGCCCGAGGCCGCCCGGCCCGTACAGCCGTCCGCCCTCGACGTCCGGCGACGTCGCCGCGTGCAGCGCCGGCAGCCCGGCGGACGTCGGCGTCCCGGTGATGCCCCACGCCGAGAGCCGCCGGATCAGCCGCACCTCGCGGGTGTCGTCCGCCCGCCCGACCTCGGGCCGCGCGGCGAGCAGGCTCGTCGGCGCGACCCCGGGGTGGGACAGCACGCTGGTGATCCCCCAGCCCGCCGCCTCGCTCCGCCGGGCCAGCTCCAGCCCGAACAGCCCGTACGCGATCTTGGACGAGCGGTAGGCCGCCATCCCGTCGTACGACCGCTCCCAGCTCAGGTCGTCCCAGTGCACGGTGCCGCGCGCGGCGGCGATGCTGATCTGCGACACCACGCGCGCCCGGCCGGCGCGGAGCAGGGGCAGCAGGTGGAGCACGAGCGCGGCGTGGCCGAGGTGGTTCGTGCCGAGCTGGAGCTCGAAGCCGTCGGCCGTCGTCCGGCGGTCGGGCGGCGTCATCACGCCGGCGTTGCCGACGAGCACGTGCACGGGCCGGTCCTCGTCGAGCAGCGTGCGGCCCAGCGCGGCGACCGAGTCGAGGGAGGACAGGTCGAGGGCGCACAGGGACACGTCGGCACCCGGGGCCGATGTGCGGATCGCGGCGAGGGCCGCCTCGCCCTTGCGGGGGTTGCGGACCGGCAGCACGACCTCGGCGCCGGCGGCGGCCAGCCGGGTGGCGATGCCGAGCCCGATGCCGTCGCTCCCGCCGGTGACGACGGCGCGGCGACCGGACTGGTCGGGGACGGTGATGTCGGTGGCTCGGGACACGGTGGGCTCCTCGGGGTGCGGGCTGGTGGTGCGACCACCGTCGCCGCCGCCGCGGGGGCCGTCCAGGGCGGGCTCATCCACGGATCGCCGGGCCGTGGCTCCCGGGCGCCGGGCACGGTAGGAACGACGGCGGGGCCGGGCACGCGCCGGCCCGGATCGCGGGAGGGGCGCATGGAGATCGACCGGGCGGGGCTGGCGGAGTTCCTCCGCAGGCGGCGGGAGTCGTTGCAGCCCGAGGACGTCGGCCTGCCCCGCGGGCCGCGACGGCGCACCGACGGCCTGCGCCGCGAGGAGGTCGCGGTGCTCTGCCACATGTCGACCGACTACTACGCCCGGCTCGAGCGCGAGCGGGGGCCGCAGCCGTCCGAGCAGATGATCGCCTCGATCGCGCAGGGCCTGCACCTGTCCCTCGGCGAGCGGGACCACCTGTTCCGGCTCGCCGGCCACCACCCGCCGCCCCGGGGACCGAGCGGCGAGCACGTCGGCCCGGCGCTGCTGCGGATCCTCGGCCGGCTGCAGGACACCCCGGCCGAGGTCGTGACCGAGACCGGCGAGACCCTGCGCCAGACCCCGGCGGGCGTCGCGCTGACCGGCGACACGACCCGGTTCACCGGGCCGTCGCGCAGCCTGGGCTACCGGTGGTTCGCCGACCCGGGCGCCCGGGACCTGTACGAGCCCGAGGACCACGCGTTCCTGTCCCGGCTGTACGCCTCCGGGCTCCGGGAGGTGCTGGTCCGGCGCGGCCCAGGTTCGCGGGCGGCGCGGTACGCCGAGCTGCTGCTCGACCGGAGCGCCGAGTTCCGTGAGCTGTGGGAGCGGCACGAGGTCGGCCTGCGCCCGCGGGAGACGAAGCGGTTCGTGCACCCGGAGGTCGGCGCGCTGGAGCTGAGCTGCCAGACGCTGGTCGACCCGGAGCAGTCGCACCTGATGCTCGTCTACACGGCGGTGCCGGGCAGCGAGAGCGCGGAGAAGCTGCGGCTGCTCGCGGTCGTGGGTCGGCAGCGCCTGGCGGCCGGCGCGGGCTGACGACCCGCCCCGGCGGCGGGATCCGGCGGTCCGCCGGCGTTGCGCCGCCTCGTCCGGGTGTGGTTCGGTAGGAGTATGGCATCGATGCCACACGTGCCGACCAGCGAGGACGCCCCGGCCCCCGCGCACTCCCGCGGCGGGCGCGTCCTCGACCTCGCCGGCCCCGGCTGGCTGGTCCGGGAGGCGCTCGGCGACACCTGGCGGTGGTACGTCGACGCGCCGGTCACGGCCCGCAACAACGCCGCCGACGCCGCCCGGGCCGCCGCCGCCACGCCGGGCTGGTGGCCCGCGACCGTGCCCGGCTCGGTGGTCGCCGACCTGGCCCGCGCCGGCGAGCTGCCCGACCCGTACCGGGACCGGAACAGCCGCGCCGCCGAGTGGACGGGCGCGCGGCACTGGGTCCACCGCCGCGCGGTCGACCTGCCGCCGCTCGCGCCCGGGGAGCGGGCCGTGGTGGAGCTCGACGGCGTCGACCCGTCCGGCACGGTGCTGTGGGACGGGGAGCCGCTCGGCCGCGTCGAGGGGCTGTACCACCGGTTCCGGGCGGAGGTCCCGGCGCACGCGGCGACGCCGGGCGAGCACCGGCTGGCCGTCGTGGTCGACCCGGTGCCCGCGAACGAGCCGCAGGTCGGTCGCACCGAGCGCGTCCGGGTGCACCGGCCGCGGATGACCGAGGGCTGGGACTTCTGCCCCCGCCTGCCGCACCAGGGCCTGTGGCGCTCCGCGCGCGTGGTGGTCGACCGCGTCCACCTGGCGGCGCTGACGGTCCGGCCGTCCGTGACCCCCGGGACCGCCGACGGAGTCGTGCGCGTCGCGGGGGTCGTCGAGGTCGGGGACGACGGCGCCGCCGGGATCAGGGTCGAGGTGCTGGACGACGCGGGCGGCCTCGTCGCCGCCGTCCGCGCCGACCTGCCCGGTCCCGGGCGCGAGCGCCCGCTCGACCTCGCCGTCCGCGTCCCCGCGCCCCGCCTGTGGTGGCCGCGCCGGCTCGGCACCCCCACGACGTACACCGTCCGCCTGACCGTCCCCGGCGGTCGCACGCTGTGGCGCGGCACCGTCGGCTTCCGCACCGCCCGCCTCGTGGCGAACCCGGGCGCGCCGGCCGGGGCACGCGGGTACACCGCCGAGGTCAACGGCGTCCGGTTGCCGCTGGTCGGCTGGAACTGGGCCCCGGCCGATGCGCTGTACGGCACGGTGACCCGCGAGCGCGTCGAGCACCTGGTCGGGCTGGCGGTCGCGTCCGGCGCCGCGCTGCTGCGGGTGTGGGGCGGCGGCCTGGTGGAGACGGAGGAGTTCTACGACGCCTGCGACCGTGCCGGGCTGCTGGTGTGGCAGGAGCTGTCCCAGTCGTCGTCGGGCATGCAGAGCGCCCCGGGCGAGGACCCGGCGTTCGTCGACCTGATGCGCCGCGAGGCCGCGGTCGTCGTCCCCCCGCGCGTCCACCACCCGAGCCTGCTGCTGTGGGGCGGCGGCAACGAGCTCGACCTCGACGGCGTCCCGCTCGACGAGGCGCGGTCCCCGGTGCTCGCGGCGCTGCGGGACGAGGTGGCGCGCCTGGACCCCGGCCGCGCCTGGCTGCCGACCTCGCCGACCGGCCCCGCGTTCCACCACCGCGCCGACGTCATCGCCGCCGCCCCGGACGACCAGCACGACGTGCACGGCCCGTGGGAGCACCAGGGACTGACCGGCCAGCACGCGCTCGCCGACGCGGGCACCTGCCTCGCGCACAGCGAGTTCGGCGTCGAGGGGATGGCGAACCGCCGGCTGCTCGACCACCTCGTGCCCGCGGACCGGGTGTGGCCGGTCGACCGGTCGAACCCCGTGCACCGGCACCTCGGCGAGTGGTGGGACAACGCGCCGCTGGTGCAGGAGTGCTTCGGCGGCCGGCTGGCGGGCGTCGACGACTACCGGCGGGCGAGCCAGCACCTGCAGGCGACCGGCCTGGCGTACGCGGTCGAGGCGGACCGGCGGCGGTGGCCGCGCTGCTCGCTGGTGCTGCCCTGGCAGCTCGCCGAGTCGTACCCGAACAGCTGGTGCACGGCCGTGGTCGACCACCTCGGCGACGCCAAGCCGGCGTTCCACGCGGTCGCGCGGGCGTTCGCCCCGGACCGGGCGACGCTGCGCACCGCCACGACCGCCTGGGGCGGCCGCACGCACGCCGCCGCGGAGGTCTGGCTGTGGTCGGACGGCGGCGTCGGCGCGGGGTCGGCGGTCGTCGCGCGGCTGCGGACCGCGGACGGGGACGTGCTGACCGAGCGTCGGTGGGCGGTCCCGGACCCGGTGCGCGAGCCCCGGCCCGTCGGGGACCTGCGGCACCCCGCGTCCGCGCTGCCGCGGGCCGCCGTGCTGCTGTGGGAGGTCGTGTGGACCGCGGCGGGCGGGGCGGTGCTGGACCACGAGGTCGTGGTCGCCACCTCGGCCGCCGACCTGTCCCCGCTGCTCGACCTCGCGCCCGCGGTGGTCGACGTCGTCGCGCGGCCGGACGGGCCGGACGCGGCCGTGCTGGAGGTCGCCCACCGCGGCGGCCCGGCGGTCGTCGGACTCGCGCTGCTCGACGCCCGGCCGGTCGGCGCACCCGGCTGGGCGGTGCTCGACGGCGATCCCCGCCCGCTGCTCCCGGGCGGGTCCCGCACGCTCCGCGCCCGCTGGACCCCGGCGGACCCGACCGGACCGCGCCCCCTCACCCTGACGGCCTGGAACCTCCCGGCCACCACCCTCGACCCCCGCGTCCCCCAGGAGGCCCGACCGTGACCGTCACCTTCCCGCCCGGCTTCCTGTGGGGCGCCGCCACCTCCGCCTACCAGGTCGAGGGCAGCCTCGACGCCGACGGCCGCGGACGCTCCGTCTGGGAGGAGTTCGCCGCCCGGCCCGGCGCGGTCGAGGGCGGCGGGGACGGCTCGCGCGCCTGCGACTCCTACCGGCGCTGGCGGGAGGACGTCGACCTCGTGACCGAGCTCGGGCTGCGGGCGTACCGGTTCTCCGTCGGCTGGTCCCGCGTCGTGCCCGAGGGCCGCGGCCGGGTCGAGCCCCGCGGCCTGGACCACTACGAGCGGTTCGTCGACGCCCTGCTGGAGCGCGGAGTCGAGCCGGTCTTGACCCTCAACCACTGGGACATGCCGCAGGCGCTGATGGCGGACGGCGGCTGGGCCGGCCGGTCCGTCGTCGACGCGTTCGCGGCGTACGCGGACGCCGTCGCCGGGCGGCTCGGGGACCGGGTGACCTGGTGGGTCACCCAGAACGAGCCGTGGATCGTCCAGCTCCTGGGCTACCAGCTCGGCCTGCACGCCCCGGGCGTGGCCGACCTGGGCGCCTCGGTCGCGGCGGGGCACCACGTGCTGCTCGGCCACGGCGCCGCTGCCGACGCGATCAAGGCCCACGCCCCGGCGGCCCGCACCGGCTGCGCGCTCAGCCTGTTCCCCTGCGACCCCGCGACGGGCTCCGCCGAGGACGCCGCAGCCGCGTGGGGCTCGGACGGCTACGTGAACCGGTGGTACCTCGACCCGCTCGCCGGGCGCGGCTACCCGGACGACATGCGGGCGCACTACGAGCGCGCGCTCGGCCGGGCCCTGGACGACGTGATCCGCCCCGGCGACGAGGACCGGATCGGCGGCCGGCAGGACTGGATCGGCGTCAACTACTACACCCGCCGGGTGCTGGCGGCCGCACCCGCGGGGCCGGACCGCCCGTTCCCGTGGCAGGTGGTCGGGCCGTCCGGGGACGTGCGGCGCACGGACGAGGGGTGGGAGATCGTGCCGGACGCCCTGCGCGACCTGCTGCTCCGCCTGCACCGCGACCACCCGGGCACGCCCCTGATGATCACCGAGAACGGCGGGGTGTTCGGGGACGGGCCCACGCACGACGGCCGGGTGCACGACGTCCGGCGCACGGACCTGCTGCTCGGCCACCTGCGCGCCGTGCACGAGGCGATCGAGGGCGGGGCGCCGGTCGTCGGCTACCTGCACTGGTCGCTGCTGGACAACTTCGAGTGGTCGCTCGGCTACCGGCCGCGGTTCGGGCTGGTGCACGTCGACTACGCCACCGGGCGGCGCACCGTGAAGGACTCCGGGCGGGTGTACGCGCAGATCGCGCGCACCGGGACGCTGCCCGCCGCCCCGCCCTCGATCGCCTCGTGC
>NZ_JAKRMS010000116.1 GCF_022346185.1 Cellulomonas sp. ACRRI | reverse complement strand
GCGGCGGCCCCCACCGCGGGGGCCGCCGCGGCCCCCGCCACCGCCGCGGCCGCCACCGGCACGGCCGCCCCGGCTGTCGGCTTCGACCCCGAGGAGATCCGGCTCGACGAGCCCACCCGGTCCGCACGGCTCAAGTGGGTCGTGGTCGTCGACGAGTCGCTCGACCCCGGCCGGGCGGCGAACGCCGTCGCCTGCGTGACGGCCGCGACCGCCACCGGCGTGCACGGCCTGCTGGGTCCCGCCGCGGCCGACGCGGAGGGCGGCGAGCACACCGGACTGCCCTGGACCGGCTGCACCGTCCTCGGCGCACCCCGGGCGACCCTCGCGGAGCTGCGGGCGAAGGCCCTCGCCGCGCCCGGGGTGCACGTGGCCGACATGCCCGCCATCGCGCAGCAGATCCGCGTGTACACGGAGTACCTGGCGGCGATGCGGGAGCGGCCCGCCGACACCCACGACTACCTCGCCCTGAGCATCGTGGGGCCGCGGAACCGCGTCGATCGCCTGGTCGGGAAGCTGCGCCTCCTGTCCTGACCGCCCCCGTCCCCAGGCCGACGCCCGCCGGACTCCCGATGGTCCCCAGCCGGCCACCGTGCGTGCACACGGCATCCACAGCCGCGGCCGCAGGCCCGCGCTCGATCCACGGCCCCGTGCACAAGGTGGGGACAACTCCTGTGGACAGAAACCGACATATCGCCCGACCGGGTGGTCCGGGGGGCCGTCCGGGCGACGACGGGCTGTGGACAACCCCGACCACGCTGTGGGTAACCGACCCCGGGTACGGAGAAGGGCCCCTCGGAGTAAGCGTCCGAGGGGCCCTCCCCGATCGTCGTCCCTACGCCCCCGACGGATCGGGGACCGGCGGCCGCTCTGACGGTGCGGCTCCGCCCCGGCACCCGGCGGGGACCTCGGGGGGCACCAGCCGCGGGCGGGACGGCGACGATCCGACCTTCGGGGTCCTGCGGGCCGCTGCGTCGTCATCCGCAGCTCGTCGGGTCGCCCCGCCGAGGTGGTCCGCCGTTCTCCCTCCGGTCCCGACCCCGCCGGCTCCGCTCCGCCGGGCACCCGCCGAGGCGGGCCTCCCTGCGGTGGACGGTGCATCCGTCGAGGTCGTTGGAAGAGTTCTAGACCCGGCGCGAGGACGCCCGCAAGGGCCTGGGAGGGCCAATTCTCGTCCACCGCGGGGTGCACATGTTGTCCACAGCGTCACCTGCACGATCATGCGGTGTTCACAGGGTTGTGCACAGAATCTGTGGACGACGGCGCGCTCCCGCGCCGGGCCGGGGCCGGTCCGGCGCGCCTGCCCCGCGGACGCCCGCGCGGTCCGTAGCGTCGTCCACGGATCGAGGCCCCTCGGAGTAAGCGTCCGAGGGGCCTCGCCGCGTCCGTCAGGCCCGCACGTCGTGCAGGTGGTGCACGACGTCGTGCAGGAAGTACTGCCCCAGGGTCGTCACCGTGAACGACGACCCGTTCGACCGGCGCCCGGCGCGGTCCCACTGGTCCGGGCGGACCGCGGCGAACCCGGCGGCGAGCGCCGCCGCGGCGTCGGCGAGCTCGTCCGCCACCCGCCCCGGATCCTGCCGGTCGTACCGCTCGGCGACCGCGGTGGCGTCCTGGTCCCAGTTGGGGAACAGCGGGTCGTCCTCGGCGAGCATCAGGCGCAGCCGCTCCGCGAACACGCGGTGCACGTCCCGCACGTGCGCGCCGTACTCGAGCGGCGACCAGGTGCCGGGGTCCGGCCGGTCCCGGACGTCCAGCCGGTTCAGGGCCGCGCGCCACCGGGGCACGAGGTCGTGCACCGTCCCGGCGATGTCCGGCCCGGACACGTCGCTGCCGGCGAAGCCGCACTCGGGGCACCGCTCGGAGATGACCCAGGTCCAGTCCTTGGCGTCCGGGTCGGCGGGACGGTAGTCGTCGGCGGGGTCGGCGTCGGGGGGCGTCGCGGCGGTCACGTCACGCACCGTATCCCGCGCGACTCCCGGCCGGGCACCGGCCGCACGATCGCGTACGGTGACGGAGGGTAGGCAATCCTTACCTGGTGCGGTACGTTCTGACGCGGCGTCATCTCGACGCCCGCCGCCGGCCCCCGGGAGCACGCATGACCACGACGCACGACCTGCCCGCCGCCGCGCCGCGCACCCCGGGGACCGCCCCCGACGACGCCGCCGTCCCGCTGTCGGTGCTGCTCCGCGAGGGCACCCGCCCGGAGCACGAGGCGGCCGAGGGCTCGACCTTCGTCGAGGACCTGCTCGGCGGGCGGCTGACGACCGCCGCCTACGTCGACCTGGCGCTGCAGCTCCACGCGGTCTACACCGCGCTGGAGGAGGTCGGCGAGCTGGTGCGCCGCACCCCGGCCGGCTCCGGCGTCGTGTTCGACGAGCTGCGGCGGGTCCCGGCCCTCGAGGCCGACCTCGCGCACCTCGCCGGCCCCGGCTGGCGCGAGCGCGCCGTGCCCCTGCCCGCCACGGCCGCGTACGCGGCAGCGGTCCGGGCGGGCGGCACGGACGTCGGCGCCTACGTCGCCCACGCGTACACCCGGTACCTCGGCGACCTGTCGGGCGGGCAGGTCATCGGCCGGATGGTCCAGCGGCACTACGCCGTGGCGGACGACGGCGTCGGGTTCTACGCGTTCCCCGCCATCCCCAAGCCCAAGCCGTTCAAGGACCTGTACCGGGCCCGGGTCGACGCGCTGGACCTCACCGCGGCGCAGCGGGCCGCGGTGGTCGACGAGGCGCGGGCCGCGTTCCGGCACAACCGCGCGCTGTTCGCCGCGCTGGCCGAGGTGCACCGGGCGGCCTGACCCGCTCCGTCCCGGTGCTCCCGCGACACCTGCACACCGCCGCCACACGCGCAAGAGCGATGTGCTGACGTTTCGTGCGACGATGTCAGCATGCCCAAGATCATCGGCGGGTCGCTGCACGAGCACCGCGAGCAGACGCGGCTCCGCCTGTTCGGCGCGATGTCCCGCCTGATGGCCGAGCGCGGGTTCGACTCGATCACGCTCGCCGACATCGCGCAGGCGGCCGGCGTGGGCCGCACGGCGGTGTACAACCACTTCGCCGACAAGGAGTCGATGCTCGTCGGCTTCATCATGCACGAGACCGGGCAGTACGTGGCCGCGCTCGAGGCCGAGCTCGCCGGCATCGACGACCCGACCGCGCAGCTGCGCGCGTACGTCCGGGCGCAGTGCGAGCTCAAGCGCGACTACCACCTGGCCCCCGGCCCGGACCTGCGCTCGGTGCTGTCCCGCGGCACCCAGCAGCGGGTCCGCGAGCACGTGGTGCTCGTCGAGGCGCTGCTGCGCCGGGTGCTGTCGGCCGGCATCGAGTCCGGCGCGTTCCCCGAGCAGGACCTGGGCACCACGGTGTCGCTCGTCAACGCCTGCCTCAGCAGCCGGGCCCTGCCGGACGACCAGCCCGCCCGCGAGCGCGCGATCGAGTCGACGGTGCTGTTCGTGCTGCGGGCCGTGGGCGCCGGGGAGCGGGCCGCGGCCGGGGCGCTGCCGGAGGCCGTCCCCGCCTGACCGGCGTTCACCCGCACGGCGGAGCGCCGGTGCGCCCGCGTGTGGCAGCGAGCCCGACACGCGATGATGTGCGCGTGACCGACGCCCCGCCGCCGGCCCGGACGAGCGCGCCCCGCGGTGACGGGGACGACGCCCGGCACTTCGCGCTGCTCGCGCACCGCCTCGGGGGCGCGATCGCGCTCGGCGAGGTGCACGAGGCCGCCGTGGTCGCCGCGCGCGACCTGCTCGACGTCGAGGTGGCCGCGGTCGCCCGGCTGGAGCAGGACGACTGGCACGTGCTCGCCGCCGAGCCCACCGACGAGCTGCCCGCCGCCGAGGACGCCCTGCGCGACGGCGAGGCGGTGCGCGCGCTGGTCCGGCGCCGGGAGACCTGGCTGTCCGACCCGGGTGACGCCCCCGGGCGCCCGCGCCCCGCGCTGGTCGCCCCGGTCGTCGTCAACGGCGACCTGTGGGGGGTGCTCTGCGCCGTGCGCGACGAGCGGGCCCCGGCGTTCACGGCGGACGACGCCGCCCGCGGCGAGGTGCTCGGCGCCCTGCTCGGGGCCCAGGTCGCCCGGCTCGACCTCGCGGAGCAGGTGCGGCACCTGGTGTCCGACGACGCCCTCACCGGCCTGAGCACCCGCCGCGTGGCCGACGAGGCGGCGCAGGCCGCGATCGACTCCGGCGACGAGACCTGCATCGTCATGTGCGACGTCGACGGCCTCAAGCGGGTGAACGACGAGCTCGGCCACGACGCCGGCGACGAGCTGCTGCGCAGCGTGGCGGGCGTGCTGCGGCGCGCCGGCGGCGGCCTGCCGGGGTCGACGGTGGCCCGGATCGGCGGCGACGAGTTCTGCCTCGTCACCTCCGGCATCCCGCGGACCACGGTCGTGCAGGTGATGGACGCGACGGTCGGCGACAGCGCCCTGCCGTTCGGTGCCTCGCTGTCCTACGGCATCGCGTCCTCGGCGCGCGGCTCCCTCGGGGCGGCGCCCACCCCGCGGTCGCTGTTCCGCCGGGCCGACGCCGCGCAGTACCACGCCAAGCGCAGCCACGCCGCGGCCCGCGCCCGGCAGTACCGCGCCGACGACCCGGGGGCCGTGCTCGGCCGCACGGTCGCGGCCTCCGTCACGGCGCTGTCCGCCACCGGACCGGCACCGCTGTCCCGGCTGTGCGCCCTCGCGGCGGCCGCGACCGAGGCGATGGGCGGGTCGGGCTGGTCGGTGCAGCGCCAGGACGGCCCCGAGCCGGTGCTGGTGGCACGGGGCGGCACGGGCTCGCTGCACGTCTCGGGCGTGCGGCAGGTCGAGCTCCGGCGCGCGCCGTGGGCGGTCACCGTCGAGTCGACCCTGCCCGACGACCGCACCGTGACGACCACCCTGCAGACGCTGCTCTCCCTGGCGGTCCTGGGCGCCTCCTGACCCGCCGCCGCCGACATGCCCCGCGGCACCGAGGGGGTACTCGACGCGTCGAGCGGGTACTCGACGCGTCGAGCGAGCATCCAGCGGGTACTCGCTCGACGTGTCGGTCGCCCGCTCGGCGGGCGGTCAGCCGTGCAGGGGGAGGGACAGCTCCGCCGGCGCGCCCGCGGTCACGCGGACCGGCACGCCCCAGTCCTGGGAGTTCAGGTGGCACGCGGGGAACTCGATCGCCGGGTCCGCGTCGCAGCTCGCCGCGCGGGCGGTGACGTGCAGCACGCCCTCGGCCACCTCGGGGTTGATCCGCAGCGTCCGGGTGAGCGGCACGTCGTCGCCCGCGCCGTCGAGCAGCAGCTCCGCGGGCGTCGCGGACACCCGCAGCATCGTCGACGGCCCGAACCGGTCGTCGTACTTCTGGCCGGCCGCCGGGGTGAACACCACGTCGAGCGCGAGCTCGCCCGGCGCGATGTCGGTGACCGGGCGCTGCGTGCGGTGCGCACCGGCGTCCAGCACCTCGCCGGCGAGGGTCGCCGGGAGCGCGATCCGGGTGAGCCGGTGCGCGGCGGACTCGACGACCAGCAGGGTGACGCCGCCCGCCTCCGCGTCGGCCTGCACGACGATGCCGCTCGGCTCGGCCAGGCCGGTCGCGAGCGTGCTCACCTCGCCGGGGCCGTCGCCGTCGGCCGCCGGGGCCCACCGGCGCACGGCGCCGTTGTAGGTGTCGGCGACGACGACCGAGCCGTCCGGCAGCACGGCCACCCCGAGGGGGTGCTGCAGCAGCGCCTGGTCGGCCGCGCCGTCCCGGTGCCCGAAGTCGAACAGGCCCGCGCCGACCGCGGTGCCGACCACCGCACCGGACCAGGCGTCCGCGGGTCCGGTGGGCGCGGTCCGGGCGGCGGCGAGCGCGGCGCCCGCGCCGACCCGCCCCGCGAACCCGCCGGCCGCCGGCGCCGCCTCGGCCGCGGCGACGGCCGGCGTCCCGGGGTCGATCCAGCGCAGCGCCGACACCTCGGAGTCGGCGAGCCACACCCGGCCGTCCGCGGCGAGCGCGGTCCCCGACGTCTGGGCGAACCACGCCTCGCGCGGGTCGCCGTCGGTCAGGCCCTCGTTCATCGTGCCGGCGACGGGCTCGACCACGCCGTCCCGCGGGTCGAAGGCCCACAGCTGGTGGTTGCCGGCCATGGCGACGAGGGCGGTGCCGGTCTGCGGGGACCACACGACGTCCCACGGAGAGGACAACGGCACGGACGTCGCCGCCCGGGCCCCGCCGGCGCGCCAGAGGTCGGTCCGGCCGGGCAGCGGCGACGGCACGGTCGGCTCGCCGACCAGGTACTGCTCCCCCGTCCCGGCGACGGTCGTCACCGCGCCGTCGGCCAGCCGGACCCCGCGCAGCGCGTGGTTCACGGTGTCGGCCACCAGCACGTCGTAGCCGACCTCCGCCGCGACGTCGTCGGGCAGCAGGGTCAGGCCGTTGGGCTCGCTGAACCGCGCCTCGTCCGGGCCGCCGTCGACCAGCCCGCGCTCGCCGGAGCCGATCCGGCGCACGAGGGTCTCGCCGTCGGCGGCCAGCTCGGCGAGCGAGTGGTGACCGGCGTCGGCCACCAGCAGCGTGCCGCCCGGCAGCGCGACGGCCTTCGCGGGGAACCGCAGCGTGCCGGCGGTGGGCTCCGGCGGGACGTACGGGCCGCCGCCGCGGTGCAGCGTGCCCTTGGCGTCGTGCTCGGCGACCAGGTCGCGGACCAGGCGCTCGACGTTGCTCTGGTGCCCCTCGCCCGCCATCTGGGCGACGATGTAGCCCTCGGGGTCGATGACGACCAGCGTCGGCCAGGCGCGCGCGGTGTACGCGGACCAGGTGACCAGCTCGGGGTCGTCCAGCACGGGGTGGTGCACCTCGTACCGCTCGACCGCCGCGGCCAGCGCGACCGGGTCGGCCTCGTGCACGAACTTCGGCGAGTGCACGCCGACGATCACCAGGACGTCGCGGTACTGCTCCTCGAGGGCGCGCAGCTCGTCGAGGACGTGCAGGCAGTTGATGCAGCAGAACGTCCAGAAGTCGAGCAGCACGATCTTGCCGCGGAGGTCCGCGAGCGCGACGTCCTGGCCGCCGGTGTTGAGCCAGCCGCGGCCGACGAGCTCGGACGCGCGGACCTTCGGGAGACGGGTGCTGCTGGTGGTCACAGGAGTAGTGAACACGACGCGGCCCGCGGATCGTCCCGCGGGCCGCGGACCGGGACCGCGCGTCGGGGCGGGCCGTCAGCGGAGCGGGTGCACGGCGCCGACGACGCGGACCTGGACGGCGACGCCGTCGACCGCGGCGGGGACCGCGGCGGCGTCGGCGCTCGTGGCCACGCTGACCCGGAGGCGGTAGCCGCCCTCGGCCCGGGCGAGCCCGATCCCCCGCACGCCGGGGCGGCCGTCGAGCTCCCGCCGCAGCCGCAGCTTGGCGGTGCGGGCCCGGTCGATGTCCGCCACCTGCACCACCGCCCTCGCTCCGAGCCGGGCGGTGGTCGCCGGGTCAGGCGGCGGGCGAGCCCAGCAGCCGGGCGCCGAGCGCCGTCAGCACGGCGTCGATCGGGTTGACGTACGTCAGCCCGGTCCCATTGTCGCCCCCGGTCTCGGAGCCCGCAAAGAGCAGGCCGAGCGCGACGCCGTCGGCGCGGTAGACCAGGGAGCCGGAGTCGCCGCCGCGGGAGAACGGGCCCGTGCCGGTCGACTCGACCTCGATCTGGTCGTCGAACCGCAGCTCGCCCAGCTCCTCGCCGTACCCGACGACCACCTCGTCCAGCTCGATCGCGGACACGCGCCCGCGGGTGACGGCGGTCGTGCGGCCGATCTTCGCGACCTCCTCGCCGCCGACCGCGACCGCCGTCGTGGTGACGAGGCCGACCGGGTACGTCGGGTCGACACCGGGGTCGTCCAGCAGGGCGACGGCGGCGTCGACGGTGGCGACCCGGCCGGGCGCCAGCGGGACCGTCGCGGCGAGCGTGCCCACCCGGTCAGCCGGGGCGGTGCCGCCGTCGGCGGGCCCCGGTTGCAGGACGACGTCCCCCGCCCGCGCCCGCGGGGAGCCGGCGAGCACGTGGTAGTTGGACAACGCGTGCACGGCACCGTCGACGGTGACGAACGCGCCGAGCGTGCCGGCGGTGACGTCGACGTGCGCGATCGACACCCCGGGGCGCAGCGGGCGGACGCGGCCCGTCTCGCCGAGGGCCTGCGCGGTCGCGACCGGCGGGCGCGGCGCGGCGGTGCGGCGCAGGGCGCGGATGCGGCCGGTGCGCCGCACGTCCGCGGCGGGGCCGACCTGCTCCGCCACCCGCCGGGCGATGCCGCGCACGCCCGGCAGCCCGAGCCGGTAGCGCACGGCGATCCCGAAGGACCCGTCGGTCCGCGGCGCCAGCCCCAGGGCGACGGCCGGTCGACCGGGGGTGCCGTCGTCGGCCGCCGCGGCGACGACGCCGTGCTGCGCGAGGTCCTGCAGGTAGCCGACCAGCTGCTGCTTCAGCCGGCGGGCCTCGTCCTGGTCCATGCATCCTCCCCCTCGGCCGGTCCGTCGGTGGCCGGCGGGGACATCGTCACGCCGGCCACCGACACGCCGTTCCCGGACGGGGTCAGGCCGCCGGGGGCGGGGTGCGGCCGTCGTACCGCTCGACGACCTCGCGGTGCGACGTGTTCGCCCGCTGGTTGGTGAGGACCAGCGCCAGGATCAGCGCGAGCACGCCCGCGCCCATGCAGATGTAGCCGATGACCGTGAGGTCCACGGCTCCGATGTTGTCGCTGACGCCGAACGCGAGGATCGCGCCGATGACGATCAGGGCGATGCCGCCGCCGATGCCCATGGTCGGACTCCTTCCCGGCCCGGGCGGGGGTGCCCGGGGCTCCGGGACCGAGTCTGGCGGCGGAGCCGCTGATCCGCGCGTCGAGCGGCGGACGGGTGACCGCGCCCGGGCCGCGGTCCCGCGGCCCGGGCGCCGCCGTCAGCCCAGGACCTCGGGCAGCGCCGGGAGGTCCGCGCCGCTGAGCCCCAGCACGTGCTCCGCGAGGAACGCGTCGACGACCTGGTACCAGACCTTCGCGTGCTGCGGGCTGAGCACCCAGTGGTTCTCGTCCGGGAAGTACAGGAACCGGTGCGGGGTCTGCCCGTTCTCGTCCGCGGCGAGCGCCGACCTCGACAGCAGCTCGTACCAGAGCCGCAGGCCCTCGCCGATCGGCACCCGGTAGTCCTTGTCGCCGTGCACGACCAGCATCGGGGTGACGATCTTCTCGACCGAGAGGTGCGGGGAGTTGGCCAGCGCCATCTCCGGGGTCATCTCCCGCTCCCAGTAGAAGGAGCTGTCGGTCGTCGGGCCGAACTGGTCGAGGGCCCACAGGCTGGCGTGCGTGACGATCGCCCGGAACCGGTCGGTATGCCCGGCGACCCAGTTGGCCATGTAGCCGCCGAACGAGCCGCCCATCGCGGCGGTGCGGGTCTCGTCGACGTCGGCGCGCGCGACGGTGGCGTCGGTGATCGCCATCAGGTCGGTGTACGGCGCCGCGCCCCACGCGCCCCAGCCGCGCTGCACGAAGTCCTGGCCGTAGCCGGTGGACAGCGCGGGGTCCGGCAGCAGTACGGCGTAGCCGCGGGCCGCCATGATCCACGGGTTCCACCGCCAGGACCACGCGTTCCACGAGTTCAGCGGCCCGCCGTGGATCCACAGCAGCAGCGGCGCGGGGGACGCGGCGGACGCGCCCTCCGGCAGCACGAGCCACGCGCGGACCTCGGCGCCGTCCTCGGCGGTCGTGGTGACCTCCGTGAGGGTGCCGGGCAGCGCGGGCAGCGGCGCGGGCGCGGGCAGGGCCACCGCCTCGACCGGCTGCCCGGTCGAGAGCGCCGCCGCGAGGTCGATCCGGACCGGGTGCGACGGGGCCGCGTAGGACACGCGCAGGGCGTACAGCGTCGCACCGTCCGGGCTGACCCGCAGGTCGCTGAAGACGGCGTCGTCGGCCGTCACCTGCGTGACGAGGTCCGAGCCGAGCGCGACGTGGAACACCGGACCGCGGCCGAGGTGGTCCGCGCCGACCAGCAGGCCGGCGCCGTCGCGGGTCCAGGCGATCTCGTGCGGCCAGCGGTCCCAGTCCGCGGCGACCCGGCGCGGGGCGGCGTCGGCGGCGTCCAGGTCGGCGACCCAGAGCTGCACCTGCGGCGCGGCCGTCGGCGTGGTGATCGTCTCGCGGAGGTACGCGACCCGCCGGGAGTCCGGGGACACGACGGGCCCGGCGACGTCGGCCGCCGTGTCGTCGACCAGCACGCGGCGGGTGCCGGTGGCGACGTCGATCGCCACGAGCTGCTGGCGGACGGTGCCGCGGGCACCCGGTCGGGCCCACGAGGTGACGAGGGTGCGGCCGTCCGGCGACAGCACGGCGTCCTGGTGCTGCAGCGCGGCGCCGGCGTCGGGGGCGAGGTCGCGCAGCGCGAGCCGCGGCGCGGCGGCACCGGCTTCGGGCGACGTGGCGACAGTGGTCAGGTCGCCCGCGAACAGCCGGGGCTGCGCCGGGCCCAGGTCGTGGTCCCAGTACCGCACCGGGTAGGAGGCGTGCAGGATCGCGGCGACCTTGGCGTCCTTGCGGGCGCCGATCAGCCGCTCGTCGTCGGCGTCGTCGGCCGCGCTCGGCAGCACGTCGGACGGGACGACGACCACGGGCGCGTCCTCGGCGACGACGACGCCCCCGATGCCGGCCTTCCGCGACGCGACCACCCGGGCCTCGGCACCATCGGCGGGGAGCAGCCAGAGCGCGGCCGGCGGCTCGTCGTCGGGGGCGTCGGCGTCGGCGTCCGGGCGCGCGGACGTGAACAGCAGGTCGCCCGTCGACGCGAACCGCGCGGACGACTCGCCCTTGGCGGACCGCGTCAGGCGGCGGGCCGGGCGGACGCCCTCCGGGTCCACCTCCCACAGCGCGGTGACGTAGCGGGTGCGCTTGGCGTCCAGCGTCGACACCGCGGTGACGAGCCGGGTGCCGTCCGGGGACAGCGCCAGGCCGGACATCCGGGGCAGGGCGACGTAGGCGTCGAGGTCGTGGAACGGGGTGGGCGGCGTGGGCTCGGGCGAACGGTCAGCAGCGTCGGTCACACCGCCGTCCTATCACGGCTCGCGGGGCGCGCCCCCGGCATCGCCCGTCCCGCGCGCGTCCCGCTGCGCCAGCCGGGCGAGCATCGCGTTGTACTCGTCCATCTCGGTGTCGCCGTCGCGCTCGACCTTCCGGTCCCGCCGCTTCGCGGTCCGCTCGTCGTCCCGGGCCCAGGCGAACGCCACGGCCACCGCGAGCGCGAGGGTCGGCAGCTCGCCGATCCCCCACGCGACGCCGCCGCCGCGCTGCTGGTCGACGATCGCCGACGGCCCCCACTCGCGGCCGAGCAGGCCGAACCAGTCCGGCACCAGGAGCACGTCGCCCGTGGTGAGCGCGACGCCGAAGAACGCGTGGAACGCCATCGTGGCGAACAGCAGCAGCAGCCGCTGGGGGTACGGCGGGCGGTTCGGCCCCGGGTCGATGCCCACCAGCGCGTTGACGAACAGGTACCCGGCGAGCGAGAAGTGCACCACCATCGCGTAGTGGCCGACCTCGGAGGTCAGCGCCCAGCGGAACACGTCCGTGTAGTAGAAGACGATCATCGAGCCGGCGAAGTTCACCGCGGCGACGACCGGGTTCGCGAGGAACCGGCCCCACCGGCTGTGCACGAGGCCGAGCAGCCACTCCCGCGGCCCCCGGGACGCGTCGACGGTGCCGCGCCCCGCGCCCGCGCGGGAGGCCCGGGCGGGGAGCGCGCGCAGCGCCAGGGTGACGGGCGCCGACAGCGCCAGCAGCACCGGGATCACCATGGCCAGGATCATGTGCTCGACCATGTGCGCGCTGAACAGCACGTGGCCGTACATCGCCGGCCCGCCGGAGGTGGTCCAGAAGAACAGCAGCATGCCGGTCACCCAGGACGCCGTGCGCCCCCAGGACCAGGTGTCGCCGCGGCGGCGCAGCCGGATCGCCCAGCGCAGGTAGACCACGATGCCGGCGACGGCGGCGGACGCCAGCAGCACGTCCCAGCGCCACTGCGTGATCCAGGACAGCGTGGTCGGCTCGGGCGGCAGCGCGTGGCCGGTGACGATCTCCGCGGGGGTGGGGTCGGTGATCGGGTCGTCCGGCACCGGCGGCGGCGAGGAGCCCAGCGCGACGGCGACGCCCGACACGGCGCCCATGACCGTGAGCTCGACCAGGACCAGGCGCCAGAACAGCCACGTGGCGGGCGCCCGCTCGTCCCCGCGCAGCCGGCCGACGACGCGGCGGCGGTGCGCCAGGCCGAGCAGCCCGAGCACGCCGAACAGGGCGATCTTCACCAGCAGCAGCACGCCGTACCGGGTCGTGAGGTCGTCCCACGAGCCCAGCCGGATGACCGAGTTCACCGTCCCGGACACCGCCACGGCCGCGAAGCACCAGGCCGCGATGACGGAGAACCGCGCGACGGCCGGGGCGAGGTCCGCGCCGAGCCGGTGCGCGAGCGGGGACAGCGCGAGCAGGGTGCCGATCCACAGGGCCGCGCCGACCAGGTGCAGGAACATCGACGACGTGGCGAGGTCGTGGCTCGCGGCGCCCGCGGCGTGCCCGGTCTGCGCCGACTGCCACAGCGCCACCAGCACCAGGCCGGCGATCCACGCGGTGCCCACGGGGGAGGTGGTCATGAGCGCGAGCGCCGTCGTGACGGCCGCCGCCACCGCGACGAACAGCAGCACCCGGCCGAGCTCGAACTGCGTGACGAACTGGCCGAGCTCGCCGCCGAACGCCGGGTCGGTGGGCGACAGGCCGGCGACGTTCGCGTAGGTGAGGACGAGCTCGACGACGGCGGTGAGCGTCCACACCCCGGCGGCGACGGCGGTGATCCCCGACGCCGCGCGGACGACGGTCTCGTCACGCCGCACCAGGACGGTGGCGAGCAGCACCAGTCCGCCGAGGGTCGCCGACGCGGCGAGCTCGGCGCCCGTCGACGCGATCGGCAGGCCCCAGCGCACGAGGGCGCCGGGGTCGCGCAGGGCGGTCGGCGCGGCGGCGCCGGTGAACGCGATGCCCGCCACGACGGCCGCCAGCGCGGCGACCGCGAGCGCGGCGACCCGCAGCCAGTCCGTCGAGCGCCCCGGGCCCTGCGCGGCGCGGGGGCTGCGGGCCGGGCGCGGGCCGGCGGGGGCGGCGACGCCGGGCGCCATCAGCCCTCCGCCCGGCCGTCCCCGCCGGTGGGACCGGTCGGGCCGGTCGGGCCGGTCGGGCCGGTCGGGCCGGTCGGGCCGTCGGTGCCCGCGGGGCCGTCGGCCGGGTGCGACCGGCGGCGCTCGCGCACCACGAACACCGCCACCGCGCCGGCGGCGAGCACGGCCACGACGATCGCGGCGACCACCCCGGCGGCGAGTCCGGAGTCCTCGTCCTCGGCGAGCTCCTGCTGCGGCGCCAGCGTCGCGGAGACGGTGGCCTCGGCCTGGGGCTCGGCCGTCGGCGCGGCGGTCGGCTGGATCGTCTCGGGCGCGGCCGGGACGGCGGCCTCCGCGCCGGACGCCGCCGTGAAGGCGAACGTGCCGGACAGCGGGTGGCCGTCCGCCGAGGTCACGCGCCACTCGACGGTGTACGCCCCGGCGGGCAGGCCGGTGGTCAGCGGCTGGGACACCGTGGTGTCGACGAGCGCGGCGTCCCCCGTGCTGACGGCGCTGCCGTCCGGGCCCAGCACGACGATCTCCGTGCCCAGCGACTGCGCCGGCTGGTCGAACGTCAGCGTGATGCTCGCGGGCGGCGCGTCCACCGTCGACCCGTCCGCCGGGTCGGTCCCCAGCAGGGAGTTGTGCGCGTCCGCGCGGCCCGCGGTCAGCAGCACCGCCGCGAGCGCCAGCAGCACCGCCGCCAGGGCGGCCAGGGCACGGGGCGCCGGGGCCGGCACGGCGACCGCGCGGGCGGGACGGG